>NZ_PHUE01000001.1:3419292-3730137 GCF_002813295.1 Flavobacterium sp. 5
AAGATTTACTTGACTGAGAACTTCGGTGGCACGTACAGTACGTTCTGATTTGGAATACCCAGCATAAATCATTGGCAATGCTACATTATCTAAAGCAGTTGTTCTAGGTAAAAGATTGAATGTTTGAAAAACAAATCCAATTTCTTTGTTTCGAATTTCGGCTAATTCGTCATCTTTCATGTGACTTACATTCTTACCATTCAAAATATAAGTACCCGATGTTGGGGTATCTAAGCAACCCAACAAATTCATTAATGTAGATTTACCTGATCCTGATGGTCCCATTAATGCAACATATTCCCCTTTATTAATTTCTAAATCAATGCCTTTTAGTACATAAACGATTTCGTTTCCTAGTACAAAATCTCTTTTGATATTTGTAATTTTTATAAGTGGGTTTTTCATCAGAATTTTGGATTGCAGATTGTTGATTTTGTTTTTAAAAGTACAAAAGACTTTTTAATATACCATAAGTAGTAATTCATGGTTTTTTGTTACAATTCATTTGAATGGATATTATCAAATTGTGTAGTAGATTTTGGTATAAAAATTGATATTACTGGATTGTTTATTATTGAATTTTAAATTATTTTTTTTGTATTTAAATATGTGTTAAAATTAATAAAATATGTATTTTATCGATTTTATGGTATTTTTAACGATTATTTTTAAAACATTTTGGTTTTTATAGAGTAAATTTGCCTTATAAAAGTTTTAGATTTTATTGGTTAGTTAATAAGAACTAAACTTTTTTTGATAGATAATAGCTTTCAGTCTTTTCTTGACTGTTTGCATAATTGAAATCTTAGTTATAGGGTTAAGTTTAGGTTATTTAAACAAAAAGACAGTCATGGGGGTGGCTGTCTTTTTTTGTTTAGAATTTTTAAACTCTTTAATTTAGAATTGTAAATTATGATATTTTGTAAATCTGAGTGATGTCTTTTAATATCTCCGTAAAGTTGATATCCAAATCAATTAATTTTCCACTGTGAAGATCAAAAACCCATCCATATACTTTTAAATCTCGTTCTCTGTATGCTTTTTGAACTTCGGCAGTTTTAATGACATTGATGCATTGTTCCTGCACGTTCAATTCTACGAGTTTTTTATATTTTTCATCTTCACTGGTAATTGCATCTAGAGTTTTGCGGTGAATCCTGTAAACGTCACGAATGTTTCTTAGCCACGGATTTAATATTCCTAAATCCGATTGCTGCATAGCGGCATGAACACCACCACAGCCATAATGACCACAAACAACAATGTGATTTACTTTTAAATGTACTACTGCATAATTGATAACCGACATAGAGTTCAGATCCGTATTTGGAACCATATTAGCAATATTGCGATGTACAAATACTTTTCCAGGTTCTATACCCATAAGCTCTTCGGCAGAAACACGACTATCTGAACAGCCAATATAAAGGAACTCTGGTGATTGTCCGTCAGAAAGTTTTTTAAAATAATCTTCGTCTATTTTGAGTTGTTTGGCAATCCAATTTTGATTGTTTTCAAAAATTTGTTTGATATCCATGAAGTAGTTTTTTGAATTTAAAGGTATAAATCTAAGTTCGTATTATAAAATGCTGTTTGGGTTGTTCATATCTAAAGAATACCAATCCCCATTGAAAAGTATCAATGCTTACCGTAACTTTTGAGTGATTTCTAATGATTTCCCAAGCTTCTTCCATGTCGGCAGACCAGTGAATATCATCAAAAATCCATACCGTTTCATTGGTAATTGTAGGTAATAATAATTCGAAATAATCTAATGTAGCTTTTTTGGAATGGTTGCCGTCGAAATAAATTAGTTGAAAGTTGAAAGTTGAAAGTTGTTGGTTTTGAAAATAACTACTAAATTCAGTAACTACACATTCTACATTATTGATATTGAACTTTTTTAGTTGCAATTGACATTGATTCATTGTATTCGGACAACCTTCCAAAGTCGTAATCGAAGCTTTTGGATTTCCTAATGATAGGGCAGAAGTGGCAAGTCCAAGTGAAGTTCCAATTTCTAATATAGTATCAGGCTGGAAATAATTAACGATTCGGTATAATAATTGAGCTCGTTTAGTAGAAATACCCGCTGCTTTAGCAATCTTAGCAATTTGTCTGGTATTGGATTTAAAAACTCGTGAACCAGCACCAAAATCAGTAATCTCAATGGTGTTTTTGTTTTGTAAAAGTCTGTTTCGGTAATTCTTTAAAATAGTGTATTCCGGTTTGATTTTTTTATCATAAAAACATTTTGTCAATAAAGTAAAGACAAATGGGGAATGTACAGCATGTTCATTTTTAGAATGCCAAAGGAATTTTATATAGGATTTGATTTGAAAAAGCATAGAGTCTATTACGCAAAGGTTCACTAAGAAAAAGCGAAGATACTCAGAGATTTTTAAAATAAACACGAATTTCACGAATTGACACAAATTAAAAAAAATATACACAGATTTCACAAATTAAATCTATAAAACAATCTGTGCTTATTTGTGAAATCTGTGTTTTGCTTTTCTAAATATGTTTTTAATTAGCATCAATTGATGTTTTAAAACTATATTTGCGCCCTTGGAATTTATCCCAAAAAAAGCAATGAATTTTTTATAATGATGAAGGAAGTGATTGAAACTAAGAGCGCAATAACATTGGAAGCAATAAACCAGTGCATTGCTATTTTGAGCGAATTGACTACTGATACAGATCAGATTTTTGAAATACCCAAAGAACAAAGAACGGCTTTAATTAAAGCAGCTGGGCAATTTGCACGCCCAGATCGTGATGAGTTAGTTCGAAGAAAAAAAGACGGAAAAGCAGTTGCCAAACGCAAACAGGAAAAGAAAGACAGAACGGCTCGCAAAGAAACAGGTATTCGTTCGGCTCGTGAAGCAAGCATTTTTGTTGCACCAAAATTATTAGCGATGAATGATCTTGCTAATAAAGAACAATTAGAACTCGAAACACCCAGAAAGTGTTATGTGTGCAAAACGGAGTTTACCAAAATGCATCATTTTTATGATACGATGTGTTCTGATTGTGGCGATTTTAATTATGCCAAACGTTTTCAAACGGCAGATGTAAAAGGACAAATTGCTGTCATTACAGGTTCTCGACTAAAAATTGGCTACCATATTACTTTGATGCTTTTGCGTGGAGGCGCTACAGTAATTGCTACGACGCGTTTCCCTGTAGATTCGGCTTTGCGTTTTTCAAAGGAAGACGATTTTATGGAATGGGGACATCGTCTGAAAATTCACGGATTGGATTTGAGACATATTCCGAGTGTGGAAATTTTCTGCAATTTTATAGAACAAAAATACGGTCGATTGGATATTCTAATTAATAATGCAGCGCAAACGGTGAGACGTCCTGCAGGCTTTTATACGCATTTGATGGAAAACGAAGAACGTTCAATAGCGTCTTTACCTCAGCAAGCGCAAGAGTTATTACTCGATCATACCAATTGTTTGGATGAATTAAAAGTGCTAACAATTGGCGCTTCATCCAATCAAAATATGCCAGTGACTTGGCACGGACCAGAACCAGGAATTGGTCTAAGGGCTTCGGCCAAATTATCTCAAATACCATATTCTTTTGATAATACGTTGGTCGCGCAAGAAGTTTTTCCAGAAGGAGAGCTCGATGCCGACTTGCAACAAGTAGATTTGCGAAAAGTAAACAGTTGGAGATTGAAATTAGGACAGATTGAAACTACCGAAATGATTGAAGTGCAACTGGTGAATTCGGTTGCTCCTTTTGTGTTGTGTAACCGTCTTTCGGAAGTGATGAAAAAAGACAATACTGGTAAAAAACACATCATCAATGTTTCGGCGATGGAAGGGAAGTTTTACCGTGATTTCAAGGAAGACCGTCATCCGCATACCAATATGGCGAAAGCTGCTCTGAATATGCTTACGCATACTGCTGCAGGAACTTTAGCTAAAGATGGAATTTTTATGAATGCCGTAGATACAGGATGGGTAACCGATGAAGATCCTGCAGAATTAGCCAAAAGAAAACAGGAAGAACAAGATTTTCAGCCACCACTTGATATTGTTGATGGAGCTGCACGAGTTATGGATCCTTTGTTTGATGGTATTAATACAGGGAAACACTGGTGTGGTAAGTTTTTGAAAGATTACAATCCGATTGCTTGGTAGTGATTTTTTTTAAATGAAAAGTGTAAATTACTTATATTTTTGTTGTTCATTATTACTAAAACAGAATTATTCTTAATTACCCTTTTCAGGTAAAAAAGACATTACAGTAATTAAGATTTCAAATTTTAATTTTGTAATCTTTGGGCTCAAAAAAAACAAATAAGATTATGAACAAGACGAAACTAACAATTAATAAAAATGGTTCTATAAAAATAGAAGGTGATTTTGAAATAACAGACAGCGAGGGTACTGTTTATGGTCTGGAAGGACGATTAGCTTTAGGGCTTTGTCGTTGCGGATTATCATCAAACAAGCCATTTTGCGACGGTTCTCACCGTAATGGTTTTGAACACGATGCAAAGGCATTTGATTTGCCTCCTATGAAAACGAAGTAACGTTTTTTAAAATTTGAACCTTTTAAAATGGGTTGATATTTAAGATTAATTTCCCGATTGCGTTAAGTGGTCGGGATTTTCTATTTTATATAACTGTTGTTATGTTTTCATTTTTTATAAATGTAATAGAAGCACTTAATGTATTTGAGTATTCAAAATATTTAATGAATTAAAATATCAAGATGTATGAAATGTATTTCTTTTTGTGGTAAATTGCACTGTAAATGATTGTGTTACTTCTATATTGTCAAGTCAGATTCATTCATAATTTAATAATCAGGTTAGCTTATAAATAGTTGATTTTTAGTTTTTTTTTAAGCTAATAAGGGATTTTATTAGAAGATATTTGGCGTAATTTTTTATAGACATAATAATTTAAAAACTAATTATGAAAGAGCTTGACGATTATAAATATGCCCTTGACGAGTCAGCAATTGTTGCTATTACGGATCCAAAGGGAATAATTATACATGCCAACGATAATTTTTGTAAGATTTCAAAATATAGCAGGGAAGAATTAATCGGGATGGACCATAGGATCATTAATTCCAGTTTTCACCCAAAGGAATTTATCCGAGATTTATGGATAACTATTGCGAATGGAAAAATATGGAAGGGAGAACTCAAAAATAAGGCGAAAGACGGTACTATATATTGGGTTGATACAACAATCGTTCCTTTTTTAGATAAAGATAATAAGCCATATCAGTATGTTGCAATACGCTCTGATATAACATTAAGGAAAAAGGCCGAGGAGGATTTGATTAAATATTCTTCAGCCTTAAAGTATAAAAATACCCAGCTAATTGATTTCTGCAATATAGTTTCACACAATTTAAGAGCACCCTTAATTAATATTTCAATGTTAGTTGATTATATTGATCAAAGCACTGACGAAGATGAGCGACAAATAGTGCATTCCAAAATAAAACCTGTAGTAAACCATCTGATGGAAATTTTTAACGAATTGGTTGAATCTATCCAAATTCAACAGGAAACAGGAATAATTACAGATAGAAATTGTTTAGAAGATTGCTTAGATAAAGTACTTATTTGCTTTGATACACAAATCAAGGAATATGATGCAAATATTGAGCTTGATGTCATTGATGCCCCAATAATTTATTTCCCTAATAAATATTTTGAAAGCATTATTACCAATTTAATGAGCAATGCATTGAAATATAAATCACCCCAGCGAAAGCCAAATATTAAAATAAAATCCAGAAAAGTTAATGATACAGTATTACTTTCGATTTGTGATAATGGACTAGGAATTGATATAGATTTGCACAAAAATAATCTTTTTAAAATTCGAAAAACATTCCACAAACATCCTGATGCAAAAGGATTTGGACTTTTTATGACGAAGACCCAAGTCGAATCCATGGGGGGGAAGATATGGGTGGAAAGCCAGCCAGATATGGGTAGTACTTTTTTTGTTGAATTTAATAATCAAAATTTATGACAGCTATCAAGCAACTTACATTAGTAGACGACGATGAAGTTTTTGTTTTTCTTACGACCAAAATGATTGAAAAAAGTAAGCTTATAGATCTCATCAAGATTTTTGAAAATGGCTTGGATGCTCTGGTTTTTCTCAAAGAAAATTTAAATAATGTTGATGCATTGCCAGATATTATTCTTCTGGACTTAAGTATGCCAATAATGGATGGATGGCAGTTTCTTGAGGAATATGTTAAAATCAATCCAGTAATTGGAAAAAAGATTGTAATTTATATCTGCTCATCCTCAATTTCTCCTGATGATATTAGTCGTGCTACGGCTATCAATGAAGTTTCTGATTTCATTATAAAACCAATGACTAAGGATAAACTAGTGGAGATGATAAAGAATTTATAATTTGAAATAGAATGTAAAAAATAAAAGGAAAAACTTTTAAAGATTTTCTGTCTGATTTTTTAAATTAAAAAAACTACAATAGAGTTTGTTCTGTTGTAGTTTTTGCTTTTAAATAGGTGTATTACTATAAAAACCAACAGTTACACTGTTGGTTTTTTGATGTAAATTGTCTGTAACAAATACACGATTAATATTATTTTGGAGCTAAACTACTCTGTCTTGAATTGGTTTTAGCTGATATGCTTTATAGAAAAAACGATCTGCTTCGTGTTGATCAGCGGCAAAGTTTACAACCTCTGTAATTTTTCCGTTTTCAATTTTCCAAAGTAAGCACCAGAGGATATCAATATTATTTCCGTCTTCTCTGTTGCTCCAGCCACGATGACAGTCCACAACATAGTCGTCGTTAACCCCTAAAACAATTGGGTCAGCTTTAAAATCTGATTTACCTAAATGAGAGAAGAATGCGAGGACTTCATCCACGCCAATTTTAGTTCCGCTCAAAGGATGGTGTCCTGGAATTGTCCATTTTACATTTTCATCAATAACTTGACGTATACCGTTCAAGTCATTTTTGCCATAAGCATCAAAGAACTGTGCAATGATGGCAAGGTTTGGATGTTGTTCAGTCATGAGTTTTATTGTTTAATGATTATTTATAAATTGTTAATTACAGTTCTTGCTCGGCCCCATATCGTATGGCCTCTTTAAGGATATTGATGTTTATATCTTTTAGCGTTTTGAACTTGATACAATACCCGCTCACGCTTGCCTTGCCTATTTTTTTTCCAAAGGTTTGAGATAAGTAAGTTTTGTCTTTAAGGCCAAGTATATAGATAGAAATTCCGGTTGTGTTTGCACTTAAACCAATTTGATAAAACTCTTTGGTTTTCCCATCCGCATATTGTATGGTGTATAATCCATATCCTATATTAGGGTTCGAAACAACTTTATTTTCACTGTTTTTACCATTCAAGAATCATAATTTACATGCTGGCATTAATATGTAGAATGACTTCGTGTAATGTTTGCATCTCGTTGCGTTTCGATTCTGACTGACTGTTAATGTACACTGTGATTTGTTCTCTATGTTCATTTAAATATAAAATTAGGAGAGTGGCTTAGTTTGTTTTTAAATTTTATCAAACAGATTTAGCTGTAGTTTTAAAATGGTAAATCATCATCTTTAAATCTTTGAATAGAATCAAATCGTATCCATAAATTATTTAATATAATTTTTCTTTTATCCTCAGTAGATTTTTTTAATAAATCTAAAAATGCGCTAACATATGTAACTTTTATTTCTTTTGTTTTGAAGTAACTATACTTGCCAATTAAAAATATTCGTGTCAACTTCGCATTGTCTTGAATGATATTTTCTAACATAGAATTCTTATTTAATTCTTCGAGATTTCTTATTATCTTATCAAGGCTAGTTTCATAGGTTAGATTATCTTCAATTGTTGTAAATATTTTTATAAAATCGTTAGCGAAATTTTGATAAATATTTTTTTCGCCAATGGTAAATTGAATATCGATGGATTGGTCATTCAGCATATCTCTATATATATCAAAAAATGAATTGATTCTTTTATTGTAATTAATTGCAATCATTTTTTTTAAAATATGGGAATATTTAAAATTTACATTTCCTATCTGTGAAATAATTTCTTCAAATAGTTTACCTATGAAGTAAATGTCGGTTTTATGATTATAAATTTCCTCCTCAAAATCTTTCGGTATAGAGAATCTCCAATTCAACGTAATACTTTTGTTAACGGTGTTTGCATCTACCTGTTTTCCAAACCCAAAATCAATGATTTTCACAATACCACTTTCTGTTATGAGAATATTATTTGGTCTTATATCTCGATGTAAAATTTCTTTTTCTTCTAAATGTTTAAATCCTTCTATTGTTTGTAGAAATATATCTTCTAAATGATCTGGATTTTCATTTAGATATTTATCAATTTGTTTCCCATCAATGTACTCCATTATTATAAAACCTGTTGTTTCTTCAGGATAAAGATAATAGTTGAAAACACGAACAATATTAGCGTGATTTGTTTTATAAAGGATTTTTATTTCATCTTTAAAATAGTCGTAATATAAGCCTTTATCATCTTCGTTATAAGGTGAATATTTTTTACACACAAATATCTCGTCTATAGCTTCGTCTTTCATTAAGATCGTTCTTCCTGTTCCACCCTGTCCAATTTCTTTAATGAATTTAAAATCTTTAGTTTTTAAAAATACTATTGGGTCATTTTGATTCATAGTTGTGAATTGTTAAGGGAAATTATAGCTAACGTTTTATATGCCTGGCAAATATCATTCTTAATGATTATCAAATATAAATGATTAAACACCTAAAAAACAAAATCCCCAATACTTTTAAACTTAAAAGCATTGGGGATTGTAATAGTATAAACGAAGTTTTATCCTTCCATCTTAGCAGAAAGTTCAAACCAGCGTTCTTCTTTGGCTTCTATTTTCTTGATAAGGTTTTCGAGTTCTTTGGCTTTCTTTTCAATATCAGCATCAGCTACTTTTCCATCGGCAAATAACTGTTCAATTTTAGTTTTGTCTAGTTCTAAATCCTTGATTTCTTTCTCGATTTTCTGAAATTCTTTTTGCTCGTTAAAAGTCAAATTTCCAGTTGGATTATTTTGTTTCCACTCTTTCTTCTCCGTTTTATTGTCTTCTTTTTGAGCAACATCGTTACTGTCTTCATAGGCTCTAAAATCAGAGTAATTACCAGGAAAAGTTTCAATTTCACCTTGTCCTCTAAAAACGAATAGCTGATCTACAATTTTATCCATGAAATAACGGTCGTGCGATACAACAACCAAACAGCCTGGGTAATCCAAAAGAAAACTTTCCAAGACGTTCAAAGTCACAATATCC
Source organism: Flavobacterium sp. 5 (assembly GCF_002813295.1). Classification (NCBI taxonomy): domain Bacteria; kingdom Pseudomonadati; phylum Bacteroidota; class Flavobacteriia; order Flavobacteriales; family Flavobacteriaceae; genus Flavobacterium; species Flavobacterium sp. 5. Next base: position 3,428,618 of record NZ_PHUE01000001.1, read on the forward strand.
AAGTCATTGGTAGGCTCATCGAGAATCAAGAAGTTAGGATTCTGAATCAAAACGGTACATAAATACAAACGTTTCAATTCACCACCACTTAGTTTTTCTACAAAATCGTATTGTTTTTTGGCATCAAAAAGAAAACGCTCCAACAATTGGGAAGCCGAAATCATACGTCCTTTAGACAACGGAATAAATTCTCCGTATTCCTTAATAATATCAATAACGCGTTGTCCCGGTTTTGGGTTGATTCCGCTTTGAGTGTAATATCCAATTTTGATGGTGTCACCAACGACTACTTTTCCGTGATCTAAAGGTAAAGCACCAGTAAGAAGGTTTAGGAAAGTAGATTTTCCAGTTCCGTTTTTACCAATAATTCCAATACGTTCACCACGTTGAAAATCATAACTGAAATTATCCAAAATTACATGGTCCTTGAATTTCTTAGAGATTTTGTGAAGCTCAATAATCTTGCTTCCCATACGCTCCATATTAATTTCAAGTTCTACCTTGTTTTCTTTTCTTCGGCTTTGTGCTTTTTCTTTAATGTCATAAAAATCATCCTGACGTGATTTAGACTTAGTTGTTCTCGCTTTCGGCTGACGACGCATCCATTCTAATTCTTTTACAAACAAGTTTTGGGCTTTGTCTACACTTGCATTTTCAGAAGCAATACGTTCTTCTTTTTTCTCTAAATAATAAGAGTAATTTCCTTTGTATTGGTAAATTTTTCCGTTGTCCAATTCGATGATTTCATTACAAACACGTTCCAGAAAGAAACGGTCGTGCGTAACCATAAACAACGTAATGTTTTCTTTAGCAAAATAACTTTCCAACCATTCAATCATCTCTAAATCCAGGTGATTGGTAGGCTCATCCAGAATCAATAAATCAGGACGGTTAATCAGGATAATCGCCAATGACAAACGTTTCTTTTGTCCACCCGAAAGGTTTTTAACTTTCAGTTTGAAATCTTCCAATTTCAGTTTGAACAAAATCTGTTTGTATTGCGTTTCAAAATCCCACGCATTATGACGATCCATTCCGTCAAAAGCTTTTTGGTAGGCTTCTTCGTCTTCGGGATTTTCTAATGCTTTTTCGTATGCTTCAATGATTTTTAAAGTCTCATTATCCGAAGCAAAAATACTTTCTTCAATTGTAAGTTCCTCTTGCAAATTATTGTCTTGAGACAAAAATGCCATTCTGATACTTTTGCGTAAAATAACTTGTCCTGTATCTGGCTCGTCCAAACCATTGATGATACTCATAATAGTGGTTTTACCCGAACCATTTTTGGCAATGAAGGCAATTTTTTGGTCTTTGTTGATTCCAAAAGAGATGTCTTTGAAGAGAGTTCGTTCCCCAAAAGATTTTGATATATTTTCTACTGAAAGGTAATTCACGAGTGTAATTTTTTGCAAAAGTAAGTTTTTAAAACGGAAGTTGCTATCCAATATTGAAATGGCACAAGGATGATACTGATTTTATGGTTTTAAATAAGGACTCAAATCGATCGTATGAAATTGTTGTGGTGTGTTTACAAAAGGTTTCTTCAACGTTGTTTCATTGGTGAGGTAAAATAATTTGCCGTCTTCGGTTGTGATTGCTTCGATTTGATGAAATGGGAGTGCTATTTTAATTTTACGCCTGTTGCCTGTTCCAAAATCATTGTTTTGATAGTCATACAGTAAGACGACAAAAGGTTGAAGGAATTTAGAGTACCCACACAAAACAATACCTTTTTGTGTAGGTAATGTAGTTGCGCCCGTTATTAATCCTTGTACATCCAGTATTTCTTTGAGATGAGCATTATATTTGCCTGGTGTTTTTGGCAAAGAATAAACAGTAGATTTTTGGGAAGTCCATTGTTTGGTAAACAAAAAAATACTATCATGTAACACTACAAATGCCTCACAATCAAAATCGGTTGTATTGGCTTTTTTAATAGAGAAATCGTTTTGAGTAGGATACGAAAAAGAGATAGTATCAATTTCGGGATTGGTAGTGTAAAATGTCTTTTTTTGAATTCTTAATATTCTTAAATCTTTTCTGTTGCCTAGATTATTGTTGCCAAAATCACCAATGTAGATATAACTACTATCTTGTGTAATCTCTTCCCAATCGGTGTATTTTAATTTTTTCAGGGTTATTTTTTTCTTGATTTCTCCCTTTAAATCCAACCCATAAAATTCAGAGTCAAAGTGATCATTGTGAGTCCACAGTAAGCCATCAAAAGGAGTCAAGCCCGAAGTCCTTATTAATGAATCACTAAGTTTTGCGGTGTACTTTGGTTTTACTTTTGCAGAAGCATACCAACATTTACAATTGTTTTTAGTTGCTTTTGGATTGTAATTGGAGGCGAGACGGTCTGTACAGCCCGAAGTTTGGTTATAAGAAGAGGTTATGAACAGAAAAAAAAGAATCAAAAAATTGAACATTATAATGGTTTAATAGAAATTAAAAGCAAGATATTAAATAAATAGCTAATAGTATAGAATAACCTTTGATAGCTTTCTATTTTTGATTTTGTTGTCTTTGGAGGGGTAATGAAGTATTGATTTTTTCTTATATTTGGATTGTTAAAAAAAATACTTTTCTACAATCCAAATAAAACTTATGGATTTCATTAAACATAATTTACTTCTATTTTTTATACTTATTTCTTCATTTTCTTCGTTCTCGCAGAAAATAGATTTAAAAAGTGATGATGTAGATATGAAGCAAATTTTGGAAAGTATTTTTATAAGTCCTGACAGTGTTAAGAAAAAAGAAGATCAAAGTAAAATTGCTTTTTCGTTAATTCCTGCACCCGACATGAAGAGTTCTGAAGGTGGATTAGTTGTTTCATTTGTAACAACTTTCTACTTGGATCATAATTATGAAACTACCAAAATGTCGGAAGTTTATTTTACGCCCACCACTAGTTTTACTGGTCAGTACTCTTTTCCTATACAATCCTATATTTATACTAAGGATAATAAATATAATTTTATTGGTGACTACAGGTTTATGATTTATCCTCAGTTTACTTACGGTTTAGGAGGGAATAGTTCCAAGAATCCACAATCGGAAGTAGATTATCAACAAATTCGATTTTATCAATTTATTAGTCGAAAAATAAAAGGAGATTTTCGTTTAGGATTAGGGTTTCAATTAGATAAATATGGAAGTATTTCTGAGGATTCTGAAATAGATGTTCCTACTGATTTTGCGAAATACCAAGAAGGAGATTACACTAACGAGCTTTCTTCAGGAATTGCTTTTCAGGCTTTGTATGATTCCCGGAAAAATATTTTGAATCCGGATCAGGGCTATTATTTTGAAGCTGATTATCGTATCAATTCCAGTATTTTTGGAAGTGATACGAAGTGGCAATCCATTTATATTGATGCGAGAAAATATCATTCTTTTAGTGATACACGGCATAAAGTATTGGCAACTAGAATTTTTTACTGGGCTGTTTTCGATGGGAAACCTCATTATCTGGATTTGCCAAGCATAGGTTGGGATCGTTATGGTAAAACAGGTAGAGGATTTACCCGCAACCGCTACAGAAGTAATTCGTTATTGTATTTGGAAACCGAATACCGTACAGATATTACCAAAAACGGTTTTCTTGGTGCCGTTTTTTATGGAAATATTTCCTCTGTATCAGATTTAGATACCTATAGATTTACCAATTGGACACCTGCTATAGGGACTGGATTGAGAATAAAATTTAATAGAAAGAATAATAGTAATCTAGCATTAGATTACGGTATAAGCAAAGATGATTGGACTTTTAGAGTGGCACTTTCAGAAAATTTTTAATCCCTTCATTTGGAGTGTTTTTTCTGCCCGACTTTCTCACGTTGAATTTTGTGACTTTACCACTTAAAAATATACCTTTGAAGCATGCAATTATCGGTTATTATTTTAAATTACAATGTTCGATGTTTTTTAGAACTCTGTGTGCTAAGCGTGGAAAACGCTTTAGAAAGCATAGATTCTGAAATCATTGTGGTAGATAATAATTCTACAGATGAAAGTTGTGAGATGATAAAAGCACGTTTTCCGAATGTTATACTTATTCAAAATAATCAAAATTTTGGTTTTTCAAAAGGGAATAATATTGGAGTTGCTCAGGCCAAAGGAGACTATATTTGTATTTTAAATCCAGATACAGTTGTAGCAGAAGATACTTTTGAAAAAGTGTTAGCATTTGCTAAAAACAAAAAAGACTTAGGAATTATTGGTGTAAAACTCATAGATGGGACGGGTAATTTTCTTCCCGAAAGCAAAAGGGGAATTCCAACGCCTTGGGTTGCCTTTACTAAGATTATTGGTCTGTATAAGTTATTCCCAAAATCAAATCTTTTTAAAAAATATTACGCGCAACATATTAGTGAAAATGAAACAGGTACAGTCGAAATATTGGTTGGAGCTTTTATGTTTTTAAAAAAAGAACTGTATGAAGCTGTAGGAGGTTTTGATGAAGATTGTTTTATGTATTCAGATGATATTGATTTGTCATATATGATATTGCAAATGGGGAAACGAAATTATTATTTTCATGAAACAACCGTCATACATTATAAAGGAGAAAGCACAAATAAAGATGCTGTTTATATGAAACGATTTCAGGAAGCTATGGAGTTTTTTTATAAAAAACATTTTCAGGTTTCCTTTCTTTTTTCTGTATTTATGAAAATTGGAATAGTGTTTTTTTCTCTGATAAAAAGAATTCAGGGACGACCTAAAACCAAAATTATCCCTGAAAATTATTTACTGGTATCAGCCTCTGAAACATTAGTTAAAATAATAACATCACTTGTCCAAAAAAAGGTTGATTTTCTCGATTGGAGAGAAGAAAAAGAGGTAAATTTGCAGTCAAATTCAATAAGAAACGGGTTACAGATTATTTTAGATAATGAATTTGTATCCTTCAAAAAATGTATAGAGATTCACGAAAGATATAGAAATAAAGGGATTGTCTTTAGAATAATACCAAAAGGCACCAACTTTAGTATTGGAAGTGATTCCCCTAATGATAGAGGAGAAATTGTAAAAGTGAAATAAAATTACATTTAAAATAATTTATATTTAAAATATTTATTAATTTCGCAAAATTAAAATCAGAATCACCTTTTAGATTAACAATATGGCAAGATTTGAATTAAAGCTTCCAAAAATGGGAGAAAGCGTTGCGGAAGCAACTATTACAAATTGGTTAAAAGAAGTTGGCGACAGAATAGAAGCGGATGAAGCTGTTTTGGAAATTGCCACTGATAAAGTTGATTCAGAGGTTCCATCTGAGGTTTCTGGTATTCTTATCGAAAAATTATTTGGTAAAGATGATTTGGTTCAAGTAGGTGAAACTATTGCTATTATTGAAACTGAAGGAGGTAATATTGAGGCGCCAGTTCAGGATATTTCAGTTGCTGCTGTTGAGGAAATTGAAAAGACAATTGAAACGGTTAAAGAATCTGTTGCTGCTCCGATTAGTTTTTTAGAGAGTGATAAATTCTTTTCTCCATTAGTAAAAAACATAGCAAAAGAAGAAGGAATTTCCTTAGCAGAGTTAGAAAGTATTGCTGGTTCTGGAAAAGACGGACGTATTACTAAAGATGATATTTTAAATTATATAAAAAATAGAGGAACCCAACCATTAGCTGTTGTTAGTACACCAGTAAAAACTGTTGAAGCTGTAAAAGTGGATTTGGTTAAGAGTAGTCCAGTGCAAGCTGTTTCTCCAGTTTCTGTAAATGGAGGAGATGAGATTATAGAAATGGACAGAATGCGCAAGCTGATTTCTGGTTATATGGTGGCTTCGGTTCAAACTTCGGCACACGTTCAATCGTTTATCGAAGTAGATGTAACTAATATTGTAAAGTGGAGAGATAAAGTAAAAAATGCTTTTGAAAAAAGAGAAGGTGAGAAATTAACTTACACTCCAATTTTTATGGAAGCAGTTGCAAAAGCGTTGAAAGATTATCCAGGTATGAATATATCAGTACAAGGAGATTTTATCATAAAGAAAAAAGATATTAACTTAGGGATGGCTGCTGCTTTGCCTAATGGAAATTTAATTGTTCCGGTGATTAAAAACGCAGATCAATTAAACTTGGTTGGTATGGCTAAAGCAGTAAATGATTTAGGGAACCGCGCTAAAATAGGTAAACTAAAACCAGACGATACTCAAGGAGGAACTTATACCGTTACAAATGTTGGAACGTTTGGAAGTGTTTTTGGAACGCCAATTATCAATCAGCCGCAAGTTGGAATATTAGCTCTTGGTGCTATTCGTAAAGTGCCAGCGGTTATTGAAACACCTGAAGGAGATTTTATTGGAATTCGTCAAAGAATGTTCTTATCGCATAGTTATGATCATCGTGTTGTTGATGGTGCTTTAGGAGGTGCTTTCGTAAAACGTGTAGCTGAATATCTTGAAGCATTTGATGTAAATAGAGATTATTAAATTGATATTAAATAAAAATAAACCCGACATTGATTTATAAAATGTCGGGTTTCTTGTTATTTAGAATTTTTAATGTTGACTTTAAAATAAAATCAAGCCCAAATTTTTATATTTGTGCAATTAAATACAAAAAATGGAACTCAAACTCAATAAACCAATTTGTTTTTTCGATCTTGAAACAACAGGAATCGATATTGGAAAAGATAGAATCGTAGAAATATCAGTTTTTAAAGTTTTCCCGAATGGCAATAAAGAAAGTAAAACGTGGTTGGTAAATCCAACGATTGCAATACCGCCTTCCTCTACTGCTATTCATGGAATAAGTGATGAGAAAGTAGCAAAAGAACCTACTTTTAATGAATTGGCTCCTCAAGTATATAATATGATTAAGGACAGTGATTTGGCTGGATTTAATTCAGATCGTTTTGATATACCATTATTGGCTGAAGAGTTATTGCGTGCTGGAGTTGATTTTGATATGAAGAACAGAGTTTCTGTAGATGTACAAACTATTTTTCATAAAATGGAAGAGCGTACCTTAAGTGCTGCTTTGAAATTTTACTGTGGAAAAGGGTTAGAAAATGCACATTCTGCTGAAGCGGATACAATGGCGACCTATGAAATTCTTATGGCGCAATTGGATCGTTATCCTGAGTTGGAAAATGATATGAAATCGTTGTCTGAGTTTACGACTAGAAAAAAAATAGCTGACTTTGCAGGAATGATTGCTTTTGATGCAGATAATGAAGAGATTTTTACTTTCGGGAAGCACAAAGGTGTCAAAGTGGGTAAGATTCTTGAAACTGAACCAGGTTATTATAGTTGGATTCAAAATGCAGACTTTCCTTTATATACGAAGAAAGTTTTAACAGCAATTAAATTGAGAAAGTTAAATACAAAATAAGTTTCTAAGACTCTAATTTTCTGAGATTCTAAGTTTTTTTGACTTAATTTTTCAGTAGCTTAGTAACTCGGTAACTCAGTAACTTTGAGAAAAAAATGAAAATAATTTGTATAGGCAGAAATTATGCCAGTCATATTGAAGAATTAAAAAACGAAAGACCTTTGGAGCCTGTTGTTTTTTTGAAACCAGATTCTGCTATTTTATTAAAACAACATCCTTTTGTAATTCCTGAATTTTCAGAGGATATTCATCACGAAATTGAACTTATTGTTAAAATAAGTAAAGTAGGGAAATACATAGAGCCTAAGTTTGCTCATAAATATTATGATGAAATTAGTATTGGAATTGATTTTACTGCTAGAGACTTACAAGCTAAATTGAAAGAAAAAGGACTGCCTTGGGAAAAAGCTAAAGCATTTGATGGTTCGGCAGTGATTGGAGAATTTTTGCCTAAAAGTCAATTTGTTTCGTTAGAAAATGTTACTTTTGAATTGAAGAACAATAATATTACTGTGCAAGAAGGGAATTCTAACAAAATGTTATGGAATATCGATGAACTGGTTTCTTATGTTTCTCAGTTTTTTACATTAAAAATTGGAGATATTATTTTTACAGGAACACCAGAAGGAGTTGCTGCGGTAAAATCAGATGATGTTTTAGAAGGATTTTTAGAAGGACAAAAACTATTTAGAATACAAGTAAAATAATGGCTATAAAATACAACTTGGCAAAAGTGTACGCACTTTCAGATAATGACCCAGAATTTGTAAATGAAATTTTGAATTTATTTGTTACCGAGGTTCCTGATGATTTGTCGCAAATAGGAGAAGGAATTAAAAAGAAAGATTATAAGCATACCTACGCATTTGCACACAAATTGAAGCCAACATTAGATTTACTTGGTTTGAATGTTGCATTTGAGGAAATTTTGCAAATAGAAGCTTGGACTAAAACTGAAGGTAAAAAGAAAGAAATAATAGAAACTTATAAAAGTGTTAAATCGCAAGTTAAGGATGCTATTAAAGAGCTAAGAAAAGATTTTGATCTTTAGTCTATTGTTTTTAGTTTTCTTTAAAATTATTTAAAAAACACACATATATAAAAATCTAACAGTTGTATAAGTAACAGCAGTTGGATTTTTATTTTTTTATTTAAATACAGTATTAAAATATGAAAGCAGCCATAGTTACGATTGGTGATGAGATTCTAATTGGTCAGATTGTAGATACGAATTCAGGTTTTATAGCCAAATCATTAGATAGAATTGGTGTTGAGGTTTATGAAATGCTGTCAGTAAGTGATTCTCGAGAGCATATCTTAAATACATTTTCAAAGCTTCAGAATAAAGTTGATATTGTTATTATTACTGGAGGATTGGGTCCAACTAAGGATGATATTACTAAGAAAACATTCTGTGATTATTTTGAAGATGAGTTAATTGTTGATACTGTGGTTCTTGCTCATGTGACAGAATTGATAGAAGGCTTTTATAAACGAGCTATTACTCAAATTAATAAAGATCAGGCGCTAGTTCCTTCAAAATGTACTGTGCTTCATAATCAAGTGGGTACGGCACCAGGATTGTGGATGAAAAAGGAAAATACCGTTTTTGTGTCACTTCCTGGAGTGCCTTTTGAAATGAAATATTTGATTGAAAATGAAATTATCCCTAAAGTAGTTCGAGATTATCAACGTCCATATATTCTTCATAAAACGATACTTACTTACGGTCGAGGAGAAAGTGCAGTAGCGGAACAAATTGAAGGTTGGGAAGATAATTTGCCTGAATTTATAAAACTAGCATATTTACCTGCACCTGGAAGAGTAAGGTTGCGACTTTCGGCTAGAGGAACTGATAAGGAATTATTAGAAAAAGCTATTGAGGACAATGTTGTGTCTTTGACAGAAATAATAGGGGATATTATTGTAGGTTTTGAAGATGATGAAACTCTTGAAACGGTTGTGGGTAAAATCTTAACACAGCAAAAGAGAACCATTTCTACTGCCGAAAGTTGTACAGGAGGAGGTATTGCTCAATTGTTAAGTTCGGTTCCTGGAGCTTCTAAATATTTTAAAGGGAGTGTTGTTGCTTATTCAACGGAAGTAAAGCAAAATGTATTGAGTGTTTCAAAGAGTTTAATAGAAGAATATAGTGTTGTGAGTGCTGAAGTTGCTACAGCTATGGCTTTGAATGTGAAAACATTACTAAAAACAGATTATGCGATTGCTGTAACGGGTAATGCAGGACCGTCTAAAGGAGAGTCTGATGCCGATGTTGGAACGGTTTTTATTGCATTAGCTACTCCAAATGAAGTTCTAGTAGAAATGTTTAATTTTGGTCAACCACGTGAAAAAGTGATAGATAGAGCTGTACTTAAAGGTGTTGATATGTTGTTGAAAGAAATTTCTAAAAAAGAGCTATAATTTTTTTGGTTTATAGGTTTATTTTTCTTTTCTTTGCACCCTGATTTTGAATAACGATAAAAGATAAGTATAATGTCAAGAGTTTGTGACCTTACAGGTAAAAGAGCGATGGTAGGAAATAACGTTTCTCACGCTATGAACAAAACTAAGAGAAAATTTTCTGTAAACTTAGTTAAAAAGCGTTTTTATCTTCCAGAAGAAGATAGATGGATTACTCTTAGAGTAGCAGCATCTACGATAAAAACAATTAATAAAAATGGAATCGCTGCAGTTTTGAAAAAAGCGCAGTCAGAAGGATTTATTAAATAATCTTTTCCAAAATAAAAAAATAGCAAGATGGCAAAGAAAGGAAATAGAATCCAGGTAATTTTAGAATGTACTGAGCACAAAACTACTGGTGTTGCAGGTACTTCAAGATATATAACTACTAAGAACAAAAAAAATACTCCAGACAGATTAGAGATTAAAAAATTTAATCCAATCTTGAAAAGAGTAACTGTTCATAAAGAAATTAAGTAATTAGAAATTTTTACTTTAAGTAAAAGTTTTATAAAACATTGAATCATGGCAAAGAAAACCGTAGCATCGTTACAAACATCTTCTAAGAGATTATCAAAAGCCATCAAAATGGTGAAATCTCCAATAACTGGCGCATATACATTCGTTGAATCTATTATGGCTCCTGAAGAAGTTGATGAATTCTTGAAAAAGAAATAATCATATTACATTTTATAGATAAGCTACTTTCTTTCGGAAGTAGCTTTTTTATTTTCTATATTTACATCTCAAAAGAAAAAGCCTTTTTTGAGGCTGCTATTAAATACAAATCACATTGTTTTTAATTGATTTTCCTTCTTTAAGTTGACAAATGTAAATTCCAAATCGTAAAACTCTATTTTAGATGAGCTTTTTTAAAAAAATATTTTCTTCAGAGAAAAAAGACTCTGGACTTAGTGAACAAGCTAAACAATCATTAGATAAAGGTCTAGAGAAAACAAAAGATACTTTCTTTTCCAAATTAACTAAAGCAGTTGCTGGAAAGTCAAAAGTAGATGATGATGTTCTGGATAATTTAGAAGAAATTCTTGTTTCTTCGGATGTCGGGGTTAATACAACTCTGAAAATTATTACTCGAATTGAAAAACGTGTAGAAGCAGATAAATATCTTGGGACTGATGAACTCAATCAGATTTTGAGAGATGAAATTGCAGGTTTATTATCTGAAACTAATACTGGTGAGGCTACTGAATTTGTGATTCCAATAAATACCAAGCCATATGTTTTGATGGTTGTTGGAGTAAATGGAGTTGGTAAAACAACAACAATCGGGAAACTAGCCTATCAATTTAAGAAAGCTGGTCATAAAGTGGTTTTGGGTGCAGCAGATACTTTTCGTGCGGCAGCAATTGACCAATTGCAAATTTGGGCAGACAGAGTTGGCGTACCTATTGTTCGACAAGAAATGGGGAGTGATCCAGCATCAGTAGCTTTTGATACCTTGCAATCTGCAGTTGCTCAAAATGCAGATATTGTTATTATTGATACAGCAGGTCGTTTGCATAATAAAATCAACTTGATGAATGAACTTTCTAAAGTGAAACGAGTAATGCAAAAAGTGGTTGGTGATGCACCGCACGATGTAATGCTAGTTTTGGATGGTTCTACAGGTCAAAATGCTTTTGAACAAGCCAAGCAATTTACAGCGGCTACAGAAGTTACTTCACTTGCTGTTACTAAATTGGATGGTACTGCCAAAGGCGGTGTTGTTATTGGTATTTCAGATCAATTTCAGATTCCTGTAAAATACATTGGTGTAGGGGAGGGAATTGAAGATTTACAGGTTTTTAATAAATATGAATTCGTAGATAGTTTCTTTAAATAATAGAGTATGGATTTTTCTTTCTTTAAAAATGCAAAACCCATATTTTTTTACTTTATAAGTATTGCTGCTTTTGTCTTGGCAAATGTTAGTAGAGAAATTAATAGTAGTGTTTATTATGCATTATTGATTGTTGGCTTGGTTTTTTTCTTTTTAGGATTGATGAGAAGGATAAATCAAAGACAAAAGTAATATTCAGATATAAAAAAACAAAAGAGTCCAATTTATTGGACTCTTTTTGTTTATTGATAGTAACATTTGATTTCTATAATGTTATTGATACAACGCACTTATTTTTGTCCAAAGAGTTTTATCAAAATCAGATAAAGCAAGATTGACATTGTCTGCTGCTTCTCCCATTCGGATGACGACCATTTTTTTGCTTGGAACAATGTAGATTTTCTGGTCATTTTTACCCAAAGCCATAAACATATCGTTTGGTGCTGTTGGGATTATACTTCCTTGAATGGTGAGTTGCGATTGTGGTAAATGATAACTGGTTTTGCCGTTCAGCCACCATAAATAACCATATCCTAAGTTGATGTTTTGTGAAGTAGTAGTAGCATCGTTGAAATAATTTTCATTCAGGATTACATCATTGTTCCATTTTCCTTTGTTGTATATAAGTAAGCCAAAACGAGCCATACTTCTTGTGGTACTCCAATAAACAATGTTGTTTTCCATTGGTAACCAAAGTCCATTCATGCCAATTTTGTCTCTTAATTTTGCATTGAAGTAGTTTGCCCAAGTTTGTCCAGAGGCTTCTGCAACAACATCTTGTAGCTTTACATATACATTGTGGTAAGCCCAGCGAGTTCCTGCATCGGCAGTGTATATTAATTTTTCTGGAGTAACATTATCTGTAGTATCATCAAGACCTGAAGTCATCGTTAATAAGTGTTTGCAAGTAATTAGATTCTCTTTTGCAATAGGGGCGCTTGTCCATCCTGTTCCCAGATATTTTGAAACTTTATCGTTTATATTGATTAAATTATCCTGTTGTGCAATTCCTGTTAGGGTTGATGTTAATGTTTTGCCTGCGCTTGCCCAATACCAATTCGTGGTCGCATCATGACCATTGAAATAATTTTCCATTACGATACGACCGTTTACAAGGATAATGAAACTTTTGGAGTGTTTGAGTTCTAGATAATCTAAAAGAGGTTGCACAGACGATGTTTTCCAACCGATACTTTCTATGGATTTGGTTTCCCAACTGTTATTTGAAAGCGGTGGGAAATATAATGTTTCAGAAGGTGTTGGGGTTGGTTCTGTAATATCTGAAGAGCAATTGATGCAAAAAAATGCAACGAATAGCAATAGTGTTGGTTTATACATGGTTATAATGGTTAGTTTAGGGTATGACCAAAATTATAGAAAATAGTTTAATGAGATTGTATTTTTTTATTTTCTTTGGAGTATTAAAGTTTAACTTTGTGTACTAAGAAGGTGTATTTAAAAAGGGGTGCACTAGCCCTGATAGAAGTGGAAATCCTTTTTTGTTTTTTCTTTAAAAATAGAAAAGATTACAACGAATAGCAGGATTAAGTTCCTTAAAAGTAATAATTGTTTTATGAAAAAAGTATTTGGTATTTTGATAGTAGTAGTCTTATTAATGACAAGCTGCAAGCAGAAAATTGAACCAGCTGATATTGCAAAAATCAATGGATATTGGGAAATTAAAAAAGTCGTTTTTGAGGATGGAAATGATAAGAAATACGGTGTGAATGAATCGTTCGACTATTTTCAAATTGATAAAAATAACATTGGGATTCGGAAAAAGGTTATGCCACAATTGGATGGTACTTTTTTGGTGAATGATACGTTTGAAAATGTAAAAATTCGGTTTGCAGATGATCAAACTTTTTTAGATTACAGCACACCATATATGAAATGGAGTGAGGAAGTATTAGCTTTGACTGCTACAGAATTGGTGGTTTTAAATTCAGAGAAAAAAGAATATCATTATAAAAAAACGGGGCCGATAAAGCTCGATGACTATGGCAAAAAGACTAAATAATCAAAGTACTATTGGGGATGTCTTGAAGCAAATTATTGAAGTCAATAAATTGCAATATGGCATGGATGAGATTGACGTGAAGGATGCCTGGCGTAATTTGATGGGTAATGGTGTGAACAGTTATACCAATAATGTGGTTTTGAAAGGTTCTACGCTATATGTTCAGCTAACATCGGCGGTGTTGCGTGAGGAATTAAGTCACGGTAAGTCTAAGATTATAAAAATGATTAATGAGGAATTGAGTAGGGATGTGGTGAAAGATGTGGTACTTAGATAGTTGGCAGTTGGTAGTTTTTAGTTGGCAGATACATACAGACTGCAAATTTTAAAAAAAAGATAAAATTGGTTTATATAAAAAATCCCATTCTTTATAGAACGGGATTTTTTATAATATCTGTAATCTGCACAAATCTGTATACTAGAACTGCTCTCTTCCTGCGAAATGGAAAGCTCCTTCGATAGCAGCATTTTCGTCGCTATCAGAACCGTGAACTGCATTTTCTCCGATAGAAGTTGCGTATGCTTTACGGATAGTTCCTTCAGCAGCTTCAGCTGGGTTTGTAGCACCAATTAAAGTTCTGAAATCTTCAACAGCGTTTTCTTTTTCTAAGATAGCAGCAACAATAGGACCTCTTGACATAAATTCTACTAATTCTCCGTAGAAAGGTCTAGCAGCGTGAACAGCATAAAATGCTTGAGCATCAGCTACAGTTAATTGAGTCAATTTCAAAGAAACGATTTTGAATCCACCGTTTGTAATCATTGCTAATATATTTCCGATGTGTCCGTTTTGAACTGCATCAGGTTTAATCATCGTAAAAGTTCTATTAGTTGCCATTTTTTCTGTGTTTTAAAATTTTGTGCAAAAATATACTTTTTTTATCTAATTATTTTATGAAATTAGCAATTTAATACTGGAAAGCTGTTATTTCTATTGTTTTTTCTTTTTCTTAAACTTTAAAATACATTTTCTTTTTGTAGAAATAGGCTAGCATAATTGACCATAATCCTACATAAAGCAGGGCGAATACTAGTGATGCATTCATTTCGTTATTGAAAAATGGTTTCACTCCTGCTACATATAGATAATCCAAGAGATTGATGTTTTCAGTGGGTGTTTTTGGATTTGGAAAGGAAATCATCACCATTGCTTGTGGAATAATTTCAGAAAGGAAGAAAACAATCATTGGATTCACTCCCCAAATAAGGAATAATTTGGTTCCTTTTTTATAATTGGCAATGTCTATGCAATAGTATAAAATGGATAGGGTCAGGGTTGCGAGCCCAGCTGTATATAGTACAAAAGAACTTGTCCAAAGCGCTTTGTTTATAGGGAAAACAAGGTTCCAAATTTGCCCCAAAACAATAAGAATTATTCCAATAATGAACATTTTTTTTGCTTTTTCAGTTTTCAATACTGAGTTGTTAAGCAATTGACCAATCAATAAACCAATTATTCCTGTTGCAATGGATGGAATGGTACTCAGAATTCCTTCAGGATCCCAAGTATTAGTGGTTTCCCACATGTGACCTTTTAATAGAATACTATCGACCCAAGCGGCAAGGTTAGTTCCTTTTTCGAGATTAGTAATTTCGAAACCTAGAGCTGGGACTAAGGTCATTACTGCCCAATAGCCCAATAATAATCCAATTGCTATTAGTAATTGTGTACGTTGTGTTGTTTTTAGATATAAAAGTGAAGCAATGAAATAGACAATTCCGATGCGCTGTAATACTCCGGGTAATCGTACAATTTTATATTCTTCAATACCGATATAGGATAATATTAAATAAATGAAAAATATAGAAACGGCTAAATAGGTTTTTATTTTTGCATTAAAATTTCCCATAAGCGCGTATCCTACTATAGCTGTTATTACTAAACGTCCAAAAACTAAAGGAATGCCTTCCAATCCGAAGAGTTGTATTTTTCCAAAAAAGTTAAAAAATATCCCTAGACATACCATGCGTAATGAACGAGTGAAAATTTTGTTGAATGTGGTATTGTCATATGCTTTGGTTGGCATTGCAAATGAAATCGCTACTCCCATGATGAAAATAAAGAAAGGAAAAACCAAATCGGTAGGTGTACAACCATGCCATTCGGAGTGTAGTAACGGGGGGTAAACTGTTGCCCAGCTTCCTGGATTATTGACAATGGTCATTAATAAAATTGTTAATCCTCTGAAAATATCAAGCGAAATAAGACGGTCTTTGGTCATTGGTTTTGTGGTTTTTTATAATAGGTTATAGTTTTAGTACAAGACAACGATGTTGAAATTGTTTTCTAAAGGCTTGAGTTGGTTCATTAGTTTTGGTATCAAATGCTCTCCATTTTCTAGATAAAATTCAGAGAAATTGGCTTGGCGTTCTTGTAGACTTTGATTAGGAAATAATTCGTTTTGCAAGTCAATAATGCGTTGTAATTCATCATGAAATTTCCTTTTTTGAGCAATGAGTAATCTTTTTTCAAGATTGTTCAATCCTTTTATTTGTTTTGTTTCTTGAGCTTTTACTGCTCCTAAAAAAGATTTATCAGTATGGTTAGCTAGTTGTAATAACGTATCAAATTGTTTTCTTAAGACTTCTTTTTGTTCTGCAAAATTAATTGGATAATCGGATAGTTTTTGGGTAATGCGATTGATTAAAGCTGTTTGTTTTGAAAATAAATCAGACCAAGTTAGGTTTAATTTATCCGCTTTTTTGCTTTCTTTTTCGGTTGTTAAAAGCACAGAATTCCTCAATAATAGCATAGGGAATGTAACTTTTACAGTGTCAAAAAAAGATTTTAATTCCAGCCAATACCCAATTTCTCCGCCTCCGCCAATGTAACACAAATTTGGGAGAATCACTTCCTGATACAACGGACGCATGATAACATTAGGACTGAATTTCTCCGGACTGTTTTCTAACAATGCTAGAATTTCGTTTTCTGTGAATTGAATTTGGGTATGGTTGACTTTGTAAATTCCGTTTTCGAAAATGATTCTTTCACGTAAATTATCCTCAATATAAAATAAATTGATTTCACGAGGATTTACCTGAATGGTATAGTTCTTTAAATTTTCAATTGTTTTAGTTACCGCTTTGAAGGAAGTTTGTTGAAGTAATTCTTCTTTTATATATGGAATAAAATTGCGTTTTAAATCTTGGTTATCGGCATCAAGAATGACTAATCCATATATTCTAAAAAGTTCGTTCGCAAGATATCTAGTTGCATCGGCTAGATTATTGTGTTTGACATACGAATCTTCAAAGAGTTTTTTGATGGTATTGGCGTTCGTACTGGAACCTATTTCTAATTTGTAAATTTCTAAAAAATCATCTAGACCTTCGGTAGATAAACGACCAACAGGACCTGTACTTTCTGCGTTCCAATGAAATTTTTTGCCTCTGAAATTAAAATAATTAATTTCTTCAAAATCGTGGTCTTCGGTTGCCATCCAATAAATGGGAACAAAATTATAACTTGGATAAGTAACTTTTAATTCTTTAGCCAAATTAATAGTCGAAATGATTTTATATAAAAAATACAAAGGGCCACTAAATAAGTTGAGTTGATGTCCTGTGGTTATTGTAAAAGTATTTTCGTGTGCTAAAAGATCAATATTTTGTTGGGTTGAATTAGAAACTTCAATTGACGAATATTGTTCTTTTAATGTAGAAACCAGTGTAATTCGATTTTCATTATTGAAGTTTTGTTTTTTTTCAATAATTTGTTTTTCAAAGTTTTCTAGCGTTGGAAAGTTATTATATAGAGGTTTTAAATCTGTTTTTTGTTCTAAATAATCATTCATCAAAGGAGTGAAATACCCAGAGTTTTGATAGCTGATACAGTCGGTTGGCATATTTTTTTTATTTGATGCTAAAATACCAAATAATAATGTAAAAATGATTTGGTGGATTAAAAAAGTATTTAGACATTTGTCTAAATATATAAATACTTTAAATAATGAATGATATATTTAAAGCATTGAATGATGCCACACGAAGGGAGATATTGGAACTGTTGAAAGTAAAAAGCCTTTCTGCTGGTGAAATAGCGGATCAGTTCAATATGTCTAAGCCGAGTATTTCCCATCATTTGGATATTTTGAAACGAGCTGATTTGATTACTGCCGAAAAATCGGGACAATTTATTTTCTATTCCATCAATACTACTATTATGGAAGATGTTTTGCAATGGATTTTAACTTTAAAAAAATAAAAACACGATGAATTCAACTTTTAAAAAAGAATTGCCTATTGTCGGAATAGTATTAATGCCGTTTATTTATTTGGCTTTTATTTGGAACTCTTTGCCAGAAAAAGTTCCAACACATTGGAGTGCTAAGGGTGATATTGATCATTGGGGAGATAAGTCTTTTTTGATCAGCGTACCTTTTATGTTACCAGTTTTTATTTATGTTCTTTTTTCTCTTATTCCGAAAATTGATCCTAAAAAGAGAATTGCTCTAATGGGAGGTAAGTTTGACCAAATTAAGTTTGTTGTTGTTTTGTTTGGTTCTGTGTTGGCATTGTTTGTTATTTATTGTTCTAAGAGTTTATCTTTTTCAAGCCCTAATTTTATTTTTGTTGCTGTTGGAATTTTGTTCATAGCTATGGGAAATTATTTCAAAGTGATTCAGCCCAATTATTTTTTAGGAATTCGCACACCTTGGACATTAGAGAACAATGAGGTCTGGAAGTTAACTCATGTTTTTGCAGGGAAACTTTGGCTTGTGGGTGGTTTGCTAATTGTCTTAGGAGCATTGTTGTTGGATATTGAATTTTTATTCCCTGTTTTTATGTTGTTTGTTACAGTTTTGGCACTTGTACCAATGGTGTATTCCTATATTAAATTTAAAGAAATAGAGAAAAGAGGATAAGAGTTTTTTAATGATTTAGTTTCAATTTGGTTTTTTTATTAAATTCAATAAGATGAAAACAACGGTATTTTTTTTAGTTGCAATTTTTGCTTCTTTGAGTATGTTCGGACAAGAAATTACAGGAAAATGGAATGGTGTGTTGAAAGTTCCAGGCGGACAATTAAAACTTGTTTTTAATATTAGTAAGAGTGATAAAGGCTACAGTTCGACCATGGATAGTCCTGATCAAGGAGCTAAAGGAATTCCTGTGACTGAAACAAGTTTTGAGAATGGTATTTTGAAACTAGGTATACCAAGTGCAGGAATTGTTTATGTGGGAACATTGAATTCTAAGAATGAAATTGTTGGTGATTTTTCGCAAAGCGGGCAATCTTTTGTAATGAATTTGTCCAGAGGATTTGCAGAAAGCGAAGTTGTAAAAAGACCTCAAGAGCCACAAAAACCATATTCGTATTATACAGAAGAGGTAACGTTTGAAAACAAAATTGATAAGAATGTTTTAGCGGGGACTTTAAGTTTACCACAAAAAGAAGGTAAATTTCCGGTTGTAATTTTGATAACGGGCAGTGGACCACAAAATAGAGATGAAGAAATTTTTGGACATAAACCCTTTCTTGTTTTAGCAGATTATTTGACTAAAAAAGGGATAGCGGTATTGCGATTTGATGATCGAGGGGTTGGTAAATCAACGGGTGATTTTAAAACGGCAACTACTTCAGATTTTGCAAATGATGTTCGAGCTGGAGTAGCGTATTTGCAAACTAGAAAAGAAATTGATAAAAGTAAAATTGGATTAATTGGTCACAGTGAGGGCGGAATTATAGCGCCTATTGTTGCAGCTAATTCTAAAGACATAAATTTCATTGTATTGTTGGCAGGAACTGGAATTCGTGGAGATCAATTGATGCTTTTGCAAAAAGAAAAGTTAGAACGTCAGATGGGAGTTTCAGAAAATGAAATTAAAAAAGGGCAAGATATTTTTAAAGGAGCATATGATATAATAGTTGCTTCGCCTGCTACCGATCCTATGCTAAAAAGTAAAGTGAATGGTTATCTAATAACGAAATTAGGCGATAAAATGGTCGATAATCAGATTAAAACACTGTCTTCACAAATTACAAGTCCTTGGATGGTTTATTTTTTAAAGTTGGACCCAGCAGTAGCTTTAGAGAAAATAAAATGCCCTGTATTGGCGCTTAACGGAGAGAAAGATTTACAAGTCCCAGCCGATGTTAATCTAGAAGCTATAAGTAAGGCTCTTGCTAAAGGAGGTAATAAAAAGGGAACAACTAAAAAGATGCCTACTTTAAATCATTTGTTTCAAGAATGTGAAACAGGTTCTCTTGATGAATATGCAACAATTGAACAAACTTTTTCTCCAACGGCTTTGGAGGAAATCTCAAATTGGATTTTGTTACAAGTGAAATAATAAAAAAGGCTGCCTTTTGAGGGGCAACCTTTTAAACTAAAATTCAAAAAATTAATTCAGGTCATATGTCGTTAACCTGAAATTACTTGAAGTACTTGAAAATGTCCATATAGTATTAGGATAGCGTACTTTAAAAGTCTCTTTTTTAACATACAGTCCGTTTGGATTAGTAAGTTCGTCATCAATTTCTTTTAAAAATGGAGGTGTATCAATTATAGCACTTCCATCATCCCAATAAACGTTGGTAAGAATCATGGTTTTTTTATCTGCATCTTCAGAAGTAGTTACAGTATGATATAATGATGCTTTTCCTCCAGTAAATCGGTATTCAATATAGGTTCCATATGGTGTATTAAAATGAAATTGAATCCTACTAATTTGTTGATTTGCTGGTAAAGTTGCATTTGCTTTGTCTAATAAATCTTTGCAATACTGCGAAGTTGATGGAGCTGAATACAAGTAAGCTGCGATATAGCCATAAACCGATTGTGGTTGACCTTCTAATAATTGTTTATAATCATCCGTTAAAATAGGAGGTGTAGTAGAATACTTAATAGTTGCACTTACACCATTTGTACCCGTTGCTGTAAAACTTCCATCAGTATCATTATAGGTGAAAATTGATAATTTTTGGCCTCCGACTTCTACTACTGGACTAACGACAATACCTGTTGGAGAATAACCAATTCCCATGTTGTAAGCTACAGAGTAACCAGCTTCTAAAGAGTTTGCCTCGGCAAAACGAGTAATTTCTGAAAAAGAAAAATCAAATTGATGAATTGTTTTACCATCATTAGTTTCAAGTGATCTAAAAAGTGGTCTAGTTGGAGCTCCAATGACATTATCAATCATGTCGATATTTTTGTGCAAGTCTGTCCAATCTTCAGCTGTTGCTTTTACGAAACGTAACTCTGGATTAGTTTTAGTGGTTGTATTTACTCTATTGGTTCTAAAAATAATTTCACCATTCTCTTGTCCGTAATATAAAAACTGAAAATCACCTAAGTATCCTTTACTTTTAAGTTCTTCAATTGGGTAATTATCTGATTCAGATAAAAGATGAATCCTGTTTGCAGTTGTAAATACTAAGCTAAGGGTACTTCCTAGTTGAATTTCATATTCACTTTTATAAATTGCAGTGTCGTCATCAAAATCAGAAGCCATTTCGACAGTTCCATCTTTTGCAAACTTGATTAAATGAGTATAACCTCCTAATATTGTATTATCTGTAAAATAAACTAATTTCCAGCCATATCCTGAAGAAAGTAGTAAGTTGTTTAATTCGTCCTTTTGTGCATTTAATCGTTCAGTTGGTGTTTGATCGAATTTTTGTTCAGCATCTGTATTTGAACAAGCTGCGAGTAGTAAGGTTATGAGACCTATAACTAGATATTTATATAAATTTTGTGCTTTCATAATTACTGGTGTTTAATTAATTTATTACAGCATTCGTATTTTTTTCAGCTTCATCGCGTAAAGCATAAAAATCCATCTCAAAAGCATCTTTGAAATATTTTACTACTAATGCCTCTTTTGCTTTTAGAGCTGCAAGGGCAGTTGGACTTTTAATACCTGCTAAAAAAGCAGCATATTCTACTTTTGAGTTAATTAGTATAACAGAAGCTGTTTCTGCAAAATCTTCATTTATATTTGATCTTGCATAACTAGTAATAAAACCTATTTCGTTTGAGACAGGAATTGGATAATTGTACCAATCGGCAGTATATCCAACAGGAGTAATTGCTGCCCAAGATTTTTCGTCAAAAGGTTTGTTTTGATTTAAAATATGAATATACTCATGTTGAATGGTGTGTATAAACTCTTTAATGTTAGCTCGGTCTGTTCTATCGATATAATCAGTTTCAAAAAGTGTTACTCGCTGACCTCCTTCGGCTAATCCTAGAGTTCGAGTGCCTACACTATTTAAATTTACTCCTCCAACTAAAACAATTTCTCTAGGAGCAATTTTTTTTACAAAATCTGCACCTCCAATTGTTTTATAACTATCAAGCCATATTTTTTGAACTATTTCGAGTGCCGGCTGTACTTTTTCTACTAATGGTGGAAATAAATAACGACTATTATCTACCGTATTTTGGTTCCATTTATATTGAACATTAATATTATAAGGGTTAAGATAATTGATACCTATCCAGTTATCTAATTCTGTTTTTGTAGGTTGATTATAATTAAGTTGACTTTCGCCTACTTGGTCTTCCTTAGAACACGAAACAAGTACTACGGATGTCAAAAACAAAACTGCTATTTTTATATATTTTACTATTTTCATGATATTTTACTTTTAAAATTATCTTGGATTTAATTCGACACCATTACTCGAAGCATGCTGCGGTATTTGTAAGGCTCTACGATTATCATCTTTGACTAAAATATTCGTTGCTTGGTTGTTAATTTCGTGATTAACCACAATATTAAAACGCTTTACATCGAACCATCTCATCCCTTCGTGTATAAAATCTCTACGTCTTGTTTCGGCAATTGCTTTAATGTAAGATGTTTGTACTGGAGTCATAGTGTAAAAGGGTGTGTATTCATCTGCAATTACAGGATATTTAGCAACAACTGAAGCTTCGGTTAATTTATCTGTAGTTGCATCGTAATCTTCGGTTCTAGTTCCTAAAAAGTATTCTAATTCATCATTGGCCAAACTTATTTGCCCAGACATAACGTGAGCTTCTATACGATTCAAGAAAAACTCATCATTGCTTAGTAAAACTTCAGCAACATAAGGTTCTCCAATTTGAGCTGTTACATTGGTATATTTGAAATACTCATAAAATTTTGGCATGAACACAGTTATACTACTATTAGATGAATAAAAATTGTACAACCAGTATTTGTCAAAAAGATTTGTATTAGAGCCGAGAATGTCATTATATCTTTCGCCCGAAAGATAAAATCTGCTTTCAGAAGCTGATCTTCCAACAATTGAATTTGCTGATACAATTAATAAGTTAGTTTGAGCATCACTGCTTGCATAACTTACACGTTGGTCATCTGGACTCATTAAAGTATAGGATAGAAAATTCCTTAGTTTTCCAGTAGGTTTTGATCCTAAGTCATTTGATAATGCAATTACCCTGTTCCAATCTCCTTTTATTAAATAAAATCTACTAGCAAATGCTTTAGCTGCATCTTTATTAAAATGGAACTTAGGTTCTTTATAATTATTAGTTATATAAGGTAAGCCTTCTTCAATGTCTTTTTGAATAAAGTCAAATACTTCTTGAACTGTGTTTCTTTTGTATTGAGGAACTAGTTCGGTTTCTGGTTTTGTAACGTAAGGGATACCAATAGTTGAACTAGCTGTAGCCGGGTTATAACGTTGAGACCAAAAAGTTACTAACATAAAATGCGAATAGGCTCTTGCTAGTAAAGCTTCCCCTTTTTGTGGATTTAGACTGCTTGGACTTCCTAAATCTTCAATTGCTTGTAGGGCTGTATTTGCATGAGCAATTGCTTTATAACAAGCATCCCAATAATAAGCCTGAGTGTCTATATTGTTTGTTTCTGTTTGAATTTCCCAATTATAGTTCTGTTCATTTTTTTGTAATGTTTCTGCTAAACCACTATCAAATACGTTGTCAGACATTGTTTCAGCGATATCAAAATAGCTCATTTGTGGATAAGCATAAACTAAAACTTCAGAAATTTTATCGGGAGTATTTATTTCGGTTCTATTGTCGGGTTTTTCAGAAAGGAAATCATCACAACTACTAACACCTATAAGCATTAGAAGTAATAGTGTTATTTTTAAATTTTTCATGATTTTATAATATTAAAATGAAAGGTTTATAGCAAAAGTATATTGAGTGGTAACTGGCATGGCAACACCTCCAGTATTACGGAATTCAGGATCTTGACCATTTAATTTTTTATCAGAATAAATTAACCAAGGATTAACTGAAGAACCTCTTAAAGTAAAGGCAGTTACTCCTAATTTTTTCTTGAAATCTTTTGGAAATTCCCAACTCAATGATATGTTTTTTAATCTAACAAAATCACCATCTGCAACTCGAACATCTGAATAGTTATAAGTGTTATAAGCTCTTGCTAGTGTTCTTGATCCTCCGTAATTTGAATTCAATCGTTTATCAGCGATAACAGGAACATTTGTATAGTTTTCATCACCAGGGTTGATCCAACGGTTAGTGAATTCTTTAGTGAAAACGGTTAAATCATCATAAGTACTGTCATAAACAGGATTTAAACGTACTTTGTTTCCTCCAGATCCAACAAAAAAGACATATAATGACCAATTTTTATAAGTAAAAGTATTAGCAAGACCTATAGATTTATTTGGCTCAATCGATCCTTCGTATTTTAAATAATCAGTAACATTTTTATTGTCTTGAAAGTCAGCTCCAGTTATATTATCCTTTTCTCCATCAGCCATAATAAAAGTTGGTAAACCTTGATTGTTTAGACCTGTAAATTGGTAGGAATAGATAGAATTTCTTGGATGTCCAACAGTATTACCACCATTACCATCAATTAAATCGAAAGCAGTAGGTTTGTTTTCTAATTTTGTAATCTCTTGATTGTAAACTGAAAAATTCAATGTTGTTGACCATTTGAAATTTGCTGAATTTATATTTTTTGTTGTAAATCCAACTTCTAGACCTTTGGTCTCCATATTTGCATTGTTACCTTGTTTTATTCTTTGTCCACCAATTCCAGAAGTGATAACATAGTCAACTAAATCAAATGCTTTTCGGCTATACACATCTGTTGTGAATTGTATTCTGTTATTAAACATGGCTAAATCAACTCCTAAATTGGTCTCAAATTGTTTCTCCCAAGTCAAGCTTCCGTTTTGTAATTGATCAATTTGAATTCCTGATTCTCTATCATCAAGATTGAAACGATCAGTAACATAACTTTTGTAAATTGCCAAAGAGTTTGTTGCAGGTCCAGCTGTTGCAGTAAGACCATAAGAACCTCTTAAGCTTAAATTGTTTACAGCTGTTGCATTTTTCATGAAATTTTCTTCAGAAAGATTCCATTTCCCACTAAAAGTATAAGTTGGTAACCATCTTGAAGAACCACTATCACCTTGTCTATTTGATCCATCATAACGACCTGTTACAGAAGCTGTATAGCGACGGTCATAAGTATATCCAAGTTTTCCGAAGAATCCTACTGTTCTTTCTTTTTCTACATTAAATCCATAATAAGAATCTCCTCCGTTAATTACTTTTTCGATTATTCTTGGATCAGTAAAAGCGGTAAGACCTCTATCGTACTGAAGTCCAGCTGCTGTGAAATTGTCACTGTTTCTATCAACAGAACGCAATTCTGTTCCGAAGAAACCTTCTAATTCATGTTTTTCTTTAAAAGTATTTCTGTAGGTAATACTATTTCTAAGATTATAAGAAGTCATGTCGTTTGTAAATTTTCTCAAGAAACCACCATTCGGTAAAACCGAAACTTTAGGAGCGGTCAAGTCATTAGGGTCTTGATATAAAAAGACATTTTGGTCTCTAACCAATGTATTCACGCCATCTTCCCCTTCAGGAGTTCCTGCCTTGTATGCACCTACAACATTTGAGTTTTCTAATATTTTATGTTCTCGGCTTGTATTTGCGTAACGAGCAGATCCCGTTAGATCGTATGTTAAATGTGAATTTATTTTATAATCTAAATCTAGTTGAAAGCGAATGTCTTTCACTTCAATTTCCATATAATTGTTTTTCAGTTCATTTATGATATTCATAGAAGCCCAATTGTTTCTATAATATTCTAAATTTCCATTCTCATCATATGGTCTTAAAGTTCTACTAGTATTTAAAACATAATTAAAAGGATTGATATCAAAATCTCTGGTAACTTTTCCAAAAACTTCATCTTTTTCACTTTCATAACTACCAGGTGCATCTTGATTACGCACAGAAGCTAATGTAGAAAGTGTTATGTTCAGTTTGTCATTTACAAAAAATGTCCCTTTAATATTAGATGATAATTGTTTTACTTGATCAGCAATAGTCCATCCTGGGTCACTGTAATAACCTAATGAAGCATAAAAGGTATTGTTTTTTCCCCCTCCAGAAAAACTCAAAGAGTGGTTTTGTGTAATTGAGGGTCTAAATAAAACATTAAACCAATCTGTATTGGCAAGCTCATATTTTTTTAAGAAATTATTGCGACTAACAGGATCATTATTTACTAAATAACTATTAGTTTCTGGAACATAGGTATTGATTGCTCTTCCTAAAATGTTATATGCTCCACCATATCTTCCATTTACTGTTGTTGGTAAATCTAAATATCCTTTAGCTTCCATTTCTTTAAATATACTCATTGATTCTTGAGAATTCAAGATATCATATTGGTTGTAATTTGGTACAGTTCTAAGAGATTGTTCTAAGGAATATGTTATTTTTAAAGGGGAGTCTCTACGTCCTTGTTTGGTAGTAACAACAACAACACCATTTAGAGATCTTGAACCGTAAATTGAAGTTGCTGAGGCATCTTTTAGAATTTCAATACTTTGAATATCGTTAGCATTTAAGCCTGCAATTGAAGAACTTAATAAAGTTTCTGAGTTTCCTGAAGCTAAATCAGCAAATGAAAGATTGATGATATCTTCTTGTACAACACCATCAATAACCCATAACGGTTTTGTATCTCCAAATATAGAAGACGATCCACGAACTGTAATTTTTGGAGCAGTACCGAAAGTACCGGTTACGTTTTGAACCGTTACACCGGCAGCCTTACCTTCAATCATTCGGCTTACATCAACTACACCATCAACTTTTAATTCTTTGTCAGTAATTTTACTTGCTGCACCAGTAAAAGTTCTTTTTGAGGTTTTTTCATATCCAGTAGTAATGATAACTTCATTAAGATTTTGTCCTAATTCAGATAATACTACTGTAACATAATCGCCAGAAACCGTAATTTCTTTGGTTTGCATACCAATATAGCTAATTACAAGTTTTGTACTACCAGTCGGTACCTCTAATGAAAAGCCTCCGTCAAAATCGGTTAATGTTGCCACTTTACTTCCTTTTACTAATACTGATGCTCCTGGAAGTGGATTGCCATTAGAATCGATTACTTTCCCTTTTACTATAGTTGCAGCAATTAAATTAGAATTTAATGTTCCTAAAAGACCAAGATTTGTAGATTCTTTAGCAGTTATATTTTCTAAAACAATTTGATTGCTTACTTCAGAATAGTTTATGCTTAACGGTAAAAGTATTTCATTTAAAATAGTAGAAAGCAATTCATCGTTAGCAGTAATATTTACTTTTTGGTTAAGTTGAGTGATTCTTGAATTATACGAAAACTTTACATTAGCTGATTTTTCAAGTTTAGATAATGCATTGGATAAACTCAAGTTGGTAATAGATATCGTGACTTTTGTATCTAGTTTTTTCTGTCCTTTGGCACTGTTTGCCATCATAACAGTCGAAAAGACAAAAGCCAATACCATCTGAAAGAGTGTTATTTTCATGATTCGATAGAGTAATCGTTGTTTAACAACAGGTTTTTTCATAATTTTGGTTGTGTTTTGATTAATACTTTTTTAAGGGGTGTTCTGAAAAACTTACCAAAAATGCTTTTTACAGAAAGCTTTTTTTGATATTTATTTAGCGTCGAATGTGTTACAGCATATTCGGCGCTTTTTTATCTTTAATATTTACATAGGCTCGGCTTTTAATTACATCCTTGAGAGGTTATAATGATCTGGTTTCCATTCATTTCGTAACTAGTATTATTTCCAATGCTTTTACATATAATTTTTAATTTTTCTGGCAAAGGTTGATCGATTAAAGAAGTAGTTAAATGGCAATTTTTTAATTTTTCTTTTGGAAAATCAATTTCTACTTCATAAGCTTGTTCGATTGTTTTGAATATTTGACTTACTGGAATATCAGTAAAATCAAAACTCAATTGTTCAATGTTTTTTGCAGCTTGTTTCAGAATAGCATCTTTGGTGATATCTGTTATTTTATTAAATTTTGCTGTTTCTCTTACAAACCGTACAGCTTCATTGGGTAATAAAATAACTTCGTCAGAAGAAGTCTTGGTTCCCTGATCTTTAGAGTGAACTTTTACTTTTCCAGTACGAACGATTACTTCTACATTGGGTTGATTTTCAAAAGCACAAATTCTAAAACTCGTTCCAACAACTTTGGTTACAATTTCGTTGGCGAAAACAAAAAATGGTTTTCTTTTATTTTTACTTATTTCAAAAAAAGCTTCGCCAGATAAATATACTTTTCGTTCATTTCCAGTAAAAATGTTAGGATAGCTCAGTTTACTTTTTGGTTGCAACAAAACAGAACTTCCGTCAGATAAAGTTATGATTTGAGGTTTTTTGGAGTTGTTCGTTTGTTCAACTAATCCTTCTTTATTTTCCGTAAGAAGTTCCTGATAAACACGATTGTCTTCTGCTGAATTAAAATAGTTGTTATAGCTCCAAGAAAATGTCAGAGCTATTACCAAAACAGCTGCTGCTGATCGAAACCAATGGTTATTCCAAATTTTAGATTTTGGATTTTGAACACTTTTAAGTGTGGTTTCTTTAAGGGCAATTTTTTTCCAAGTATTTTCTAAAGCTGATTCTACTGTTGCCGTTAACATTTGGGTTTCTTCAACTTTCATAGCAAGAATCCATAAACGAGCTTCTTGTACTAATTTTGTTCTTTCAGGATTTTCGAGTGTCCAATTCTCCCAGTTGGAAGCATTTTTATTTTGCAGAATCCATTGACGAAAGGAATCATCGCCTAAAAAGTCTTTTGTTTGAGTATAATTATTTCGCTTTTGCATCTTTACAATAAGGGTTACAAAAACAATAAGGACACTTCTTTTATTATATACTCACCTAATTATGATTTTTTTTTAATAATCATGAATAAATATTTTAATACCTAGATAAATGAAGAGGATAATATTAAAATTATTGAGATATTTTCTTTCCAATCTTTACGTAAGTTCTGTATTCCTCTAAATAAAATATTACTTGCCGACTGATAATTAACCATCATTATTTCGGCAATTTGTTCTACCGTTAACTGTTGATGATAACGCAGGTACAAAGCTTCTTTTTGTCTAGATGGCAAGTTGTTAATTAGCATATTAAGTTGTAATACTTTTTCGGCGGTAATTTCATCATCAATTAATTGTTGCTCAATGGAGAAATCAAATAGAAATTCAGTAGTTTCTATATTGATTCCTTTTTTGAAAAAAGGATCACGTTTGTACAATCTTCCAATTCTTTTACGAACACTGGATAATAAATAAGCCTTAACAATAACACTAGCGGAAAGTGATTCTCGATACACCCAAATATCTGTAAAAACATCCTGAACACAATCCTGTACTTTGTCGTCATATGAACATAGAGAATTACCATAGCGAACTAAATCCGAATAATATTTTTCAAAAAGTATCGAAAAAGCTTTTTCATCACCCGCTTTCAAATTATTCCATAATGTGAAATCATCTAAAGTATATGTATGTTTAAATTGAGTCTTCAAGGTTAATTTGAGGCTATTTGATTATTAAGGGACCGTTAATTTTTTGTAATTTTACGTTTTTTTTAACAAAATACCAAGTTTTTGTTCTTTTTATGTGTCGATTTATTTTTTTGATAAAATGGAGCTATATTTTTTTGATTGTCTAAATAAAAAAGGTTTAAAAATAATAAAACCAAATATTTGCCACATTCAAAAATAAAATTCATTTTTACATCCTATTTTCTTTAAAAAACTATATTAAACCCGCATGGAACAAGACCAAAATAAAAAGAACTCTTTAAAACATGTTCTTTTTGGTAGCCTTATTGGTACCACAATCGAATTTTTTGACTTTTATATTTATGCCAATGCTGCGGTGTTGGTTTTTCCACAATTATTTTTTCCAAGTTCAGATACTACGATGGCAACGTTAGAATCGTTGGCAACCTTTTCGATAGCTTTTTTATCACGTCCTTTGGGTTCTGCATTTTTTGGGCATTATGGAGATAAAATAGGGCGTAAATTTACTTTAGTAGCAGCTCTATTAACAATGGGAATATCGACTGTGACTATTGGTTTTTTACCGAGTTATGCCAGTATAGGTGTTGCCGCTCCTTTACTATTAATGTTGTGTCGTTTTGGACAAGGTGTTGGATTAGGTGGCGAGTGGGGAGGAGCTGTTTTATTAGCTATTGAAAATGCACCACCCAACAAACGCGCTTGGTATGGTATGTTTCCGCAATTGGGTGCGCCAATTGGTTTACTGCTTTCAGGAGGAACTTTTTTATTGTTGACTGATTCAATGAGTAGCCAGGATTTTATGGATTATGGCTGGAGAATTCCTTTTATTGCCAGTTCACTTTTGGTTGTGGTTGGTTTTTATATCCGAACTAAAATTACCGAAACACCTTCTTTTGAAAATTCAAAAAAAGAACATGAAGAGGTTAAAATTCCTTTTTTTACATTGGTGAAGTCTTATAAAAATCAATTAATTTTTGGAACATTGGCAGCTGTGACAACTTTCTTGGTTTTTTATCTAATGACCGTTTTTACCTTGAGTTGGGCAACTTCGGATTTGGGTTTCGAAAAAAGAGATTTTTTATTGATTCAGTTGTTTGCGGTGTTGTTTTTCGCATTGTTTATTCCAATTTCTGCGTTAATTGCTGATAAAATTGGACGTCGCAAAATGTTGATTATGGCTACGACTGCTATTGCGGTTTTTGGCTTTTTCTTTTCGTATTTTATGAATTCAGGAAGCACAGTAATGGTTACTTTCTTTTTGTGTACAGGAATGGCTTTGATGGGATTCACTTACGGACCTTTAGGAACTTTTTTATCTGAATTATTTCCTACTACTGTTCGATATTCAGGAGCTTCACTAACTTTTAATATGGCTGGAATTCTTGGTGCAGCGTTTGCCCCAATGATTGCTATTTGGTTGGCATCAACTTATAGTTTGACTTATGTTGGGTTTTACTTGACGTTTGCGGCTTGTATTTCTTTGTTCGCTTTATTAGTGATTAGTAAGAAGGAACATAAGTTTTAAAACACGAGTAGTGTATAACAAAAAGGTCTTCTGAAATTTTTCAGAAGGCCTTTTTTATTTTTATCGTTTTAAGCTAAAATGACTTTTAAATTCGGCTCCATTTATGCGGGTAACTATAAACCAATAATCTGTTGAGGGTAAGGGTTGATTTAAAAAGTTTCCATCCCATGAAGTATTAGTAGCTAATTCTTTGATGAGTTTTCCATAACGGTCAAAAATTCTAATTCCTGAGTTTGGTTTCAAATAAGCAAAATCAATTGTCCATGTGTCATTGTAACCATCATTATTTGGTGTAAAGAATTTAGGAAAAGGAAGTTCATCTACATAATTAATACATTTAGCAGTTGTGGCTTCCAGAATTTGAATTGTTATTGGAGTTCTGGTACTTTCGCAATCATGAATAGTTTGCGAGGCATAATAAGTAATTCCGTTTTCAAGAGGAGTTGATACGGATAAATTTGTTCCAGTTAAAATGTCATTGTACCACTTTATATTTTCACCAAAAATTTTAATTGTATTTATTGTAGCATTTTGTTGTTTACAGAAACTTTGATTTAAATCGCCAATTGGAGCTTGAGTATCTTGTATTTTTATAGCAATAGCACGTCTGTTACTTTCGCAATTAGTATTGGTTTGGGTTACATAATATGTTTTGTTTTCAAGAATTGAAGTACTTGATAAAATATTCCCTGCCGTTTGAGTATCATACCATATTAGGTTTTGACCAATAATTGCAATATTTGAAATACTTGCATTCTCATCAATACAAAATGTTTGTGGAGAATTTGCTGTTGGCTGAGGTTGACTGTTAATAATTACTGTTTGATTTTGTGTTGAACTATTTCCGTTTCCATCATTGTAATTCCATGTAATAGTATAAGTACCAGGTAATG
The DNA here is from genome assembly GCF_002813295.1 of Flavobacterium sp. 5. Classification (NCBI taxonomy): domain Bacteria; kingdom Pseudomonadati; phylum Bacteroidota; class Flavobacteriia; order Flavobacteriales; family Flavobacteriaceae; genus Flavobacterium; species Flavobacterium sp. 5. Next base: position 3,460,520 of record NZ_PHUE01000001.1, read on the forward strand.
TATAGGAGAGTGGACTTGTGGTTGTACCTGTGATTGCTCCTGTACAAGTATCAGTTGCTGTTGGAATTGTGCTTAATATTGTTTGACAATCGCCTGTTATTGTTGGTAGCGTTTTTAAATCTGGGACTGGCGCAACAAAATCACCAACAACAATATTAATTTTTTTAGTTTCGGGACAGGCATTTGTTCCTGAAATTGTACAACTGTATTCACCACTGTTTAATGCGGATACATTTGTTATAATTGGGTTTGGATCGGTTGATGTAAAACCGTTTGGACCAGTCCAGTTATAAGTCGTTCCTCCTGAGGATTTAAAATCTAAAGAATTTCCAATGCAGATAGGGGAGTTACTTTTCAGTTCAGGAATAACAATAGACTCTGGTTCATGAAATTTTATCAAATAAAAATTTGAAAAACCATTAATATTTGGCTGATAAGAGCTTGCATCAGCAATTCCATTATTTTGTTCAGTATCTCCACCTATTATAATGTCATTATTATTGTCAAAACAAATTTTATTTGTCTGATAGAACGGATATGAATTTCCTCCGGTTAATGTACCAAAGACTAATTCACAGTTTTTTGTGAATTTACCTAAATATCCTTCTGAATTATTTTTCCTATATGCACAAGGGGTAATAATTGATGGGTCATTGCTACCTTGACCACTAATGTAAATTGAATTATTTTTAAATTTTAAAGAATTAATATCTGTGGAATACCCTAGATAAGATCCCCATATTCGCTGTCCATTAGCATTTAATTTTGCAAAAAAGCCAGTATAGTTCCATTCGGGATTAAAATCATCGAAACTACCAGGTGTAGCAATATTATAATGGCTGTAAGTAAAGCCTCCTATGTACACATTATCCTCATCATCAACGTCAATCGATTTGATATCTGATGCTCTTTCTCCTGAATAATATGTACTCCAAAGTCTTTGACCATTTAATGTAAATTTGTAAATAGTTCCGTCATTAGCGAAATCAGTAGTGTACTTATTTTCTTGAAAAACTCCTGGAGTTGAAATATGGTTAAAGCTCCTTGAATTACCTCCGATAACTAAATAATTTTTAGCGACTTTTATAGTTGTAAAATAATCATCATCTTCACCTCCGGCATATGTACCCCAAATTAAATTCCCGTTAGAATTAAATTTGATTAAAAAAGCATCTGGGCGGTCAGGGATTGTTCCTACTTCTCTATTTAAATTTGTTTGAAAGTTATTATTTGCTGAAATATTATTAGTACTATTTGTTTTCCCTACAACATAGATATTGTTGTTAATGTCAATATCTACATCAGAAGCTGAATCATCTTCAAAATCCCCAAAATAAGTTCCCCAAAGTCTAATACCGGATGAATTAAATTTTACAATAAAAGCGTCTATATTATCTCCTGTTGATTTTGGAGATATAGGGCTTTTTATTGGTTTGAAAGAATTAGCTGTTGAAATATTAGTAAAGCTAAAAGTTGAGCCTACGACAACAATATCGCCTTGTTTGTCGACTACTAAGCCATTAATTTTATCACTCTCTATTCCGCCATAATAAGTACCCCATACTCTGTTTCCATTCATATCAAATTTTGCAATAATAGCATCACCTATAAAATAAGAAGAGTTTAAAGAAGTAGTTTGGTGTGCCCCTGAACTTGCGTAAATACTTGATGCTTGAGTTATATTTCCTGAAAAATAAATGTTACCATTTTTGTCAGAATCGATATCTGTAAATTGCACACCACCATCATCCCCATAAAAAGTACCCCAAAGTCGCACAGGCACTGGATCAATAATCAAGGTCTTGTCAGAAAACTGACTTGAAGTTTCAAAACCATAAACATCGTTCTTGATTTTTCTATATCCAACTGCTATTTTTTTTTGCTAGTTTTATCTTCAGTCCAGCTTGCAGGAAGTGTTTCTTCCATTTTTCCAAAACGAACATTCATTTGGATTTTGTTATCAACCAAATTAGTTTCTGCTCCTTTAAATTTTAATTGAATATCTGATATTTTACCTTTTGGATGAACCACAAAATTGTATTCCACCGTTTTTAAAGTGTCTTTTGGAACAGTGAAAACTACATCAATATTAGGATAGATATTTTTATATGTTACTTGTTTGAATTGATGAACATCAACAATTCCTTCGGGTTTGTTAGGGACATTATAATAATTGTCAAAATCTTTTGATTGCTGATCTGTGAACAATTCAACCTTAGAATTTGAATTGACAAAGTCAATATCAATTCTATGATAAGTATATTCTAAAGTAAAGTCAGGTTGCTTTGTTTTATCTTTTTCGGGAATTTGGTAAGGAAGTGGTTTTGCGGTTTCTAAATGTAAGATAGGTACTTTTTTTACTTCATAAATATCATATGAAAAACCATTTTTTCTTAGCTGAACATTTAATCCACCTGAGTTTAATAGATATTTTACGGCCTTATTGGGGTTGCCTTTTTGATCAATAATTTGTCCTTTATTTTCTTTAAAACCAATAGACTGGTTTTTGTATTGAGAAAATGCTGGAATAAAAAACAATAAGAATAATAAAAGTAAAATTCGCTTCATAAGTATGATTTAAGGCCTCGCAAATATAGTTAAAAGTTTACAAAATGGTTCTGAAATTTCCAATAGCAAAAGATAAAAAGCTTCTATAATCTTTTCCTGAAAAGATTATAAATATCCTGTATTTTTGCACAAAACAATCTCAATTTTGAAAACCAAACTTTTCCTAATAACGCCACCGTTTACCCAACTGAATACACCGTATCCAGCAACCGCTTATATCAAGGGTTTTTTGAATACGATAAACATAGAATCCGTTCAGGCAGATTTAGGAATTGAGGTGATTTTGAAATTGTTTTCAAAGCAAGGATTAATCGATTTATTCGAATCCAACGACCAACGACCAACAACAGACAACTGCAAACGAATAGTAGCTTTACAAGACGAATACATCAAAACAATAGATTCGGTTATTGCTTTTTTACAGGGAAAAAATCCAACATTAGCGCTACAAATTTGTCAGGAAGATTATTTGCCGGAAGCTTCTCGTTTTGCACAATTAGAAGAATTGGATTGGGCTTTCGGAACGATGGGAACGCAGGACAAAGCCAAGCATTTGGCGACTTTGTATCTCGAAGATATCTCGGATTATATTGTAGAATGTGTCGATGCCAATTTTGGCTTTAGCCGTTATGCTGAAAGGTTAGGCCGTAGTGCTAATTCTTTTGATGAATTGTACGAAGCTTTGCAACAAGAACCAACTTATATTGATAAAATTTTACTTTTGATTTTAAAAGAAAGAATAGAAACCGTTCAGCCGACTTTATTCTTGATTTCAGTTCCGTTTCCAGGGAATTTATATTCTGCTTTTCGTTCAGCTCAATGGGTAAAAAAACATTATCCAAACATCAAAATTTCGATGGGAGGTGGTTTTCCAAATACTGAGTTAAGGTCACTTTCGGATGCGCGTGTTTTTGAATTTTTCGATTATATTACTTTGGATGATGGAGAAACGCCAATTGAAGAATTGATTTCAAGTATCGAAAATCCTGATTACAATGCCTATAAAAGAACTTTCCTTTTAGAAAATGGAAAAGTCGTTTATAAAAATAATTCACTAAAACATGATTACAAACAATCTCAAGTAGGAACACCAGATTATTCGGATTTACTTTTGGATAAATACATTTCGGTTATCGAAATTGTGAATCCAATGCATAGAATGTGGAGTGATGGACGTTGGAATAAACTAACGATGGCGCATGGTTGTTATTGGGGAAAATGTACATTCTGCGATATTTCATTAGATTATATAAAGGTTTACGAACCCGTTGCAGCCAATTTGTTGTGCGACCGAATGGAGGAAATGATCGCTCAAACGGGCGAAAATGGTTTTCATTTTGTAGATGAAGCTGCTCCGCCAGCATTGATGCGTGCTTTGGCACTCGAAATTCTTCGACGAAAATTATCAGTAACCTGGTGGACGAACATTCGATTCGAAAAAAGCTTTTCTGCCGATTTATGTTTGCTATTAAAAGCTTCTGGCTGTATTGCTGTTTCAGGCGGACTTGAAGTAGCTTCGGACAGATTATTACAATTGATTGACAAAGGTGTAACTGTAGAGCAAGTAGCCAAAGTGACTCGCAACTTTACCGAAGCAGGTGTAATGGTTCATGCGTATTTGATGTACGGATATCCAACGCAGACCATTCAGGAAACGGTTGATAGTTTAGAAATGGTGCGTCAACTCTTTGAAGCAGGCGTGTTACAATCAGGATTTTGGCATCAATTTGCGATGACTGCACACAGTCCTGTTGGATTGTATCCAGAGAAATTTGGCGTTACCAAAGAAACCGAAGTTATTGGAACTTTTGCTAATAACGATATTAATTATGTCGATAAAACAGGAATTGATCACGATAAATTTAGTTTCGGATTGAAGAAATCGCTGTTCAATTTCATGCACGGAATTTGTTTTGATTACGAGCTGCAGGATTGGTTTGATTTCAAAATACCAAAGACAAAAATAGGTTCTGATTTTATTTTTGATGCACTTCAGGAAGAAACCGATTTTAATACTAAACCTACTGCCAAAATGGTTTGGTTAGGAGGAAAACCATCCTTTGAACATTTTACCAAATCTAAAAAAGGAAATTCCTGGGAAATGATGACTTTGACTTTTCATGATAAAAAAGAAAGTTTTACGATTCAAACCAATAAAGCAGAAGGGGAGTGGTTGGTTCAAATACTTGAAAAACTATCGGTTTCTAAATCTAAAATTCATTCTTTTCAGGAAGTAAAAACTGATTTTGAAATCCAATTGGAAGATTTTGAATTGTTTTGGTACTCCAAACCTGTGAATACATTGCGGGAATTTGGATTATTAGTGTTGTAATTAATCACAAACAAATTTAAAACCAATACCATGCAGATTTTCGATGGATATGCCTTTTTCATTGGCCAGTATTTTTCGTAATCTCGAAATAAACACATCCAGACTTCGTCCCATAAAATAGTCGTCATCACCCCAAAGTGAAGTTAAGATTTGCTCTCTTTTCATCACTGCATTTTTATTATCTAGAAACAATTTTAGTAATTCGGCTTCACGTTGTGTTAGATTTATTTTTTCTGATTCATTAAAAACCAGATAATTTTTACTGTCAAAATGGTATTTCCCAACAGTATAAATCAATTTTTCAAAAGAAGTGTTTTTCTGTGAGCGTTTTAAGAAAATTTCAATTTTCAAAAGCAATTCTTCAATACTAAAAGGTTTCACAAGATAATCATCAGCTCCCAATCGCAATCCTTTAATGCGGTCTTCTTTTAATGTTTTGGCAGAAAGAAAAATAATAGGAATCTCACTATTGATTTTTCGGATTTCGGTAGCTAATTCAAATCCGTCCATTTTTGGGAGCATAATGTCAAGAATGCAAATGTCAAAACGCTCTTTTTTGAAGGTTTCAAAACACGATTTTCCATCACCACAATGAGTGACCTCATATTTATTTTGTTCCAAATTATCTTTGGTTAAATAAGCAAGTGTTTCATCATCTTCTGCATAAATAATTTTGATTGGCTGCATTATTTCTGAGGGATTAAAAGTGTTATTGTAATGCCATTTTTAAGATTGTTTTTGGCATTTATTTTCCAATTATGTAAGTCACATATTTTTTTTACATAATATAATCCCAGCCCAAAACCATTTATTTCATTGCTTTTTGAACTTGGAATTCTGTAGAATTTATCAAATATAAACGAAATGTTTTTATTGGAAATGCCAATGCCGTTGTCAATAAATTCGAGTTTAAAATAACGGTTATCCTTTGATAAACGAATAGAAATTTCGGGATTGTGCTCGCAATATTTCACTGAATTATCAATGAGATTGTAAACCAAATTGGTAAAATGAAACGAATCGGCTTCAATAGTATAATCTTTATTTTGTGTTTCAATTTTGATATCAACTATTGGATATTTTAAGCGTATATTCTCGATAACATCTTCAATAATCGGAGTAATTAAAATATTTTCTTTATTTAAAACCAAGGGAGAATTATCAGATTTTGCCACATTTAGTATTTTCTCGATATGATGATCGAGCTTACCACTTTGGTTGATGATAATATTGGTATAGTTATGTAGTTTCTCATCCGATTTAATTTTGTCTTGTTTTATCAGGTAATTAGATGCTATGAGTATGGATGAGAGAGGCGTTTTGAATTCATGTGTCATATTATTGATGAAATCACGTTGCAATTCGGAGTATTTTTTTTGTTGCAAAAGTGTAAATATAGAATAGACATAAATCAATAAAATAACTATTAATACCAATGAAAGTACTAACCAAAACTTCAAAGAACTAAATAAATAGCTCGTGTCATTTGGAAACCGAATAGCAAAATAATAAATCAGGTTTTTATGCTTAGGAAAATAAACGGATTGCTTTTTTTTTGATTTATCGGATAATGAAATATAGTTGCCATAAACCATTTCATCACTTTGGCAATTGTACATTGCATATTCAAAATCAGTCATAATATTAACTTTTTTGAATTCAGATTTTAAATAGTATTCTAAAATTTCAGGTTCAAAATCATTATCGACATTTACAACGTAATAATCATTGGAGATTTTTTGTACCGGATTTTCCAATGGCAAGTCATGGTTGCTTCCTTCATATAATTTTTTTGCTACTTCCAGTAATGCAATGTGTGTTTTTTGACTTAATTTTTTTTCTTCGAGTGTAAAGGCTTGTTTTGTCCAAAGTAATTGTGCTACCAGAATACCAATGATGGCAATAAGTCCGAGAACGATGATACTATTGAGTTTATTTATTTTCAAATCTATATTCTTCAAATTCAAAAGTAATCAAATATATGGTCAATAATAGTCATTAACAACTCGTTAACAAACAATTGAAATTGCTTAACAAGAGCCCGTTATTTTTCAGATTACATTTGATTAATAGAATTTAGCAAACCAATATTATTTATTTAAACCTTTAATCATTACTATTATGAAAACAATTAAAATTTCGATGCTGGCTTTAACTTTAGCATTTATGTCATTTAATGTCCTTCCAACAAAAACAGTTACTACTAAAATTGAAAAAGAAACTTCTTTAATCATATGGAAAAGTGAGCAAATTGATTTAGGAGAAATTCCCCAAAACAAACCTAAATCTATCGATTTTGAATTCAAAAATACTGGAAAAACCGCTGTGATTATTACCAATGTCAAAGCTTCTTGTGGATGTACTGCAACTGATTATACAAAAACGCCAATACAACCTGGACAAACAGCAAAAGTTACCGCTACTTATAATGCTGCAGCAAAAGGAGCTTTCACAAAAACAGTTACCGTTACTACAAATGCAGAAGTAACTCCAAAGGTATTGTCTTTTAAAGGAACAGTTATATAATTTAATAAATCAGGTTATATTAAAAACTCCAAATTACTTTTGATTTGGAGTTTTTTTATTGGAAATAATTTTTAGGAGCAAGAGCATTTGGCATTTATAGAAATATAGTTCCCGCTATCCGTTACAATCTTTTTGTTTTTGGCAGCAAAAACAAAAAGGATTTTCACTTCTATCGGGGCTAAAGAGAGACAGCTCGTTTTTTTGACTTGCATTTTCAATTAAAACTTTACTATTTTTATTGAAAATAATTCGAAGATGAAAACATTTCCCAAACTATTAATTGTATTGATTGTCATAATAACTTTTTCTTGTAATAAGTCAGGTAAAGATACAATCATTCTAAAAAAACTGGTCAAAAAAGAAATTGCTGAACTTACTATTTCAATTGATAGTAACACAGTTTCTAATTTTTATCAAGCCTACCCTAAATTGGTTTCTTATCAAGCAGAAGTTCTTAAATTGTACAAAAAGCAAGGTTCTAAACAATTGTGGTTAGATAATAAAGGTTTGGTCGAGTTCGGAAATACTTTATTCAATAAATATAGAGGTTTGGCAGATGAAGGTTTAAAAGCTAATTTTCCATATGATTCGATAGTTAATCAAATCTTTGACCGTATTTCGAATAATAAACTCTCGCAAATTGATACCGATTTGATGATTACCAATTTGTACTTTTATTATGCTTCAAAAGTATATCATGGAGTAGATGAAAAAACTACGACTTCATTAGAATGGCTTTTGCCTAGAAAAAAACTAAATTATCAGGTATTTTCAGATTCTATTTTTCATAACTCGGCAATTAATGACAGTAAGAAGAATAAAATGTTTAGTCAATATTATAAACTGCGTGAAGTACTTAAACAATACAGGGAAATTGAAAAAAACGGAGGCTGGAAAGCGATTGAAGTTAGTGACGATTTTAAAAATTTCAAATTAGGAGATTCAGCAGTTGGAATAGCTCAAATAAGAGAAAGGCTTTTTGTAACTGGTGAGATTAAAGAAAATACCAAAAGTGCAGTATGCGATACGGTTTTAATTTCAGCAGTTAAAAACTATGAATTGCATCATGGTAAAACACCAAAAAATATAATTTTACCAGAACATATTAAAGAAATGAATGTTCCAGTTTCGGATAGAATCAAGACAATTATTGTCAATATGGAACGTTGTCGTTGGATCGATCCTAAATTGGAAAAAGACAAAGAATTCATTGAAGTTAATATACCAGAGTTTAAATTATATGTGATTCGCGATGGCGAAATCAGTTTCATTTCGCCAGTTGTGGTGGGAAAAGCAATGACAAAGACCGTGATTTTTAGCGGAATGATGCAGTTTATTGTTTTTAGTCCATATTGGGTTATTCCTCAAAGTATTATCAATCAGGAGATAAAACCAGGAATGGCAAAGGATAAAAATTATTTGGCTAAAAAACAATTAGAATGGAATAATGGGCAGGTACGTCAGTTGCCTGGAAAGAATAACTCTTTGGGTTTGGTGAAATTTTTATTTCCCAATTCCAATAACATTTATTTACACGATACACCTGCCAAAAGTTTGTTTGAAAGAGAAAACAGAGCATTTAGTCACGGCTGTGTACGTGTAGCAAAACCAAAAGAATTGGCTGTCGAATTATTAAAAGGCGATCCGTCTTGGACTCCTGAACGTATTGACAAAGCAATGCATGCCGGAAAAGAAAAATGGTACACATTGAAAAAGAAAGTTCCTGTTTATATCGGTTATTTTACCGCTTGGGTAGATAGAAATGGAAACATGAATTTTTATGATGATGTGTATCAAAGAGACGAAAGTCTAATTAAATTATTGACAGATGAATAGACGTAGTGGGCTCGCGTGAGGGATAGAAGCAAGTTCCCGAAGTAACGCGGATAGCCCGACGCCAGTAGAGAAAGAGCCCATGAGCGTAAAGTGAAGTAGGCTCTTTTTCTACTGGAGGCACGCCCTAATTGTGGCTTTTCAGATGATTTTGTTTTGGATTTGATTTTTTATTCACGAAAACGTTTTCTTTTTATATTTTTACTGACCTAAAACGAGTAAAGAATGAGTGCTAATTACAAAGTAACTGTAAATGATATTTTCCAATTTGATTTGGAAAAGGAAAGTATTTCTCAACTGGATGCTATACCAACGGAAGCAAATGCGTTCCATGTATTGCATCAAAACACACCTTATAAAGCTGAAATTATTTCATCGAATTTCAATCATAAATCTTATACTGTTAAGGTAAATAATACTATTTATGAAGTGGCAATTTCAAACCCTTTGGATATTTTGATCAAAGAAATGGGGTTTGAAGTGGGACTGATCAAACAGGTAAATGCAATTAAGGCACCTATGCCTGGACTGATTTTGGAAATTGGTGTTGAAGTAGGGCAATCCGTAAAAGAAAATGACAACTTAATCATTCTAGGAGCCATGAAAATGGAGAATAGTTTTTTGTCACCACGAGATGGAGTAATCAAAACTATTGCTGTGAGTACTGGTGATGCAGTAGAGAAAGGGCAATTATTAATTGAATTCGAGTAAAATTATGCAAAAAATACTAGTTGCTAATAGAGGTGAAATTGCCATTAGGGTGATGAAAACAGCAAAGAAAATGGGCATTAAAACTGTAGCGGTTTATTCGACTACAGATAGAAATGCACCACATGTGAAATTTGCCGATGAGGCTGTATGGATTGGAGAAGGACCTTCAAACCAATCGTATTTACTTGGAAACAAAATTATTGAAGCCGCTAAAGCCTTGAATGCTGACGCTATTCATCCAGGATATGGATTCCTGAGTGAGAATGCTGATTTTGCTGTAGAATGTGAAAAGAACGGAATTATATTTATAGGCCCAAAATCGCATGCTATTAAAATTATGGGAAGCAAATTGGCTGCCAAAGATGCTGTTAAAGCCTATAATATTCCGATGGTTCCTGGTATTGATGAAGCCATTACGGATATCGAAAAAGCTAAGCTTGCAGCAACGTCAATTGGTTTCCCTATCCTGATTAAAGCCTCGGCTGGCGGTGGTGGAAAAGGAATGCGTGTGGTAGAAAGTGAAGCCGATTTTGAATCTCAAATGAATCGTGCTATAAGTGAAGCAGTTGCTGCCTTTGGAGATGGTTCGGTTTTTATTGAAAAATATGTGGCTTCTCCACGACATATCGAAATTCAGGTTATGGCTGATAGTCATGGCAACATCTTATATTTGTTTGAAAGAGAATGCAGTATTCAGCGCCGTCATCAAAAAGTGGTTGAAGAAGCTCCTTCGGCTGTCCTAACTCCTGAATTGCGTAAAAAAATGGGTGAAGCGGCTGTTCTGGTGGCTAAATCGTGTGATTATTTAGGAGCAGGAACCGTTGAATTTTTATTAGACGAAAATAATAATTTCTACTTCCTCGAAATGAATACCCGTTTGCAAGTAGAGCACCCCGTTACAGAATTGATTACAGGTACCGATTTGGTCGAATTGCAAATTAGAGTAGCTAGAGGTGAAGCATTAACGATTGCACAAGAAGATTTAAAAATAAAAGGACATGCACTAGAATTACGTGTATATGCCGAAGACCCGCTGAATGATTTTTTACCAAGTGTAGGTCATTTGGATGTATATAAAATTCCTGTTGGCGAAGGAATTCGTGTTGATAATGGCTTTGAGCAAGGCATGGATATTCCGATTTATTATGATCCAATGTTGGCTAAATTGATTACGTATGGACAAACACGCGAAGAAGCGATTCAGTTGATGATAAAAGCCATTGAAAACTATCAGGTAGAAGGAGTGAGTACGACTTTGTCTTTTGGAAAATTTGTTTTTGAACACGAAGCGTTTCGTTCGGGAAAATTTGATACTCATTTCGTAAAGAAATATTACAGCCCGGAAATTTTAAAAGAACAAGCTGGTAAAGAAGCCGAAATTGCTGCTTTGGTAGCATTGAAACAGTATTTTGAAGATCAAAAAATAGTACGCTTACCAAATTAAAAAAATAATTGAACCATTAAGGAATTAAGTTTCATTTAGAGATACAAAACTTAATTTGCTTAATATCTTAATGGTTTAAAATATTTCAGCTTTAGCTGAAGTAAATAAATGTTAAGTTGGTTTTAGCAAAAAGTAAAATGGTTATTAAAAATTAGCCGTTAAAAAAGGATAGTATGCAAGACAAGATAAAAGCACTAAACGATAAAATTGCTCTCGCTCATTTGGGTGGTGGTAAAAAACGTATTGAAAAACAGCACAGCAATAAAAAATTAACGGCAAGAGAACGTATCGATTATTTGATGGATGAAGGTTCTTTTGAGGAAATTGGAATGTTGGTGACACACCGAACTACCGATTTTGGTATGGAGAAAGAAATGTATTATGGTGATGGAGTTATCACAGGATACGGAACCATTAATGGAAGATTGGTTTATATTTTTGCACAGGATTTCACTGTTTTTGGAGGTTCATTATCTGAAACTCATGCTGAAAAAATATGCAAAATCATGGATATGGCTGTCAAAATGGGAGCGCCTATGATTGGGTTAAACGATTCTGGGGGAGCACGTATTCAGGAAGGAGTTCGTTCTTTGGGTGGATATGCTGATATTTTCTTTAGAAATGTACAAGCCAGTGGTGTGATTCCACAAATCTCAGCGATTATGGGACCTTGCGCTGGTGGAGCTGTTTATTCTCCTGCCATGACCGATTTTACGATGATGGTTGAAGATACCAGTTATATGTTTGTAACAGGTCCAAATGTGGTAAAAACAGTAACCAATGAATCGGTTACTTCTGAGGAATTAGGAGGTGCAAGTACGCATTCTACCAAATCAGGGGTGGCACATTGTACTTCAACGAATGACGTGGTTTGCCTTGAAGACTTGAAACGATTATTGAGCTATTTACCTCAAAACAATAAAGAAACAGCACACAATTTACCTTTCGAATTTAAAGATGAGGTTCGCATGCAATTGGCAGATATCATTCCAGATAATCCAAACAAGCCGTATGACATGCACTCTGTGATTGGAGGAATTATAGACGAAGATTCATTTTTTGAAATTCATAAAAACTATGCCGAAAACATTCTTGTTGGATTCGCCCGATTGGGAGGTCGAAGTATTGGAATTGTGGCCAATCAACCGATGTTTTTGGCGGGTTGTCTGGATGTAAACAGTTCGATAAAAGCGGCGAGATTTACTCGTTTTTGTGATGCATTTAATATTCCGTTGTTGGTGTTAGTGGACGTGCCGGGCTTTTTGCCAGGAACTGACCAAGAGTGGAACGGAATCATTGTTCACGGAGCGAAATTACTTTACGCGTTAAGCGAAGCAACTGTCCCAAGGGTTACTGTAATTACTAGAAAAGCTTATGGTGGTGCGTATGATGTAATGAACTCTAAACACATTGGTGCCGATATGAATTTTGCTTGGCCCACTGCTGAGATTGCCGTAATGGGAGCCAAGGGTGCTTCAGAAATTATCTTTAAAAAAGAAATCCACGATGCCGAAGATCACGAAGCCAAACTCCTTGAAAAAGAAGCTGAATATGCCGATTTGTTTGCGAATCCATACACAGCAGCACAACGTGGCTTTGTTGATGAGGTGATTCTTCCACAAGACACAAGGCGCAAGTTGATTAAAGCGTTTAGTATGCTTAAAAATAAAGTGAGTGTCACCCCTGACAGGAAGCATGGGAATATTCCTTTGTAACCTTTCTATGAGAATTATAATTTTAAAACCATCTGATGATTTCAGATGGTTTTTTGGTTTTATAGGTTTATTGATTCTGCTTAGCGTAATTGTAATTTTATCTCGTAAAAATCATCAATTGGTTAAAAATGGTATTTTTTTATTATCATTTGACATTATAGTATCTTTTAGGAATAGCCGTAATTTATAAATTTGTTTCTTGTGTATAAATTATTTTATTTCTTAAATCATGAATTTTAAAAAATACAGCCTCTTATTTTTATTCCTAACCTATTTTGTCAATGCCCAAAATAAACAATTTGTTCTCGCTGGTAGAGTAGAACCGTTGGGAGACAGTAAAGTGATGCTTATTGGCCCAGCATCTTCAGTGTCATTTGATTTTGAGGGGAATGCTTGTGCAATTTCTTTGCAAAATGTAGACACTTATGATCACCAAAATTATGTCTCTTTAGAACTTGATGGTCAATATGTAGGCCGTATCAAAATAGAAAAAGGGGAATTAAAATCATATCCAGTTACTGTTTCTTCTAAAAATAAAAAGCACCATCTTGCTATTTATAAAGCTACAGAAGCAGCCAATGGAGGCGTATTATTTGCAGGTACAACAGCTAAAGTTATTGAAAGTGCAACTCCAAAAAGTAAAAAGAAAATTGAATTAATAGGTGATTCTATTACGTGTGGTTACGGAAATGATCTTTCTACGATTCCATGTGGCAGTGGAGATTGGTATGACCAACACAATGCTTATTGGGCTTACGGACCAATACTTTCTAGAGCCTTGAATGCTGATTTTGTATTGAGTTCGGTTTCTGGCTACGGAATGTACCGCAACTGGAATGACGACCACATTGAAGAACCAAATTTACCGGATGTTTACCAAAATTTATATTTGAATAAGGATAGCTCGAAACCGTATAATTTTGCTTTTCAGCCTGATTTGGTGAGTATTTGTTTAGGAACCAATGATCTTTCGGATGGTGATGGCAAAAAAGCAAGATTACCATTTAATGAAGAAAAATACGTTTCTAATTATATTGATTTTATTAAAGTGGTTTACAAACACACTCCTAATACTAGAATTATTTTGTTGACAAGTCCAATGGTTTCGGGTGATAAAAACGTAACCTTGGTAAAATGTTTGAAGAAAGTGATTCAGACATTTGAAAATGATAAAGCGCATCAACCAATTGCATTGTTCGAATTCCAACCAATGTCTCCAAAAGGTTGTGGTTACCACCCAGATATTGCAGATGATAAAGTAATGGCAGACCAATTGATTCCGGTTTTTAAAAAATTACTAAATGAAAAATAGTTTTATTACAGTTGTTCTTTTCCTGATTCTTTCAAATACTGCTTTCGCTAATGTTACGTTACCAAATGTGTTTTCGGATAATATGGTTTTGCAACGCAATACTGAAGTGAAAATTTGGGGCTGGGCTAATTCACAGGAAGAAGTGGTAGTTAAACCAAGTTGGAATAATCAGGAGTATAAAGTTAAAACTAGTAATCAGGCAAAATGGGAGATTTTAATTTCAACTCCAAAAGAGGGTGGCCCTTATACAATTTCTATTAAAGGTTATAATGAAGTTGTATTAAAAAATATTTTGATAGGCGAAGTCTGGATTTGTTCTGGACAATCGAATATGGAAATGAATGCCAGTTGGGGAATTGAAAATGGCGACGAAGCAGTAAAAAATGCTACGAATCCCAATATTCGATTGTTTTTAGTGCCTAAATTGACAGCTATAACCCCACAGGATAATCTTTCAGGGACTTGGACAAACTGTACACCTGAGACTATGAAATATTTTAGTGCGGTGGGGTACTTTTTTGGAAAGCGATTGAATGAAGAATTAAAAAATGTACCTATTGGTTTGATTTCATCGAATTGGGGAGGAACACCAGCTGAGATTTGGATGCCAGAAGAAGTAATTCAAAATGATTCAGTTTTACTAGAATCAGCTAAGACTAGAAAAGAAGAAATCTATGGACCGAATCAACCTGCAAGAGCTTTTAATGCTATGATTTCACCAATTACAGGATTTAAAATTGCCGGAGTATTATGGTATCAAGGTGAAAGCAATGTGGGTTCTACGGTTTATGATAAAACACTTTCGGCATTAATCACTTCTTGGAGAAAATTATGGAAGTATGATTTTCCATTTTATTTTGTTCAGATTGCGCCGTATAAATATGGTGAAGATCATTTCAGCGGTTCCATCATTCGAGATGCACAACGGAAAGTTTTGCAAGAAGTTCCGAACGTAGGAATGGTGATGACAAGCGATATTTCGCCAATTGATGATATTCATCCAAAGGATAAAAAATCGGTAGGGATTCGTTTGGCTAATTTGGCTTTGGTGAATACTTATAAAACCAATACTGCCATTGTAAACGGCCCATTATATAAAGGAATTACAATTGATAAGAATAAAATTGTAGTTGCTTTTGATTTTGAGGACGGCTTGTATTTTAAAGATAAAAAAGCAGATTTATTTGAAATTGCTGGATCTGATAATGTGTTTTATAAAGCAACGGCTAGTATTAAAAATAATACAGTCATAGTACAGTCGGCTCAAGTGAAAGTTCCTGTGAAAGTTCGTTATGCTTGGAAAAATACAGATCAATCAACGCTTTTTAATAAAGCTAATTTGCCTGCTTCCTCTTTTATAAGCGAATAATTCTATTTTCAAATAACAATGGTGAAAAATCGAAATTATAATAGTTTAATATTTTTTCAACTGCTTTTATTAGTTCTTTTCAGTTGTAATATGGTTTGGGGGCAAACAGCAATGCAAAACGTTTCTGATAGAAATTGTTTCAGTTTAAATGGAAAATGGAACGTCATAATTGATCCTTATGATAATGGTGAATGGCGAAAATTTTGGGAAGAAAGAAAACCAGAAAAGAAGACAGATTTTTTTGAATATTCATTTGTTGGTACACCAGAATTGAATGTGCCATCAGATTTTAATACACAACTCCCTGAGCTTACTTATTACGAAGGAATCGTTTGGTACAAAAAGGCATTTAAATATTCTTTAAAGAAAAATAAAAGGTTATTTATTCATTTTGGAGCTGTAAATTATACAGCAGATGTGTTTTTAAATGGCAAACTTATTGGTAAACACGAAGGAGGTTTTACGTCATTTCAATTTGAAATTACAAATCTTGTCGCAGGTGAAAATTCACTTGTTGTGAAAGTTAATAATAAAAGACTCAAAGACGGTATTCCTAGCGAAGGCTATGACTGGTTTAATTATGGAGGAATCACTCGTGATGTCGATTTGATTGAAACTTCAACTTCCTATATCGAGGATTATTCTATTCAATTAAAAAAGAATTCAAATACTCAGGTATTGGGTTGGGTAAAAATTGCTGATGCAAAACAACCACAAAAAATTAAGGTAAGCATTCCCGAATTGAAATTAAAATTCACTGCAAATACTGATAAAAAAGGATATGCTGAAGTTCAATTAAATTCTAAATTTAAACTTTGGAGTCCAGAAAATCCTAAATTATATGATGTGATTATCGAAAGTGAATATGATACAATTAAAGATCAGATTGGCTTTAGGAATATTGAAGTGCAAGGGACGAAAGTGGTTTTGAATGGTAAACCCATATTTATAAAAGCAATTAATATTCATGAAGAAATGCCATTGCGTGGCGCTAAAGCTTATTCGGAAGCTGATGCTCTTTTGCTTTTAAATTGGGTAAAAGAATTGGGTTGCAATTTAGTTCGATTAGCACATTATCCACACAGCGAGCACACCATAAAATTAGCCGAAAAGATGGGTTTGATGGTTTGGGAAGAATTACCGATTTATCAGCACATTGCATTTTCTACAGAAGGAGTATCTCAAAAAATGGATATAATGCTTCAGGAAATGATCAAAAGGGATAAAAACAGGTGTGGTGTTGTAATATGGTGTTTATCGAATGAAACCTATCAATTTACTCCAAATCGAGATCAAGAATTAATTGATTTAGCTAAAAAATGTAAAATAGTAGATGATACCCGTCTTACAACAACGGTGATTTGTACACAAGGATACAATGATAATGTCTTTAATGTTTGGGATCCGCTGTATAATTATTATGATATTATTTCTGTTAATGAATACGTAGGCTGGTACTCTCCTTGGCAAGGTAATCCAAAAGATACTAAATGGAAATTGGTTAATAATACAAAACCATTGTTTATTTCAGAATTTGGAGGAGAAGCTCTTTATGGGAATAATGATAAGCCTTCCGATGAAGCTTCAAATTGGACAGAAGGCTACCAGGAAAAAATTTATAAAGATCAGATAGAAATGTTTAAGACAACTCCAAATTTGGCAGGGGTTTGTCCTTGGATTTTATGTGATTTTCGATCTCTTTCTCGTTTACATCCACTTTATCAAAAGGGATGGAATAGAAAGGGAGTACTGTCTGACAAGGGAGAGAAAAAGAAAGCTTGGTATGTTTTAAAGGATTATTATGAAAATTATAATAATTAAAAGACAAACCGAATTTAAGTAAGATCAAAAATAAAAAAATATAATAACTATTGGGTTTTTGCCCTGATTACTGTTGGAACTATGAATGCACAAAAATTAGCCCATTTAGACAAAACTAAATCTATTGAAGAACGTGTTGATTTGTTGCTTAAGCAAATGACATTGGAGGAGAAAGTGGGACAAATGAATCAATACAATGGTTTTTGGGAAGTTACTGGTCCAGCTCCAAAAGGAGGAACTGCCGAGTTGAAATATGAGCATTTGAGAAAAGGATTAGTGGGTTCGATGCTGACTGTTCGTGGGGTAAAAGAAGTTCGTGCGGTTCAGAAAATAGCCGTTGAAGAAACTCGATTGGGAATTCCTTTGATAATTGGTTTTGATGTGATTCATGGGTATAAAACGTTGAGTCCAATTCCGTTGGCAGAATCGGCAAGCTGGGATATGGATGCGATTAAAAAATCGGCCGCTATTGCAGCAGCTGAAGCTTCGGCATCTGGAATTAACTGGACTTTTGGTCCAAATGTAGATGTTGCCAATGATGCCCGTTGGGGACGTGTTATGGAAGGAGCAGGAGAGGATCCGTATCTAGGAAGTAAAATTGGGATTGCCAGAGTCAAAGGTTTTCAGGGAGAAACCATTGCCGATTTAGCTAAAGTTAACACAGTTGCAGCGTGTGCAAAACACTTTGCTGCATACGGTTATGTTGAAGCAGGATTAGAATATAATACTGTAGATATCAGTAATTCTAAATTGTATAATTCGGTTTTGCCACCATTTAAAGCGACTGTAGATGCGGGTGTTCGTACGTTTATGAACTCATTTAGTACACTGAATGGAGTTCCGGCAACAGGAAATGTGTTTTTGCAAAGAGATATTCTGAAAGGAAAATGGAACTTTGACGGTTTTGTAGTTTCTGATTATGCATCGATTCGTGAATTAATTGCACATGGTTATGCAAAAGATGAAGAGGACGCAACATTGAAATGCGTGGTTGCAGGATCGGATATGGATATGGAATCGTATTTATATGTGGCTAAATTGGCAGATTTGGTTAAGGAAGGAAAAGTTGAAGAAAGTTTAATTGATGATGCCGTTCGAAGAATTTTGCGTGTGAAATTTGAATTAGACTTATTCGATGACCCATATAAATATTGTGACGAAGAACGTGAAAAAGAGGTTGTAGGAAGTAAAGCTAATAACGATGGTGTTTTGGATATGGCTAAAAAATCTATCGTGCTTTTAAAGAATGATAAAAATTTGCTTCCGCTAAAAAAATCAGGACAAAAAATCGCTCTGATAGGTGCTTTGGCTAATGATAAAAACAGTCCGTTAGGAAGCTGGAGAATTGCATCAGATGATAATACGGCTGTTTCGGTTTTGGAAGGAATGCAGCAATACAAAGACAATAAACTGACTTTTGAAAAAGGTGCTGATGTGGTTATTGGAGCCACTTCTTTTGTTAATGAAGTTGTTATAAATACTTCTGACAAAAGCGGATTTGAAGCGGCTAAAAAAGTCGCCATAACAGCGGATGTAGTAGTGATGGTTTTGGGAGAACACGGTTTTCAGAGTGGAGAAGGACGCAGCAGAACTGATCTTGATTTGCCTGGTGTGCAACAGGAATTACTGGAAGAAATTTATAAAGTGAATCCAAATATTGTTTTGGTCTTAAATAATGGACGTCCACTGGCTATTTCATGGGCTGCAGAACATATCCCAGCCATTGTTGAAGCTTGGCAGTTAGGAACTCAGACAGGAAATGCTGTAGCGCAGGTTTTATATGGTGATTATAATCCAAGTGGAAAATTACCAATGTCATTTCCACGAAATTTAGGTCAGGTTCCAATTTATTACAACAGATATAGCACTGGAAGACCCATTAATACTGATAAAAATGTATTTTGGTCGCATTATTCAGATGTTGATAAAACGCCTTTGTTTTCGTTCGGTTTTGGTTTGAGTTACACGAAATTTGAATATAAAAACCTAAAATTAAATAAAGCTGCTTTCGCAAAAGGTGAGTCTGTACAAGTAAGTGTTGAGGTGACGAACGTTGGGGATTTTGATGGAAAAGAAGTTGTACAATTATATATTCATGATGATTATGCAAGTATTATCCGTCCGATAAAAGAGTTGAAAGGTTTTGAATTAATTAATTTAAAAAAAGGAGAAACTAAAACAGTCTCTTTTTTATTGACAGATAAGGAACTTGGTTTTTATGACAATGATGGAAATTATTTAGTAGAGCCTGGAACTTTTAAAATCATGGTTGGAGGAAATTCTGATACAGGTTTGGAAAGTGGTTTTGAATTAAATTAAAAATACTAAACCCAATAGGTTTTAAAACTTGTTGGGTTTATTTTTTGACTAAAATAAAATTGTAAAAATAGTTTTAATAAAATTGAAGAGAGAGTATAATTTAATGAGATTCTAAAATTCAAAATTGTGACCAAATATATTGATAGATCTCAAATGTTATTTGGTTTTATTCCACTTTTTTGAAAGTATAACTGAACACTCTTTGGAATGAGGGTAACTAAAAAAGAAAGTATGAATACATTTTTTAAAAGGTGCTTAGCACTATTATTTGTTGTTGTTCTGTTTGATTCTTGTTCAAAAAGTGATGATGATTGTGTACCAATTGTTTGTAAAAATAAAGGAGTTTCAAATGAAGTTTGTGGCTGTGATTGCCCTCCAGGATTTTCGGGAACAGATTGTTCAACGAAAGTTCCTCCAGCGAGAATTATTATTAGTAAAATTAAAATTACAGGTTTCCCAAGTAATAAAGAAGATGGGTCTAAATGGGATTTAGCAGGTACTTCAGAAGATGCAAAACCTGATGTAGTGATAGTATTGAATGAAAATTCTGTTGATCCTCCACTTTTTGTCTCACAACCAGTATTTAATGTTTCCAATATTGATGGAGATTATATATCGATTACTTTGGATACTCCAATTGTAATTTCAGATATTAATGAAACTCTTCACCTGTTTATGTTTGACTATGATTTGGCAGATAATTATGAGTTTATGGGTGGATGGGATTTTAAAATGTTCAATGAAAAGAATATGATTCTTCCAAAAGTAATAAGCATAGGTAGTGGTAGTGGCGTTGTTAAGTTTGAATTGCAAGTTTCCTATGAGTGGTAATTACTAGATAAACAAATTTTAAATCATCAAATTTTCTTGATTGTTTTGGCTTGAGTGGTTTTCAATATTTTGTATTTTAAATAAATAAACTAACACAAAATTTACTAATTTGCACTGATTATTATTGGTGTTAATTAGTGAAATATGTGTAAATAAAAAATAATGAAAT
Organism: Flavobacterium sp. 5; assembly: GCF_002813295.1. Classification (NCBI taxonomy): domain Bacteria; kingdom Pseudomonadati; phylum Bacteroidota; class Flavobacteriia; order Flavobacteriales; family Flavobacteriaceae; genus Flavobacterium; species Flavobacterium sp. 5. Next base: position 3,481,470 of record NZ_PHUE01000001.1, read on the forward strand.
ATAACAGATGTGGAAAAAGCGGGTTATTATTACCTGAAATTTCTTTAGGATTATGGCATAACTTTGGGTCGGTAGATAATTTTGAAAATGCAGAAAGCATTGCTAAGGAAGCTTTTGATAAAGGAATTACCCATTTTGATTTGGCTAATAATTACGGACCAGTTCCGGGCTCTGCAGAGGAGAATTTTGGTAAAATTCTATGGCACAATTTTCAGGGAAATCTACGTGATGAAATCGTAATTTCTACAAAAGCGGGTTATACAATGTGGGATGGTCCTTATGGCGATTGGGGATCCCGAAAATATTTATTATCGAGTTTAGATCAAAGTTTAAAACGCATGAATATTGATTATGTGGATATTTTTTATTCCCATCGTCCTGATCCGGAAACGCCAATTGAAGAGACTATGATGGCACTTGATCACGCTGTGAGAAGTGGTAAAGCTTTATATGTTGGAATCAGTAATTATTCGGCAGAACAGACTAGAATAGCGGTTGATGTTTTAAAACAATTAGGAACGCCTTGCTTGATTCATCAAGCGAAATATTCGATGTTAGTTCGTTGGGTAGAAGATGGTTTATTAGATGTTCTTGAAGAAAAAGGAGTTGGTTGTATTGCATTTTCACCTTTGGCACAAGGACTTTTAACTGATAAATATTTGAATGGAATTCCCGAAAATTCTCGTGCTCATAATCCAAACGGGCATTTGAGAGAAGATGAGGTTACCGAGGAACGCATTCAAAAGTTAATTCAATTGAATGAAATTGCTAAAAATAGAAACCAGTCTTTAGCTCAAATGGCATTAGCTTGGTTGCAAAAAGATAAACGAATAACTTCAGTTTTAATTGGTGCTAGTTCAGTAAGGCAGTTGAATAATAACATTGAATGTTTGCAAAATCTTGTCTTTTCTTCAGATGAAATAAATGCTATTGAAGAAATTTTAAAATAATAGACTTAACTCTCCCATGTTTGATCATCTTAAAAATAAGTTCCCAATAGATAGCCATAAATGGGAGAGTTACATAAAGTCTTTTCATAAACTTGAGGTTCCTGCAAAAACAGTTCTTTTGAATGAGGGCAAAGTTTCAGATCGAATGTTTTTTATCGAAAAAGGCTGCATCAGGTGCTGGTTTAATAAAGATGGAAAAGATTTAACGCTGCAGTTTTTTTTTGAAGGAGGAATGGTTGGATCTATTGAAAGTTTTAGAAAAAGAATACCAAGTCCGATTACAATTGAAACCATCGAACCTTCTGTTTTATGGTATGCTGATAAAAAGGATATTGATTCCATCCTAAATGAATTAATTGAAATTCCAGAAATAAGAGAAAAATTTATTGATAGTATTTTCGAACGCACTTTTGATTATATAAAACATTTTGTTTCGTTCATAAAAGATTCTCCCGAACAGCGCTATCAAAATATCTTAAAAGAAAATCCGCAGATTATTAAACGCATTCCTCAACATTACATAGCTTCTTATTTGGGAATTAGTTCAGTTCACTTAAGTAGGATAAAAAATAAACTACTCAAATAAGCCGAATCTTCATTTGGTAACAAATGTTATCGTACAGCCATTTATTGGACACTAATTTTGCTTCATAAAATTTAAATAAAACATTAAAAATTTAAAAATATGAAAGCAGCAGTAATTTATAAAAATGGAGAATTACCACAATATATCGATTTTCCAGATCCAATTGTCGAAAACGAAAATCATGCCTTAATAACAGTTAAAGCTTCGGCAGTTAAAAATTTAGACAAAAACATTGCGAGTGGAAAACATTACTCAGCATTGGAAAAAGCTGAAGCTAAAGTTGTAGGCGGGGATGGAGTTGGTTTGCTTGAAGATGGAACCAGAGTGTATGCATTAGGCCTAACTGGAATGATTGCCGAATACGCCATCGTTGATAAAAACAAAATGGTGAAAATCCCAGAAGGACTTGATGATTGTACAGCGTCTGCATTACCAAATGCAGTTGCGGGTTCTGCAATGGCGTTACGCTTTAGAGCTGCTATTCAAAAAGGAGAAACAGTTTTGATAAACGGAGCAACTGGAGTTACGGGAAAAATTGCGATTCAGCTTGCCAAATATTATGGTGCAAAAAGAATAATTGTAACTGGAAGAAATGAGCAGACTTTAAAAACTTTATTAGATTTGGGTGCAGATGAATACTTAATTCTTACTCAAACCGATGAAGATTTTATAAGCCAATTTAAGATCATTCATGCCAATACACCAATAGATATTATAATCGATTATTTGTGGGGACATTCAGCTGAATTGATTTTAAATTCTCTAAAAGGGAATGGAGCATTTACACATAAAACCAGATATGTTTCTGTTGGTTCTATGGCTGGAGATACGATTCAATTGTCAGCATCAATTTTACGAAGTGTCGATCTTCAATTATCAGGTTCAGGTTTTGGGAGCTGGACTAAAGGCGAAATGAAAAAATTAATAGATGAAATTTTACCTGAAATGTTTGAGTTGGCAGCATCCAAAAAATTAATAATAGAAACTGTTTCGATAGATATAAAAGACATTCAAAAAGCTTGGGATATGAATATACCTGATGGGAAACGATTGGTTATTACAATTTAAACATCATTTTTAAACACGAATTGCACAAATTTCCACTAATTGATTCGTGAAAATTTGTGCAATTCGTGTTAACAATTTCAGGTTGTTATTTACTTTGAATAATAGCTGATAATCCACCACCGCTTGCTAAATGATATTTTAATTTTGAAGTTGAATCTACAGTTATAATTTCTCTTTTATAATCTACTGCTGCTTTTTCAGCATTTAATCCATCAGAGAAAATTTCGGCTTCGTATTTTTTACCTTTTTCAAGGAAAGAAAAATCAATTGTTATTTCTCTTGAATTCCAATTGGTAATAGCACCCAAATACCATGTAGATCCTTTTTTTCTAGCCAATGCTACAAATTGCCCTACTTCACCATCTAAAGCTACTGTTTCATCAAATGTGGTTGGAGTTTTAGCAATGAAATCTGTGCTTTCCTGTTCTTTCATATAAGCCGTTGGGCTATCCGCCATCATTTGTAAAGGCGCTTCAAAAATGGTGTACAATGCCAATTGATGACATCTTGTTCCTTGACTTACAGGATTAGAATGGCTTGGTTTGAATTCACTTTTGGTTGCATTTCGCATGGCTCCAGGCGTATAATCCATAGGTCCCGCCATCATTCGTATATATGGAATTGTACAATCATACAAAGGAACATCATCATTTGGGGTCCATTTATTATTTTCCAATCCTTTTACACCTTCAAAATTTAGAATATTTGGAAAAGTTCTCTGAATTCCAGTTGGTTTATACATCCCGTGAAAATCCAATAGCAATTTATTATCGGCCGCTTTTTGAGCAATATCGTAAACAGAACTCACCATTTTGGCATCGTCACGATCTAAGAAATCAACTTTAAAACCTTTGATTCCTAAATTGGCGTAATTCTTCAAAATACCTTCTGTGTTTTTGGTCAAAGCCATCCAAGAGCTCCACAAAATAATACCCACATTTCGTTCTTTTCCGTATGCGATTAACGCTTCTAAATCAACATTTGGATTGTGTTTCATAATGTCATCTTCAAGACTCCAACCTTCGTCAAGAACCACATATTCTACTTTGTTTTTGGATGCAAAATCAATATAATATTTATAGGTTTGTGTATTGATTCCAGCTTTAAAATCAATGTTGTAAATGTTCCAATCGTTCCACCAATCCCAAGCTACTTTTCCGGGTTTTATCCAACTGAGATCTTTGATTTTTGTTGGTTCCGATAGTTTCTGAACCATATCATTATTGGCCAAATCTTTGTCGTTTTCTGAGATCACAACAATTCTCCATGGGAAATTTCGAGTTCCTTTTGTTTTGACCAAATAATCGGCTCTTTCGGTAATAAGTCTGTTGATATTATTAAATCCTCCATTTTTTTCCTGTAAAGGATATTTAGAAAAACGAGATTCAAAACCAGATTTGTCTTTGTTATTCGTTACAAATAATCCAGGATAATCTTCCAAATTAGCTTCTAAGAAAACGGCTTTTTTATGATTTTTAAAATCAATTAAAAACGGTAAAAAGGCTAAAGTATCTTTGGCAAATTCACTGATTTTTTTATTTTCGTAATGCGCTTCGAAAGATGAAATGTAAGGATCTTTTGGGTTTCTTAAATCACGAACATAAGGCATTAATATATTGTAATTTTGGTCGAAATTTAAAACCACTTCTTCTGATTGAATCGTGATATCTTTTTTCTTTTTAGTGATAAAACGATAAGCAACACCATCATCAAAAGCACGATATTCGATGCTGAAATCATTTTTAAAGTTTAATGTCAGCTGATTGTAATTGTTTTTAACTGATTTCTTTTTGTAAAATGGAGTTTCAAATGAAGCATCAACTGTTTCTTTTTTTGAATTTAAAACTACTGCATTTTTTCCTAAAACTTCATTTTCATCCAAAGTCATTGACATTGCAGATGGCGACAGAATTACATTTTTATCATGTGAAACACTCCAGCTTATTTTGTCATTAACAGCAATGTTAACTTGAATTTTTCCGTTTGGAGAATTCAAAATATAATCTTGTTTCTTTTGTGCAAAAGAAAAATTAAATAGGAGCAATGCGAAGAATAAAGTGATTGATTTTTTCATCAGAATATCTAATTTAGGCTTATTTTACTGTAAAAGTTAAAGTTTGTACACTTGCTGAATTTGGTCCGATCATTACTTCAAAATCACCAGATTCTAATACTTTTTTGAGTTGGTAATTGTAAAACATCAGCTTTTCGGGAGTAATGGTAAATGTAACATTTTTTGTTTCGTTCGGTTTTAGATGCACTTTTGTAAAATCTTTTAATTCCATAATTGGTCTGGAGCCAGAACTTATTAAATCACGGATATACAACTGCACAATTTCATCACCTTCCACTTTTCCTGTATTTGTTATTGGAATTGTTACGATTATATTTTCTGTTTTTGAGATATCTTTCTTGTCTAAAACTGGTTTTCCGTATTGATAAGCAGTATAAGATAATCCGAAACCAAACGGAAACAAAGGTTTGTTGTTGTCGTTTACATAACTTCTCATGCGGCTTGGCTGACGATTGTAATAAGCCGGTAATTCTCCAACGGATTTTGGAATTGTTACCGCTAATTTTCCTGAAGGATTTACTTTTCCAAACAAAATATTAGCTAATCCAGTTCCTGTTTCCTGTCCTAAATAAAATGCCTGAATAATTGACGGAATGTTTTTAGCAACATCGTTTATTGCAAGCGGACGTCCTCCAAAAATAATTGCAACAATAGGTTTTCCTGTTGCTACAAGTTCTTTTACTAAATCATCTTGTAAGCCCAAAAGCGAAAGACTCGAACGGTCTCCCAAGTGGTTTTCTCCCCATGCTTCTCTGCTAAAAGCAACAGTTTCTCCAATAGCTAAAACAATCACATCACTTTGCTTAGCGACTTCAATTGCTTCTTTAATCAAGCGTCTGTCATCTTCTTCCGAGTTTGGAGTTTGTACTTTATCTGCCCAAAATGAAGATTCTTCCAAAGCTAGTTTACAGCCTTCGGCATAGGTAACTTTAAAATCATTTCCAGCGTAAGCAGTGATTCCGTTTAATAAATCTATTCCTTGTCTTGGTTCAGCAGAATATCCTCCAAAATGAACACCTTTTGCTAAAGGACCAATGACCGCCAAAGTTTTAATTTTTTTAGAATCAAGAGGCAAAAGATTATCTTGGTTTTTAAGTAAAACGGCTGCTTTTTCTGCTGCTTCTAAAGCTAGTTTTTTGTTTTGAACTGTATTTGTTACGGATTTCATTTTTGAAACATCAGCATACGGATTGTCAAATAAACCCATTTCAAATTTGAATTTCAAAAATTTTCTCAAAGCATCATCAATACGTTTTTCAGATAATTGCCCTGATTTTACCAAAGTATCTAGCGAATTATAGGCACCATCGTTGAATTGAAGATCTAAATCGATCGTATTTTCGATGGCAATTTTTGCAGCTTCGCGGTTTGATTTAGCAAAATAATGTAAGCCATGAATTTGATCAATGGCACTTTGATCGGACGTTATAAAACCTTTAAAACCCAATTGTTTTTTCAGGACATCTTGTATAAGCCAAGAATTAGCATGATTTGGAACTCCTCCAATTTCATTATAAGAAGGCATTAAACTCACAGGATTTGCATGTTTGATAATATATTCAAAAGGAAATAAATCATTATTCATCAAATCGTAATTCGATATATTTATAGGAGCAGTATTCCGTCCTCCTTCTGGCTGTCCGTGAGCTACATAATGTTTTAAAGTTGTAGCAACATGATTCAAATCTGGTTTAGCGCTTCGGCTTTGAAAACCATTTACTTCGGCATTCCCCATTAAAGCAACCAAATACGGATCTTCTGAAAACATTTCTTCAATTCTTCCAAAGCGTGGTTCTCTAGCCAAATCAAGATTGGGAGCATAAACTTGTACTACGCCTCGGCTTCTGGCTTCGAGACCAGCAACGGTATAAATTCGTTCGGCCAATTCGGGATCCCAAGTACTACCTAGAGCAATTGCTTGTGGAAAAACGGTTGCGCCTCTTGCCATGTAGCCATGAAGACCTTCGCCAATAAATTCAATCGGGATTTTGTTCCCTGTAGAAGTGCTCCATTTTTGAAAAGAATTGAGTGTTTTAACATACATTTCAGGTTCAAAATTGATATCAAGATTTAATCCGCCAATTCCGTTTGGATAATATTTTGACAGACTATCAGCATTCATTTCCCCATTTTGATTTCTGAATTTTTTAAAACCATCAAAAGAACGTATTTGCAATTGCATCTTTTTATCAGCAAGAGACATTTTCTTAATCAGCGCTTCTACTTTTTCATCAATAGAAGAATCTGCTTTTTTTTGAGCATGAAGTGAAAGAGATAATACTGATAAAAATAAGGCTACTATAATTTTCATTTTAAAGGTTTTAATATAGGTCATTAATTCTTAACGTTAGTCATTTTTGGAGTACTATTTTTATCCAAAATCAAATTAGTTTTTGTTCCATTTTCTAATAAAATTGGAACTGCACTTTTATTAATTGGCGATCCAGTTCCTTTAAAATTAGCAATTCGTAAATCATTAAAATTATTGATTTCGATACCATTTGTAAAATAAGGCATTCTCGTTCCTGTCCATGTCAATTTAAAATCTTCAATAGTTAAGCCATCGACGTATTGCCCGTAAATTCCAGGAATGTCACGTTGAATAAGCTGTTGTTTTTCATCCAGACAACCACGAAGATCTATATTTCCTCCTGCTACGTCATTTAGTTTGCTATCAATAAAATCGAAAGTGACGTTTTTAAAATTAACGTTTTGAATTCGGCTTTCTTCAGAACCGTAAATCAGAATTCCATTTTCGGCTTTACAGTTGACATTAGTGAAAGTCACGTTTTTAATAACTCCTAATTTCTCCGTTTCAGTACCCGCTACTTTTACTTTTCCACGAACAGCCGAAATATGAATTGGTTCTCCATTTCCCCACCAATCGCCAGTCCTAAGCTTGGTTTCAATATTTACATTGGTAACATTAATGTTTTCTAACGATCCTTGATCTCTCAAAAATATTCCGATTCCGCGAGTTGAATTGGTGATATTACAATTTGAAATATTAATGTTTCTAACCGAATTATGATCGAAATACCCAATCCTAATAGCGCTCGAAGCTGATTGAAGATTACAGTTTGTTATATTAATATTCTCTGAAGAATGACGTAAATCTTTAAAACCTGGAACTTCAAAATGCGAAGCATAACCCACAACAATAATAGCGTCGTCACCCGCACGAATATCACAATTGCTAACGATGATATTTTTTCCTGAAGTAATGTCAATTCCATCGGCATTTGGAGCCAGCATATTGGTCCAAAGTCTGATACCATCAATCAAAACGCTGTCACAATCGGCGATTAGCATCGTCCAAAAAGAAGATTGTGTGATGAAAACATCTTTTATTGTGACTCTTTTACAGTTGCTAAAAATAATGGTTTGATATGGTCTTTCTTTTGGTACAATTGGTCCGTCACCTAAACCACCATCAGCAACTTTTCTGAAATTTTCTTTTTGGCGTGTGCCTGCAGTACCGCCCCATTCAATTTTTTTTGCTTTTGTAGTGTCAAAAAAAACATCCCCATTGGCATCGATATTTCCGCTTCCAGAAATTGTAATGTTTTCTGAATTCTCTGTAAAAAACATACCGTAATGAACTCCATTTACAGGAGTATAATCATTGATATTAGTGCTTCCTCTTAAAATGGCACCACTTTCAAGATGTAGATTTACGTTGCTTTTTAGATTCACTGTTCCTATCATAAAAACTCCTGTCGGAACCAAAACTGTTCCGCCACCGTTTTTAAAACAAGTATCAATGGTGTTTTGTAATGCTTTTGTATTTATAGTTTTTCCGTCGCCAATTGCACCATATTTTGTGATATCAAAAGTCTGTGACTGTCCTGTTATAAAAACAGAAACTAACAGTAGTGTAATATATTTTTTCATGTTTGGTTTAGTAAAGAATTGGTTTAGATAGTTTAGAAATCACCAATTAAAGGTTTCTATCTGGTTGTTTAATTTCCACTTTTTTGGGAATGGATTTTCAATCCAATCTAGAGGTTCGGCAACAGGTAATTTTTGAGAAGCAATTTTAAAGCATTCGCGAATAGCCTTTTTTTGTTCTTCGCCAGTAGCTTCGGGTTGTGCAGAAATAAATAGGGGAGTGCCACTTTTTGCAACAAGTTCCATCCATTGTTTATTTTTATCCCAAGCGACTTTAGATGTTAGTCCCACGCAATCGGCATCGGCAGCATAAAAAGTTCCTTGTTGAATACCTCTAAAAGCGAGTGTATTAACACCCATTTTCAAAGTTCTTTCCCATTCATTTCCAGAAGTATCATCACCAATTCGGTTGAGTTCAAATAAACCCGCTGCAAAATGACTAATTGTATTGCAACCAATTATATAGGTGTCTTTACTTGCTTTTCGAATGGTTTGGTATAAATTCAATACAATTTCTGCATTGGTTTTTGAAGTATCATTCATCGCCCATTTTTCCGAAGTCATGGCATTGTTTTTTAGCATTTCAAAACCCCATTTCCCGAAGATATCATAGGTGGTAAAATCAAATTTTACCATTTCATATCCCCAATCGGAGTATAATTTGAAATAATTTGCAATGCGTTCTAGATTTTCAGGAATAGAAGGATCAAGAACCGGTTTATTATCTTCTTTTCCACTGCTAAAAGGCAACAGCAATTTTTTATCATCTTTATAACTTGCACATAAAGGACGTGTCCAGATTCCGGGACGCATTCCGATTTGTTTAATCTTGGAAGCTAATTTTCCCATATCTCCAAATTTTTGATTTGGTGAATGCATATTATCACCCCAACAGCAATCATTTTTATGATGAGGAGAATCTTGAAACCAACCCGCATCAATTACAGAGAAAGGTCTGTTTGCCAGTCCTTCAGCCATTGGCGCCATCATCTCAGTATGTTCCAGAATGAGTTTTTCGGAATTGTTACCGTAACTAAAATACCAATCGTTTATACCATAAACTGGTTCTTTTGGCATTCTAGCCTGATCGCACATTATAGCAGTAAAACGTCTCGCTGTTTGAAAAGGAGTTTCGTTTAATTTGCTTTTAATTGATACAATTTCGGCAGCTTTTAGTTTTCGATTGCCTAACTGAACTCCATTTGATCCCGAAAGCGTATCTAAATGCAGATTTAATTTTCCATTTTCAATCTGCCAGCCGCAAAATGTATTAGCTCCTGTTTTTACACCAAATCCAAGTGTTTCATTTTGACTAATTTCTAAGAAATACCAAGGCAAAATTTCAGTTTCGGATGGTTTATGCCAGGAAATATCGCCGTACGTTCTTTCCCAATGATCGTTCAATATGGTAGAATTACTTTTGCTTGGCGTAATCCAGCTTAATGTTATTTTGCTCAGACTCACATTTGGAGCTTCAACAAAAACTACAATTCCAGTTTTTGTTTTTTCTAAAGTTACCTGAACATTTTCATGTGACCATTTTTTGTCAGATCCAGAAAGTTGCACTAATTTATCATTAATTATTGCAGATACCTGATTCGGAAAAATCATTGTATTTGCATATTCAATCTCAAAATTTTGGCCTAAAATAACATCACTTAATAATAATCCAGTTAAGGTAAACCCTGTATTTTTTATAAAATTTCTGCGGTTCATTTTGTTATTTTTAAGATTGTTATTTTAATTAAATTCAACTATTTTTTAAATTTGGTATTGTATTTCTTGACGATTTCTAAAGTCGATTTATCAGAAGAAAAAACCGAGTTCAAACCTTGTGGTTCTTGTGGAGGATCTGTAGTAAGCGGTTCACCAGGATTCCATTTTCCATCAGCATGAATTGCTTTTCCTTCACCGCCAAAACCCCAAAAGTTGGCTCCTTGCAACGGTCCATTATTAGCTACACTTTCGGCAACTCTTCCAAAAATATAATTATAGAAAACATTTCTATTTGCAACAGAAGAATCCGCGATTAAATTTTCGTTTTCTCTTGGCAAACCAAATTCTTCAATGATAATTGGTCTTTTTAAATTGTTCGCCACTTTTACATGTTTGTCGATATAAACCCCAGCATTTTCAAGAGTTGCTGGCAATGTTTTTTCAGCATTATCCGCTTTAAACCAACCCCAGTTTTTAGGCCAGATATGCATCGTCAAATAATCGATATTTGGATTTAGATGGGTTCTTTCAAAAGTTTCCATGCTATCATTAGAACTATTAAGCCCCTCAGAACCTGTAGAAACCAAATGGTATTTATCCAGACTATCAATCAAATTCACAATATTATTTAACCAAACTGTAAATTTGGCTTCATTTTCTGCTGTAAAAGTGCGGGGTTCATTACCCACTTGCCAAGCCATAATGGTATTGTCTTCAGTATATTTTTTATGAGAATAAGCATTAGTTCTTCCTATAATAAACTTCACGTGATTTTCTAAGGCTTTCATACAAGGTTCACAGCTATGAAACTGTTCTGTGTAAGCCATAAATTGTGGCCATGTATTTGGTGGAATAGCCGGAACAGGAACTGGACCTTTGCCGTTCCATTCCAAATATTGTGACATTCCGCCAGACCATTCCCAGTTATTGGTCAAATACAAAACTGCATACATTTTTCGTTTGCTCATTTCGGCAATCAAAAAATCCAATCCGTCAAGTAAATCTTCATCATATTTTCCTTGTTCGTATTGTAATGCAGGGCGAACAGTAAAATCGTATTTTCCGCCGTCACCACCAACCAAAATTCGTAAATTGTCAATGCCTTCTTTTTGCATAAAATCAAGTTCACGAAGCAATCTTTTACGATCTCCAACTTTCTTGGATGCGAGTAAACTTCCATACCAATAGTTCGTTCCAATGTACGCATAAGGCTTGTCACCTTTGTAAAATTGAGTTCCTTTAACGGTGATTCTTTCTTGTGCCTGACATGCTATTGTAGCAAAGAGTAAAGCAAAACCAAGTGTTTTTAAAAATTTGTTTGTCATTATTTATTTTTTTAGGAGCTATTTCCTGCTGTCCGCTGTATCTTTTATTTTTTAAAGGAAAAAATAAAAGGTAATTGCGAGAGCAATTCGACCATCAGGGCTAGGGATTTACGTTATTTAAGAGAACTTAAGCGTTTATTTTGGCAACTCATACATTTTTGGTAAAGTATTCACTAATGCCGATTTTGGTTTTTTTGCGAATGTTTTAAAATCATCAGCGTTAGATGCTGCAGGTGTAGGAACATAATAACCATCTTGATTATTATTCCAAAACATAACATAACTTATCTGAATATTGCTTGCTGTTAAAGTGCTGTATAAGTAAGTAGAAAACCAATTGTTTACTGGTGGTACACTCGCAGAAACTCTATAGCCAGTTTCGGTCATGGCCGCAATTTTTACTTTAGTTGTTGCCAAATCGGATAGCATTTTTAGTTTTGCATTGGCTTTGTCAGCACCAGTTTGTCCCTGATTATTAAGGTCGCCATAATTATCCATTCCCAATACATCAACATAAGTATCACCTGGGTAGCGCTTCAAATAATCAGCTGATTTTGAATATGAATTATCAGGAGAAAATGCATATAAGAGATTATGAACTCCTTTTGCGTCTCTTAAATAAGTTACTGTAAATTGATAAGCTTTTTTGTATTCTTCAGCAGTGCAAAAATTAGATCCCCACCAAAACCAACTTCCATCAAACTCATGAAAAGGTCTAAAAATGACAGGAATTAACTCCCCATTTATACCTTTTAAATTTAAGAAAACGCGAGCTACTTTGTCTAATTTTTTCTTATACCATTCGTGATTAACTCCACCTGTTAAGATACTTTTAAAAGTGGTAGTTTTCTGTTCTGTTGTCATGTCATCGGCATAAAAACTATCTTCATTATTAGGTTCTCTTAGGTGCCAAGACATGGTGTTGATCATTCCTTTTGCATAAGCGGATTTGATATCGTTTATCGTTTTTTGTTCTTGTTGGTAAAACCAATTGTCGGATTGCTCATTATTATTTTTATCTGTGATAAATATAAAGTCAGAGCCTAGTAGAGCAGGGTTATATGTCGTTGTTTTTTTTATGTCAGATTCATTAGTTGCATCATTATTATAAAACCCATTAAAAGCATCTTGTTGACCAATAGCAAATTTGGTTTTAGCTAAGGTTTTTAGGTTATAAAATAAAGCAATCGTTTCTGCGGTAGCGTTCGGGTCAGCCATATGCGTAGTTACGTTTTGCGTTGTTAATGGGGCAGTATTTACGACAACTGGTGGATCTACTTTTGATGTATCCGTTGTGGAGTCGCTTCCAGAACAAGAAAATAAGGTGAATATCCCTAAAAGGACTGAAACAGTATAATATTTTGTCATGAGTGTATTTGTGGTTTTGGAAACCAATCGATTGGATTAGTTTTATTTGAAATTAACAGAAATCGCATCAGCATAAAGAGTTCCTGTTGCGAAACCTAAAGCAAGCATGATTCTGTATTTTTTTGCCCCTTCAGGAATCGGAAATGTTTTAGTATAGAAAGCCCAATCGGTAGTACCAGTTATAAAAGTTATATTTTGGTCATCTCCCGTTTTTTGGTTGTCATTTCCTGTAAATGCTACATTCAGTAAACCATTGTTCCATGCATCTTTTCCTTGTTTTATGGCATCAGATTTTAACCAACCAGAAACTGTTATAGAGCTAACATTATCTGGAATGGTAGCAATTTGGTCAATTCCATTCCAATCAAAAGTATTTGAATTTAATACAAGTGCCGATTTTCCTTCTTTGAAGATAGAGGTGGAAACCGTTGCGTTTCCACGCCATGAATTTATTCCATTTTCAAAATCACTATTTGCTAATTCTGTTGTTTTAGATTCAGAATCAGTAGTTGCCATTTTTTTAGCATTTTCTTCTTCTTGTATTTTATTGATTTGTTCTTGAGTTAAGGCAATAGCTTTTAAATCATCAAAAAATATAGTTCCGTTGGTTTGCCCTAATGCTAGCATAACTCTAAATTTTGAAGCTCCTGCTGAAACTAGAACTGTTTTTTTGTAAAATGTCCATGCAGTAGTACCTAATACTGAGGCAATACTTTCGTTTTTAATTTCTTTCTCGCCTGAATTCAAAAATGCGATGTCAAATTTTCCAGTATTCCATTCATTTTGGCCTTTTTCAATTCTTTCGGCTTTTATCCATCCACTAAATTCAATGGCAACTGTATTTTTTGGAATACTCATAATTTGATCAACTGCTTTCCATTCTGCTCCCACATATTGATTGATAGAGCAACTGTTTTTACCAGTTTTCTTATCAAAAGTAGAAATGGTTCCAACATCTTCTCCTCTCCAATTTAATAATTCAGTTTCAAAACCACCATTTTTGATTAGATTGGTTTGTGCATTATTTGTTGAAATAATTAAAAAAAGACTCAATGCAAGCAATACTTTCTTCATATATTAAATTTTAGTGGTTAATTTTAACTGAAAAGCATACAGAATTCGTTGATTAACTCGCAATTCTATTAATTAATTCTATACAGGCTCTACCGTTATGATATGGGCATTTCCAAAAGCCAGCTTTGTCTTTTTCTATAGTCGAATAATCGCTATAAACTCCCCAAAACCATTCTCCATTTTCTTTATCAATGATATGTTTTTTTGTAAAATCCCAATTCTTAAAAACAATATCCAAATATTCTTGTTTACCAGAAATTTGCCAAGCTGTAAAATAACCAATGATTAATTCGGCTTGTGGCCACCAGTGTTTTTCGGCCATTAATTCCTTAGTTTCGGGATTATATTCATACCACAATCCGCCATCGGTATCTATTCCTTTTTTAGTTACATCGGCAATTTGAATCGCATATTTTTTATAACGGTCGATTAGTTGTTCATCTTCAATGATTTCTGCGCATTGCAATAAAAGCCAAGCAGCTTCAATGTCATGACCATATGAGATTACATCTTTCTTTTCAATCCAATTTTCATCAAAAAACAGTCTTAAATTTCCTGTTTCGGTATTGATGAAATAGTTGCCGATGGTTTCTAATAGATCAATAATTACCTTTCGTAATGATTCGTCTTTCCAGACGTTGTATAAGTTTGCAAATCCTTCAACGATGTGCAAATGCGTATTCATTGTTTTCTTTTCGTTGGCATCTTTTTCGCTTAAGCGTAAATCTTCGATAGGTTGCCATTCACGGGTGAAAGCTTCTAGATAGCCACCATTTACATCATCATAGCTATATTCTTGAATTTTATTATACAAGGAAATGGCAAGTTCCAATGATTTTTTATCAAGGGTAACCGAATAATATTCGCTCAATCCATAAATGACAAAAGCAATTGCATAAATTTGATTTTTGGTTTCTTTTGGAGTTCCATCTGGGTTTATACTCCAAAAGATACCGCCAAATTCAGTGTCGTAAAAGTGTTTTGAAATGTATTCAAAAGCGCGTTTTGCGGTATTTAAATGGTCTTTGTTCTTAGAAATTTTATAAGCAGAAGAAAAAGTCCATAATAATCGTGCATTAAGTACAGACCCTTTTTCTGCTTCATTATTTGTGGTATTATTGTAATCTATCTGACCAACAAAGCCTCCATTTTTTTCGTCAATAGTATTTTTCATCCAATAGGAGAGAATACTTTGAAGTTCAAGTTCAAGTTCTGTTTTTAGATTTTTTAAATTTGAATTCACAATTATGAAATTTCTTTGTTTTTATTTACTTGCCTAATTATAGTATTTACAGAACCAGCCGAAGTCAAAGTATCTTCTGGAGTATTGATGACATAATCTACCAATTTTTCTACTGAAGAAACCGCTACGTGCATCCTAGTATCTGAAGATGCATAATAAATGAAAACAGTTCCATCATTATCTTCAATCCATCCATTAGAAAATAAAACGTTAGAGACATCTCCAACTCTTTCTTCGCCTTCTGGCCCCATAAAATGACCAGCAGGAGCATAGGTTACTTTTGCAATGTCATTTAGATCAGTCATGAACATGTATAAGGTATAACGCAAACCTGCAGCAGTGTTACGAACACCGTGAGCCAAATGCAACCATCCTTTTTCAGTTTTGATAGGAGCTGGACCAAGTCCATTTTTTAGTTCATAAACTGTATGATATTTTTTTCCGTAAATGATTTTCTCTTCTTTTACGATAGGATTAGACATGTCTTCTACGTAACCAAGTCCAATTCCACCTCCGTTCCCAACATCAATAAATCCGTCCTGAGGGCGAGTATATAATGCATATCTTCCATCAACAAATTCTGGATGCAATACTACGTTACGTTGTTGACCAGTATTCGAAATTAAATCCGGTAATCTTTCCCAGTTGATTAAATCTTTGGTACGAACAATTCCTGCATTTGCAATAGCAGTACTTGTATCACCTTTTGGCGCAGAAGGGTCTTTTCTTTCTGTGCAAAAAATACCATAAATCCATCCATCTTCATGGTTTATTAATCGCATATCATATACGTTTGTATCTGGCTCTTCTGTTTGAGGAATTACACATGGTTTGTCCCAAAACTTGAAATTATCAACTCCATTTGGACTTTCAGCAATAGCGAAGAATGATTTCCTATCCGCTCCTTCAACACGTGCAGCTAGAACATAACTATTATTCCATTTCATAGCACCAGCATTGAATGTTGCGTTTATTGCAATTCTTTCCAAAAACAACGGATTTGTATTTGGGTTAAAATCAAATCTCCATTCCAATGGTGTGTGCGCAGCTGTTAGAACTGGATTTTTATAACGAATATATATTCCGTTTCCAATACCGTCTTGTGGTGTATTTTTGGTTTGTATTAATGTGTTAAATTGGTTTTCAAGTTCCATTTTTATTTTTTTTAAATCTGGCTGTAGTGCTGTTGTATTCATAGGTTGAATGTTCTAAATCAAGTATTATTTATTTTATATTTCGTTTTTCATTAAGATCGTCTTCAATAGCTTGTAACTTTTCTTCTGATAAAGGATAGAATAGAATAAAAAGTACAGATATAGCTGCAGCAATTGCAGGAAGTATGCTTAACATTAATTGTATTCCAGTTTGCGTGGTGGCTGTTTGAACAACATTGGCTTGGAATCCATAATACCCCAATAGCCATCCTGTAGCAGCACCTCCAATAGTCCAACCAAATTTTTGTGACATCGAAGAAGCAGAAAAGATAAGACCAGTAGCTCTTCGTCCTTGTTTCCATTCTGAGTAATCGGCACTATCAGCATACATGGACCAGATTAAAGGAAAAATACAACCTGCACAAATACTAATTAGTATTTGGAAAACCATAATAAGAATTACATCTTCTTTTCCTAAATAATAGAAAATGATACTCAATATTGCAGCAAGAGTCATAGCACCAAAGAAGGTTTTCTTTTTTCCAATTTTATTTGCAATAGGAGTAGCTACAATAACACCAATAATATTTGCAGCTTGTCCAAGAACCAAATAAAGTG
The DNA here is from genome assembly GCF_002813295.1 of Flavobacterium sp. 5. NCBI lineage: Bacteria > Pseudomonadati > Bacteroidota > Flavobacteriia > Flavobacteriales > Flavobacteriaceae > Flavobacterium > Flavobacterium sp. 5. The sequence continues at coordinate 3,498,537 of NZ_PHUE01000001.1, forward strand.
TAGTTGGAGTCATTGCAAAATTCTCTCCCATAATGTTGAAGCTATAACTTATTGTACTACTTACATAATATTTAAAATAATAAACAGCAGCTCCATCACGAATTGAATTAAATATTAAGGCTCCGATTCCAGCTCCTAATAAAATCCACCAAGGTCTGTTTTTAAGAAGGTCATTTAAATCTTCTTTTAAGTTAGGTTTTTCATCGTTTATAGGTTGTATTCTTTCTTTGGTGAGAAGAAAACAAGCCCAAAAGAAAACAGTAGTAATCATTCCAAAAACAATAATAGTATATAACCAACCCGTTTTTGAGTTTAAGCTTCCTCCAAAATGATTTACTAAAGGTTCAATCAGCCATAGTGCTAATAAACTTCCACCAAAAGCAAAAACCATACGGTAAGACGAAAGTGTTGTACGTTCTTTCCGGTCACCAGACATTACACCCAATAAAGAAGCATAGGGTACATTAATAACAGAATAAATCATCATCATTAAAGAGTATGTAACGTAGGCGTATATTATTTTTCCTTTTTCGTCAAAATCAGGAGTGTAAAAAGTCAAGATTCCTATTAGTGCAAATGGTATTGCTGTCCATAATAAGTACGGTCTAAATTTTCCCCAGCGGCTTTTGGTACGGTCAGCAAGAATCCCAACCAAAGGATCAAAACAGGAATCCCAGATACGTGTTATTAAAAACATAGTTCCGACTACTGCTGGCGCTATTCCAAAGACATCTGTATAAAAAAACATAAGATACATACTGAAAATTTTCCAGAACATAGAGGACGCAGCATCTCCTAATCCGTAACCAACTTTTTCTTTTAATTTAATTTTTTCTTCCATTTTTTGAGGGTATAGTCTTTGGGGTTATTTTTTATGTAAGTTAATTTTAGCAGCATCTTTTTCGAACAGAGTATTTTCAAGATTGTAAAAATCTACAAAATCTTTTTCACTAGTCTGCCCTTTGTACGGAACGTAATAATGCATTTTTTGTTCTTTTTCTTGCCAACCATGGTTTCTCCATAGTAAAACATAAGAAATTTTATAATCACCAATTGCTTTTAATAAAGTAGTTGTCCACCATTTAGGATCGGGAATAGCTTCGTATCCAGCTTCTGCGAAAGCTATAAGTTTATGCTGTTCTTTAGCAATTGAATCAATTATTTTAAACTGATTTTGAGTTTCAGTTATAAACTTCTCACCATTTTTGTCGTCATTATTTTGATAATTATCAAAACTTAAAATGTCTACATAATCTGCACCTGGGTAGTTTTCAAGAAATTCTTCTTTTGTTTTGACCCCCCCAGTGTTGTAGATATAAATTAAGTTATGAACTCCTTTTTTTTGTAGGTAGTTAAAGGTGAATTTCCATAATGTTTTGAAGTCTTCTGGAGTACAATTCCCTTTGCCCCACCAAAACCATCCTCCGGTAAGTTCGTGATAGGGTCTAAAAAGGATAGGGATATTATCTCCTTTTTTATCTTTTAAGGACAAAAAGAAAACAGCGGCTTTGTCTAACCAAGTTATAAATTTTTTATGGTTTTCTCCACCTGGAAGAACTGTTTTTAATGAATTTGGAGTGTTGTCCCAAGCATTTTTTCCTGTTGCAGGATTATCAAAATGCCAACTTATTGTTGATACTCCACCTCTTTCATTAGCGTCCTGAATGTATTGTTTCATTTTGTCAAAAGGTACTCCATCTATATTTTTAGTACTGTCTCTTTCTAAACCAGCGATGTCCCAGCCATAAACGGCAGGGTAATCTCCAACTACATCTTTTATATCACTTCGTCCTTCTTCATATTTCCAGTTTACACCATACGCTAAATCATCTTGGTGACCGAAAAGAATACCTTTATTAGTTGTTTTATATAGGTTTTTGTATAATTTAATGGTATTTTTTGTTGATTTTTTATCAGATAATGATAATTTTGTATCACTTGTTTGTGATGAAACGCAATAAAATGTGCTAAAAGTGAATAAAATGGCTAGTATGTAGTTGGTTTTTGTCATATTCTGTAATAATGATATTTTGTTTGTTTTAAAATGTAACTCAATGGTTTAAATTGAATATCGAATGATTAATATTTTGAAATTTTGTTTTTGTCTTTTTATTAATTTTTTGATAAAATGTTAAGGAAAATATCATTTTAAAACGGTTTACATTTTTTAAACATATTTTTGTAATCAAAAACATAAATTCATTTTTCAAAGATAAAGTAATAACATCTTTTGAATTAATATTATTTTATCAATTTTATATCTTATTATTGCAAATAAAAAAACAAATTATGAGCACTTTTAAAAATTTTCATAGAGAAATTGTTCCACTTGCAGCTCAAGATAGCTTTTTGGTTTTTGATAGAATTAAAGATGAGTTTGATTATCCAGTACATTATCATCCTGAATTTGAAATCAACTTTATACTGAATGGAAAAGGTGTAAAACGTGTTGTGGGAGATAATATTGAAGAGATTGATGATGTAGAGCTAGTGTTGGTGGGGCCTAATTTGTATCATGGCTGGGAGCAACATAAATGTAAGAACAAAGATATTCATGAAATAACTATTCAATTTCATAATGATCTTTTTCATGACTTTTTGTTGTCTAGACGAATTATGACACCTATAAAGGAGATGTTTAATCGATCTGTACATGGTATTTTATTTTCAAATCAAGTAGCTGAAATGCTTACTCCAAGGTTAATTAAGATATCTAAGTTAGACGGAATGGATTATTTTCTCGAAATCATATCTATACTCTATGATCTTGCAAACTCCCGTAATCAGAGGCTTTTATCTACATTTACTGTCGAAAATGATACATTTGAAGAGTATGATAAGATGAAATTGATCTATGATTATATTCAGAAGAATTTTGCTGAAAAATTGTCACTTGAAGAAGTGGCTGGAGTAGCTAGTATGACTACTATTTCGTTTAATAGATTTATAAAAAAGCGCACTGGAAAAACGTTTGTCAATTATATTAATGATATTCGAATAGGGTATGCTGCAAGATGGTTAGTAGAGAAAGATCTCAGTATTTCTGAGGTTGCTTTCAAATCTGGTTTTAATAATATTGCTAATTTTAATAGAAGTTTTAAAGCTTTTAAAAAATGCACACCTAGTCAGTATCGAGATGATTTCTCTGGATTAAAGCGAATTTTGTAATTTGCTTATAGTTTTCTGTTTAAAAAGCTCTTTAGGATATTTTTTAAAGGGCTTTTTTGTTTTTTATAATTATATATATTGTTTATATTTTAAGGTTTAAATATTAATAATATAAAAAATTAATGCTAAAATTTTATTATATATAATTAATTTTTTCATTTTGAAAATATATTATCATTAAATGATATAATAATATTAATTTGATGTTAACTACTGTTATAAATTTGTTAATTATAAATCATATTAATAAATGACCAAAAAATAATTGCCGAATTACCCTTTCGGAACTTATTGAACTTAACTAACAAATTTTAATTATGAAAAAACTATTGTCTTACTTATCTCAATGGAAAATCAACCACAGAAAGGTTCCATTGATGCTTTTATTGTTTAGCTGTGGAATTATGAATGCACAAATAAAGGTGCATGGTACAGTTAAAGATTCAAATACCAATCAGGGATTACCTGGAGTTACTATAAAAATTGATGGTACCTCAACTGCTGTTTCTTCTGATTTTGATGGAAAATATGCTATTGATGTTCCTGAAAATGCAACATTGTCTTTCGCTTTTATTGGTTTTCAAACAAAAAAAGTAGCGGTTAATGGGCAAGCAACAATTAATTTAAGTCTAGTTTCTACTGCAGAAGATTTGAAGGAAGTATTGGTGAATGTTGGGTATAGAAGTGTGAAGCAAAAAGATTTAACAGGTGCAGTTTCTACAGTTAAAGCTAAAGATTTTGCAGACACTCCTCAAGTTAGTCTTGATCAGTTATTACAAGGTAGAGCTGCTGGGGTAACAGTAACTAATAATTCTGGACAACCTGGTGGTGATGTTTCTGTAAAAATACGTGGGACTACTTCTATAGGAGGAACAAACGAGCCACTTTATATAGTAGATGGTATTCCGATTTCAGGAGATGCAACTAATAGTTCTACAGGAGGTAATCTAGTAAAAGGGTATGTAGGAGGTAACTCAGGAAGTGTTACTACAAGTGCTCTTGCTCTTATAAATCCTAATGACATCGAAACAATGGATATTTTGAAAGATGCTTCTGCTACTGCTATCTATGGTTCAAGAGCATCCAACGGAGTTGTTATTATTACAACAAAAAAAGGAAAAAAAGGTTCAGGAAAACTTACTTATGATAGTTATGTGTCATCTCAGCAAGTTACTCATTTGTTAAAAACTATGAGCTTAAGTCAATATGCGGTTCAACAAAATGCTTTGGCAGATTATTATGGTGTTCAACCAAGAAGTGAATTTGCAGTGCCTTCAGTTTTAGGTCCAGGTACTAATTGGCAAGATGAAATCTATCAGACTGCATTAATGAAAAATCATCAATTATCTTTTTCAGGTGCAAAAGATGGTACAAGTTATTATATTTCTGGGGGGTATTTAGACCAAGATGGTATTGTTGTTGGTTCCGATTACGAAAGATATAATTTTAAAACTAATGTTGATACAAATGTAAAGCCATGGTTGGGAGTTGGTGTTAGTATTTCTGGAGGTGTTTCTAAAGAAAATATAACACTAAATGGTTCTAGTGATGGAATTATCAGTAGTTCTATATTGTCGACACCTGATACATCTGTAAAAGATGTGGATGGCTCTTATTCTGGTCCTCCGGCAGGAGTGCCTGGAGCTTGGATTAATCCAGTTGCTTCTGCTTTAATGAATACTAACTTTTTAAAGAAAAAAAATTATATGGCTAATCTTTATGCTAATGTGAAATTAGCTAAAGGTTTAGAATATCGTTTTGATATTGGTGGTTCTACGTTTATTTCAAATTTTGAAGGTTTCCAACCTACTTATGTTTGGGGAACAATGCAAAATAAAGTAAATCAATTACAAGAGAGAGCAAATACTTGGAGTGGTTTGAATATTAAAAATGTTTTTACATATAAATTAAAATTAGAAGATCATAATTTTAGTTTATTAGCAGGGCAAGAATCGTATGAATCTCATTATTCAAGTAATGAACAAACCGTTTCTGGATTGTTAAGTAATAATATCCATTCAATTAGTTTAGGAGACCCTAAAACTTTAACTGCTACTGAAAACAAAGGGTCTAGTGCTTTGAGTTCTTATTTTTCAGCATTCAATTATGATTACAAAGATAGATATGGTTTTCAGGCTACATTTAGAGCGGATGGTAGTTCTAATTTTGCTGAGGGTAAAAGATGGGGGTATTTCCCATCAGTATCTGGATTTTGGAAATTATCTAATGAAAGTTTTATGGAAGGGACTAAAAAATATGTGGATAACATAAAATTTAGAGCTGGATATGGAGAAACAGGAAACCAAAATATTGGAGGAAATGCTTATGTTTCAGGAATAACTTCTATAAAATCAGCAATGGGTAATTTTTTTACAGTAGGTAATATTGCAAATCCTGATTTAACGTGGGAAACTGCAAAACAAACCAATCTAGGTATCAATTTTACAGTACTAGATTCAAAATTAGAAGCTACTGTTGATTTGTATAGAAAACAATCTGAGGGATTCTTGTTTACTTTGCCTTTGCCAGCTTATGTTATTGGTACTGAGCCGTATCAAGGTGGTTTAGGGGCGCCAAAAGTGAACTTAGGTAGTATGAGAAATGATGGTATTGAAGCTACTGTTACTTATAATGCTAAATTTGGAGAACATTTTACATGGAGTTCTACAGCTATTTTCTCTAAATACAACAATGAATTATTATCACTTCAAAATAATTTTGATTTAATAAAAGAAGTTCCTGTGAATGGGTATACAAATAAAACGGTTACAAAAACTGTTGTTGGACAGCCAATCGGACAGTTCTATGGTTACGAAACGGTAGGTATTATTAGAACTAATGAACAGCTGGCAAATGCACCAATTCCATTTACGGGTGGTAAACCTGCCAAAAGTGTTTTAGGGGATATTGAATATGTAGATCAAAATAAAGATGGTTTAATCGATGAAAAAGATTTAACTTTTATTGGAAGTCCTCATCCTAATTTTACTTTTGGTTTTAATAATACATTTAAATATAAAGGCTTTGATGCTGCGGTATTTATCCAAGGGTCTCAAGGAAATAAAGTGTTGAATTTGACTAGAAGAGCAGCAACAAAAAATCAACGTCTTTATGAAAATCAATTAGCAGAAGCGGCTGATTTTTGGACTCCGGATAATGTAAATGCTAAGTATCCAAGACCTGATGGTGCAGATGGACATCCTAATCTTGAAATATCAGATAGATATGTAGAAGATGGTTCATACATAAGATTACAAAACATTACGTTTGGTTTCTCTTTGCCATCAGATGTTATCTCAAAAGTAAAACTTACTAAATTAAGATTTTACGGAGGTCTTCAAAACTTGTACACTTTTACTAAATACACAGGGTACGATCCAGAAGTAGGTTCGTATAATCAAGATGCATTATTGTCAGGTATTGATTCTGGTCGTTATCCTACGAACAAATCTTTTACTTTCGGTTTGAATGTTGAATTTTAATAATTACAAAAAATGAAAAAATATATATTAAATATAAAAACAGTAGTGTTTTTTGCTATGCTAGGACTCTCAACTACTGGTTGTAGTAATGATTTTTTAGACAGACCATCGGAGGACAGCTATGTAAGTGATCAATTTTATAGCACTGATGAGCAAGTGCAACGATCTACTTATGGAATGTATGGTAGAATGTGGGCTCCATTTTTTACAAAATGTTTTTATGCATTGTCTGAATTGTCATCAGGAAACTGCTGGGCAAACGCAGATGGAAGTGAGGTAATACAATTTAAATTAACGTCTAGTAGTTCGTTTTTGTCCGATCCTTGGAAAAGTTGCTTCGCTATAGTGGCACAATCTAATAATCTAATTAATACTTTAGAAACAAGTGCCGCTCCTAGTGTAAACCCAGCGGTTGTAAAAAACACTATTGCCGAGGCACATTTCTTTAGAGCAGTTTCTTATTTTTATTTAGTGCGCTTATTTGGTCCGGTTCCTATTATCGAAGATAATTTAGCTTTGGCCAAAGACCCATTAGTGAATACAAATCGTGTTCAAGACGTATATAAATTCATTGAAAATGATTTGAAATTTGCTGCTGCGAATTTGAAATCTAAAACTAGATCTAGAACGCCTGGTGAAGAGAATATTTTTGTTTCTCAAGGTTCAGCAGAAGCTCTTTTAGCTAAGGTTTACCTTTATGAAAAGGATTATGCGAATGCTAAAGCTATGGCTGAAAAAGTTATTAACTCAGGTGAGTTTGCACTTTTACCAAATTATTCAGATTTATTTTTGACTAGTAAAAACAATAATGAAGAGTCTATCTATTCTTGGCAATGGTCTGGAGAAATTAATCAATACCAAGCTGGGAATTTTTCAAATATTCAGTATGGATTAGATATTTTGAATGATAGAGCTTCTTATGGAGCAACTTATGTACCTACAAATGATGTTCAAAGTGCTTTTGAATTAGGAGACAAAAGACGTAAAGAATCTTATATGATATATGGCGATGAGTATCCTGACTTAAAAGCACATGACACTGTTGGTTTTAAATTAAATAAAAAATGGTATCCAAATGTTTTAGATGGTACTGGCGCAGCAGTAAAAAAGTATGTTGTAGGACAGGTAACTGGAGAAACTGGAAATGCAGATTCTTGGGGTGGAATGAATAATTGTAATTACATTATGCGCTATGCTGATTTATTATTGATTCATGCGGAAGCAATTATGGCTGGAGCTGCGGAAACTTCCGATCCAATGGCAAAAAATGATTTTAATTTGATAAGAAAAAGAGCTGGTTTGGCAGAATTAGGTGTTAATGAGCCACTAACACACACAAAATTATTTAAAGAAAGAAGAGTTGAATTTGCTTTCGAAGGTGAATTCTGGTATGATTTAGGCAGATTACCTCGCGCAGAAGCAATAGATATTGTTTCTAAGCAAGATAGAGGAGCTGACTGGGAAGGGCCAAGGTATTATACTCCTGTTGCGACAGATTTTATCTTTCCTAAACCAGAGGTTGATGTTAGGCAGAATCCAAAATTGAAGGATGCGCCAGTACCTTACGTTTTTAAATAATTTTAAAAAAAATAATAATTATGAAAAATTTTAAAAAATTTATGATTTTAAAGGTGTATTTAATTGCTTCAATTTCACTTTTCCTTTTAAATTCTTGCTCTAATGATGACAATAATGGACACTCTACTACTTTAGCAATATCTGGATTTTCTGCTTCTGTTGTTGATGATCCATTGATAGAGGGCGATAGACAAACAGATGTGCCTGTTGATAAACTGGTGTGTGGTAATATGTATATTATTAGAGGGACTGGGTTTAGTTCATTAAAAGAAATTTCTTTTAATGGTATGAAGTCGGTGTTTAATTTGACTCTTGTTACTGATACAGCAATTATTGTAACTATAGATTCAAAGACTCCTTACTATAATGAAATGAATGAAGTTAAACTAGTAACGGGTATTGGGACTTTAAAATACACTATACCTGTTTTGCCTCCATATCCGCATATTCAAGGATTTCCTATTAACGCAAAGCCAGGAGATCTCATAACGATTACAGGAGATTATTTTTTGCATCCTGTTGTTTATTTTGGGACTACTGCTGTTGAGACTGTATCTTCAACATTGACTGAGATCGTAGTAAAAGTTCCTAATGGCAATTATTTACAAAATTTAGCTATTACAAATGTATCTGGTACTACGGTAGCTCCGCAAACATTTGGTTCTGCTATTTATGATGATGCTTACACTAATATTTATGGTTGGGAAGAACTTTGGAGTGATAATAATGTTGTAAACAAAGAATATACTAAAGATTTTAGCCAAGGTTCAAAGTGTATTGAATGGAAAACAGTAGGTGATTGGAGAGGTTACAATATTGCCCTAGCTTCTTGGAACTTTACGGATACAGATAAATACAAAGCTGTAAGATTTTCTATTAAAATGGCAAAAACAGGAAAAGTTAAGTTTTTTGTTAATGGAAATGCAGATAATAATATTAAAATTACTGAGTATAAGGAAGGGAATTGGATTTATGTTGAAATTCCATTAAGTGAAGTTGGTAGTCCAGCAGTATTGGAAAAAATTGGCTTTCAAGAACTAGGTGGTTTTGGAGGAAATATTATCTATCTGGATGATATTGGTTTAGTATTAAAGGATAAATAATTTATTTGGTAAAAGAATTTATGATTTCTATTTCTGAATTCTTTATAAAATTTATTGATTATTGTAAATGAATTAAAAATAAAACGTATGAAAATTATATATAAATTAAAACAAATCGCCCTATGTACGTTATTAATGACGTTTGTAGCATCTTGCGATGACAGTACTCCTGAAATTGGTGGAACTGCACAAAATTATAGCGGTAGTGCATTCGGATTAGTAAAACAAAATTCAAATCTTAGTGTTTTTTATAAGGCGATTGAATTGACAAACCTTACGGGAACTTTAGATACAGATGGGGATTTTACTTATTTTGTACCAAGCGATGCTGCAATGAATATTTACTTAGTAAATAAAGGCTTTGTGAATGATCTAGGTTATCCAGACATTGCATTAGTTCCTGTTGAGCAACTTAAACAAATTGTTTTAAGTCACATTATTAAAGGAACTAAGAAAAGAGTTGGTCCTCTAGAAGGAGTAACAGCAGATTATTTAGAAACAGGTGATTACACAACAATGGCCAATGAAATGAATCCAGCTCTTTATTTATTATCTGTAGTTGTAAATGGTAATATTCTAAAAGTAAATGGTTCAGATAAACAAGCTACAGGTATAGATATTTATGCTGTGAATGGTTTTGTTCATGTTCTTGACAATGTAATTAATTTAACACCACCTCCACCAGTTATTTCTAGTCTTTCTCAAGTTTTCGCCTCTCCTGGTGATATTATTACATTGTATGGTGATAATTTTGTAGGAATAAAATCTGTTAAATTTAATGATACAGAAGCTGAGATAATTGGTACTTCTACAAGATATGAAATGAAAGCAAAAGTACCAGATGATTTTGGAACATCTGCACTTATTGTTGTAGAAACTGAGTTCGGAACTTCTTCTCCAAGTAGTATTGGGGTTAAGTATTTATTTTATGGAGATGATTTTTCAGGTAATCCAACTCCAAGTGCACATTGGGGATGGGGTGGAGATTATGTTTTTCAAAGTACTAAAAATGTAAGTAGAGGAACATATTCTATTGAGAAAATTGCAGGACCCTGGTCTGGGTTTCATATGGGTTTCGAAGCTCCTCTAAATGTTGCAGATTATCAGTTCCTTAAAATATCTGTTTATGCAACCGAAAGTACTAAGATTTTAGTTTCTATAAATAGTGATGATACTGATGCTAACGGTACAACAGTTACATTGGTTGCAGGTCAATGGAATAATTTGTCAATTCCTTTCTCGGATTTGAAAACAGATAAGATTGGTACAACTTTTAATAGTTTGTTTATAAAAGAATATTCTGGAATTTCACTTACTCCAGGTAGTACTATCTATTTAGACGATATTGGGTTTTTGTAATAGATTTATTTTGAGTTAGTTTGAAATATTCCCTAGTTGAAAAACTAGGGAATATTTTTTATGCGATTATATGGATTTTATTAAATAGCACATATATAACTTGTTGATTTTAAGTATTTTGAATGTAATTTTAGTATTGTGTTTTGATAAAATAATATAAATTTTGTATTTATTTTAGTGTTAAATTTGGTTTAATAAAAATAACAATAAACACTTTAAAAAAACATTAATTATGAAAAAAAAGGACTCTTTAAGTGGCAACACTTTTAAATTATTAAAAGGAATAAAACTTTATGTATTTACTTTTGGGTTAATTATAGCAAGTTTTGTAGCCAATGCTCAAATAACAATTTCAGGAAATAATCCGTACTGTATTGCAAACAATCCCTCATATAGAATTGACAATCCTCCTCAGTTAGGGAGTTATGATAGAATTGATTGGAAATCTAATGATCCAGGAATAAGTTTTTCTGGAGATCCATCTCCTACAGTTCTTTATAAAGTGGTATTCAAAAGTGGAAATTTAATAGCTTCCCCAAGTTATATCTATGCAGAATTTTATTTAGGATCAAATTTTGTCACAGAGACAGAGCATTTTAACTTTCTTACTCCGACACCACCAGCAGTACCAAGCTATTTGGTTACAAAAACTAGTGATTACTGTACTCCTCAATACCATTTTATAACACTTAATGTGACAACGACTCCAAATCCAAGTCCTAACACCAGTTTTACTATCGCACCTAGAATTGCTAATTCGAGTATTGTAATTACTCAAACATCCAAAAATGTATTCGAATTAAAGTTGCCATTAAATGGAGAACCCTATTTTTTATATGATATAACAAGATCCACTTCTTCCACAGAGTGTGCGTCTAATACAATATCAAGTACATCGTATAGCAACATGGTTTCTTTAAATTTAACTAATTGCGCAAATAATACGCCCGCTGTAAATTATGATTTTACAATGGCACCGAATCCATATTCTAGCGGATATTTAACTATCGTTGCTCCAGCAATTACTTTTACAGGAACAATATGCAGAGTATATAATAATTCGGGGGTTTTAAAGACTACTTTTCCTCTGCCAAGTTCAAGTACTTCATTTCCTCTTAAAGCAACAGTTGGCGCAGGGTTGACACCAGGAGTTTATATTGTGCAAATAACCTATCCAAATGGAGTTGTAAAAACTAATAATTTAATTGTGATTTAATTTTAATCTTTTTTTTATTAAAAAGACTCCATTTCTATTGAGTAGATATGGAGTTTTTGTGTAATTTGTTATTTTAATTGTTTTTGTTTAAATATATATATAATGAAGTTTATTAAGAATGTTTTTTTTGGGGTGCTTCTAGTGAATACTTTTTTAGGATTAGCACAAAATACTAGCAAAAGAGATCATATTTCCTTAGATAAAGATTGGAGATTTGCTTTTGGTCATCCCTCGGATACGAAGAAAGATTTCAATACAGGAACAGCTTATTTCTCTTATTTGGCTAAAGCAGGTTTTGGTGATGGTGCTGCCAATGCCAGTTTTGACGACCGTTCTTGGCGCAAATTAGATCTTCCTCATGATTGGGCAGTTGAACAAGGTTTTAGCAGTGAAGCCAGTTTTAGTCATGGATTCAAAGCTATTGGTCGAAATTTTCCAGACAAAAGCATCGGTTGGTATCGTAAAAAAATAACTATTCCACAAAGTGATTTGGGACGACGTATTCATATCGCTTTTGATGGAGTTTTTCGTAATTCAATTGTTTGGATAAATGGTCATTATTTAGGAAATCAAGACAGTGGTTATTTGGGTTTCGAATACGACATAACCGATTACATTAATTATGGAGGCGAAAACACAATCGCCGTTCGAGTTGATGCAACGATGGAAGAAGGCTGGTTTTATGAAGGAGCTGGAATCTATCGTCATGTTTGGCTTAATAAAACCAATCAATTACATGTTCCTGACAATGGTACATTTGTACAAACAAAAATCAAAGACAATACAACAACAGTTAATGCTTTAGTTACCCTTGAAAATGAAGGTAAAACTTCAAAATCATTCAGAATCGTTCAAACTATTTTGGATGAAAAAGGGAAAAGTGTTTCCGAAAAAACAATCAATTCTTGTAGCTTAAATCCAAGAGAAACAAAAGACTTTACAACAGATTTGACTGTTGAAAATCCAACTCTTTGGTCACTAGAAAATCCTTATTTGTATAAAATGATTACTTCGATTTACGAAGAAGAAAAACTGGTTGATACTTATGAAACGGTTTTTGGAATCAGAACAATCCGTTTTGATGCCAATGAAGGTTTTTTTCTTAATGAAAAGCATGTCAAAATAAAAGGAACAAACAATCATCAGGATCATGCAGGAGTAGGAGTAGCAATGCCAGATGCTTTGCTGGAATTTAGAATTCAAACTTTAAAATCGTTTGGAAGTAATGCCTATCGTTGTTCTCACAATCCACCGACTCCCGAATTATTGGAAGCTTGCGATCGTTTAGGAATGTTGGTAATAGATGAAAATCGTTTAATGGGGATTACTCAAACTCAATTAGGAGATGTGAAAAAAGTGATTGAACGCGACAGAAATCACCCTTCTATTATAAGTTGGAGTATTGGAAACGAAGAATGGGGAATCGAAAATGATATTGTAGGGGCTCGAATTGCAAGTTCTATGCAATCCTATGTAAAATCGCTCGATAGTTCTAGATCTTCAACTTACGCTTTTAGTGGAGGAATAGGTAGTAACGGAATCACTACCGTTATGGATTTGTTGGGAATTAATTATATAGTTAATAAAAGTACGGATAAGCAACACGAATTGTTTCCAAAACAATCCATTTGGGGAACCGAAGAGGGGAGCACCAATGCGACTCGTGGTGAGTATTACCGTGATAACGAAAAACACATTATGCCTGCTTATGACAAAGCACCAAGCTCTAGTTTTATCAGTATAGAAAGCGGTTGGAAACATTATAATTCACGTCCTTATTTAGCTGGAATGTTTATTTGGACGGGATTTGATTACCGTGGTGAACCAACTCCGTTCGGTTATCCTTCGGTTGGATCTTATTTCGGAATGGTGGATCAATGCGGATTTTATAAAGACGATGCTTGGTACTTGAAATCCTGGTGGCAAAACGAACCTGTTTTGCATCTTTTGCCACATTGGAACTGGGCTGGAAAAGAAAATCAAAGCATAGAAGTTTGGGCATACAGCAATTGCGATGAAGTAGAATTGTTTCTAAACAAAAAAAGTTTAGGCAAAAAAACAATGGAAAAAGACAGCCACCTAGAATGGAACGTCAATTATACTCCTGGAACACTAGAAGCAATTGGATACAAAAAAGGAAAGAAGATTTTAACGGAAGTCGTGAAAACTACTGGAGCGGCTGCCGTTTTAAATTTAGAAGCAAATAAAAATAGTATTGATGCATCCAAAAATGACATTGCATTAATCAAAGTGAGTACCAAAGACAAATTGGGTCTTACAGTTCCAATTGCTGATAACGAAGTGACTTTTACAATCACAGGTCCAGGCAAAATTATTGGTGTTGGGAACGGAAACCCAACTTCACTTGAAGCTGATAAATATATAGAAAGCATAGCTATTATTCCATTAGATTCTCTTAAAGAAAAATATGTATCCGATTTTAATTCAATAGAAGAAACTCAAGATAAAATAGATATTGCTTCATGGAAAAAAGCATTTAACGAAGAAAGAAACGCCGATTTTGGTAAGAAAGTAAAAGCGATAACGTATCGTTCTGAATTCGAATTGCCAACTAATTTTGAATCGACCACGATAACTTTGTTTTATAAAAGCATCGGAAAACAGCAATCGATTTTCATTAATGGAAAACAAATTGCTACTAATTTGACCGAAAACAAGAAAGGAGATACTTTTATTTTAGATAAAAAAATACTTCGCTCGGGAATCAATACCATTGCAGTTGTGGCTGTACCACTAACCAAAGTAAATTCTTGGGACGTACTCAATCAAAGTTTAGGAAGTATTCAAATCATTACCAAAGCCGAAAATTATAAGCGAAAATTATTCAACGGTTTGGCTCAAGTCATTATTCAAACTACTGGAGAAAAAGGCGAAATTACTTTGACAGCAACCAGTAACGGACTAAAAAATGCCGAAATAAAAATAAAGGCTCAATAAGATAATTGGGGCGTGACCTCGTTGAAAAAATAAGAAAAATATTTTTTCAACGAGGTCGGGCTGTACGTTCCCGCTTTTTATTTAAGGCGAAAAAAAGCGCCTTAAATAAAAGAGCTCCACTGCCATCCCTCACGCAAAAAAGAGCATAAACAACATTGTAATATTTTAAAATCTGCGTAAATCTGAAAAGATCTGCGTGCCAAATAAAAAATAATCAAATACCAATAAAATAAAAGCATGAAAAAAATATTTCTCACATTACTATTAAGCAGTATAGCAATTCAAGGTTTTTCACAAGGCAACGTTTACAAACAAGGAACAGGAAAATTCGAAGGACTCGCCATGACACCACCAATGGGTTGGAACTCTTGGAACACCTTTGAAACCAATATCGATGAAAAACTCGTTAAAGAAACTGCTGATCTTATGGTGTCAACCGGGATGGTTGCCGCAGGATACAATTATATCGTATTAGATGATGGTTGGATGACCAAAGAAAGAGATCAAGATGGAAATTTAATTCCTGATCCTGTAAAATTCCCAAGCGGAATGGAACATTTAATAGAGTATGTTCATAGCAAAGGATTAAAATTTGGTCTGTACAATTGTGCAGGTACACATACATGTGCTGGCTATCCAGGAACTCGTGGTCACGAATACCAAGATGCTCGTTTTTATGCAAAATTAAAAATCGATTTCTTAAAATACGACTGGTGTAACACAGCAGGAATCAATGCTCCGGAAGCGTACGCAACAATGAGTAATGCTTTAAAAACGGCCGGGAGACCTATCGTTTTTAGCCTTTGCGAATGGGGTGACACTCAAGTATGGAATTGGGGAAAACCAATAGGGAATTTGTGGAGAATTTCGGGAGATATTTATCCATGTTTTGATTGCGAATTCCACCATGAAGAAGGAAATTGGTCTTCATGGGGATTTATGAAAATTGCAGAAATGCGTAAAGATATTCGTAAGTTTTCAGGACCTGATCATTGGAATGATTTTGATATGATGGAAGTGGGAGACGGAATGACCAATACCGAAGATAAAACACATTTTGCGATGTGGTGTATGATGGCTTCTCCTTTAATTGCTGGAAATGATTTCAGAAAAATGTCAAAAGAAACGTTGGCTATTCTAACCAACAAAGAACTTATTGCTGTAAATCAGGATAAACTAGGAATACAAGGATTTAAGCTTTCTACGGAAGATGGTTTGGAAGTTTGGGTAAAACCTTTATCTGACGGAAATTGGGCGGTCACATTCTTAAACAGAACAGATGCTCCTAAGAAAATTAATTTCGATTGGAAAAAGAATTCAATCAAAGATGTAGATTTTGGATATGAAGCTGATTTCAATAAATCAACTTTCAAAATCAAAGATTTATGGAAAAATAAAGAAGCTGGAAATACTAAAAAGAATTTCACTGCCGATTTAGCTTCTCATGAAGTGATTACACTTAGATTAATTCCTTAAATAAGAAGAGATGAATTTTAAACTTAAAAATTTTTTGTTTTTGCTTGCTTTAAAGTTTAGCATGGCAAATGCTCAATTTGTTAAAAAACATGGTCAGCTGAGTGTAAATGGAACTCAGTTAGTTGATAAAAAACAGAATCCAATTGCTTTGCGTGGTGTGAGTTTTGGATGGCATAGCATGTGGCCCAGATTTTATAATGAAAAAGCTGTGGCTTGGTTGAAAAAAGATTTCGATTGTACTATTGTTCGAGCTGCAATGGGTGTAGAAATTGGAGAACATGCTTATAAAAAAGAACCAGAATTTTCAAAAGAAAAAATAGAATCAGTTATAAAAGGAGCTATCAAATCAGATATTTATGTGATTGTTGATTGGCACAGTCATAATATTAATTTGAACGAAGCCAAAAACTATTTTGATGAAATATCAAAGAAATACGGAAAATATCCAAATGTGATTTATGAGGTTTTTAATGAGCCTGATTATGAAACATGGCCAGAAGTAAAAGCATATGCCGAGGAAGTTATAAAAATCATTAGAGCAAATGATCCAGATAATATTATTTTGGTTGGTTGTCCAAAGTGGGATCAAGATGTAAATCTCCCAGCGGCAGATCCTATAAAAGGTTATAATAATTTGATGTATACCATGCATTTTTATGCTGGAACACACGGAAAAGAGTTACGTGACCGTACTGATGAAGCAATAAAAAATGGTTTGCCAATATTTGTTTCCGAATCGGCTGGAATGGAAGCTTCAGGTGATGGTCCTATGAATTATGGCGTTTGGCAGGAATACATCGATTGGCTGGAACAAAGAAAAATAAGTTGGATAACTTGGTCTATTTCAGATAAGGATGAAACGTGTTCTATGTTAAAGAAATCAGCCAATTCTGAAGGAAATTGGAAGAATGAGGATCTTAAAGAATCAGGTGTAAAAACAAGAGAATTGCTAAGGAAATATAATGGCAAGAATTAGTTTATAAAAACATAAAAACCAACTTTTCAATGAGTTGGTTTTTTTTGTATTATAAAAAAAGGAGTATATTGCGCTCCTATTTTTTGTTGTAATAAGATGGTTATATGAAAATGGGTATTGCTATAAATTGTTTGCAATACTAAAGCCTGTAATTTTGCATCAATAAAAATAATTAGATAAAGTAAACACAAAAATAGTAGCTTTTCGAAACGAAGTTCAGCTAAAATGATAAATTGGAATTTACATATGACCAATAAAAAACAATATATATCTGCATGAAATTAACATTAAAATTAACGACTTATTTTAAATTAGTATTGTTAATCATTGGTATTTGTTCACTCTTTTTATTATTGTTTAGCTCTCTTTATTTATATACAGTTCAACAAGAAAATGATGTTTTCAAAGCCAATTCAAATCAATATAAAAAGGAAGTTAAACGGTTATTTGATTTTAATTCAAAAACACAAATTGTTACTATAAATGATCTTACCTATTGGGATTCTTTAGTCAATTTTACAAAAACAAAAGATACACTTTGGTTTAAAAAATATATCGCTAACGAATTTCCTACTTATGAAGTAGATTATATTTCGGTTTATGGTCTAGATAAAAAGTTTATTACAAGCATTGCAAAGCCTGATTTTAAATCTAAGGATTTTATACCAGAACAGGCTATGAAAAATTTATATAAATCTAAATTTTCTCGGTTCTATTTTAGGATTCCTTCAGGCGTAGTTGAAGTACTTGGTGGGACTATTCATGGTTCAAATGATCCAAAAAAAACTAAAACAAAGCCATCTGGATATATGTTCATGGCTCGGTTATTGGATAAAGCCTATTTTAAAAATTTAGAAGATATTTGTAGCTCCAAAATTTATATTTTTAATGATGTAGATACTGACACAATTGAAGATAAAAAAGTATCTTCTTTAATAAAACTTGAAAATTATGATAATGTTGCGGTTGCAAAATTATTATTTGAGAGGCCTTCATATCTCAATTTTGAAAGAACCAAAGAGTTATTATTAATTATAGTTATTGCTACTTTAATAGGACTAATTGCTGCTATTTATTATTCGAGAAAATGGGTTTATAAGCCGTTACGTTTGGTAACTAATATTTTAGAGACAGATCGTGAGATTTCAATTAGTTTACTAAAAAGGGAACCAGGTGAATTTGGACACATCGGAAATTTATTTGAAGATCATAGAAAGAATCGTTTTCAATTGGAAAAGTCGAAAGAAAAAGCAGAGGAAAGCGATAAATTAAAATCTACTTTTTTGGCTAATTTGTCCCATGAAATTAGAACACCGATGAATGCTATTATTGGATTTTCAGATTTACTGTTAAATGAAAGTTTAAGCGAAGATTTAAAAAAGAAGTATTTGAAAATAATTAATAGTAGCGGAAAAAGTTTAGTGTCTATTATTGAAGACTTAATTGAAATGTCAAAGATTGACGCCAAACTAATACTCCCCAATTATAAAGGTTTGGATATTGAAAAATGTATTAATGAGTTATATAATACGTTAAAAGTGACTATTCCAGAAGATAAAAGTATTGATTTTTATGTTATCAAAAGTACTGATAGATTTGAGAATGATATTTTGACTGACGAAGTAAAGTTGAAACAAATAATAGTTAATTTGCTTACAAATGCAATAAAATTTACCGACAATGGTCATGTTGCTTTTGGTTATTCAATAAATAAGGAAGATCATTTGTTAGAATTTAGAGTTGAAGATACAGGCATAGGAATTAGTAAAAAAGATTTGAAAGTAGTTTTTGATCGATTTCGAAGAGTCGATGATGATTATTCGATATCTCTCAGTGGATTAGGATTGGGTTTGTCTATTTCTAAGGCCTATATTGAAATGTTGGGCGGAGAAATTAAGGTAGAATCAGTTTATGGAGGAGGTTCAGTTTTTAAATTTACAATTCCATTGATTTATGAAGAGTATGCTATTGAAAATAGTGTAATCAAAGAAGAATGCACTAATAAGAATTCTGATTCCAAAACTATTTTAGTAGCTGAAGATGATAATATTAATTTTCTATTATTAAAAACAATATTAGAATTAAAAAAACATACTGTTTTGAGAGCAAGAAACGGTCAAGAAGTAGTGGATATTAATGCGTCAAATTTAGAAATAGATTTGATTTTTATGGATATTAAAATGCCAGTTTTAGATGGGTATGAAGCCTTTGAAATGATTAAAAAAGAAAACCCAAATCGAATTGTAATTGCTCAAACAGCACATTCATCTTCAGAAGTGAAAGAAAAAATCATGAAAGCTGGATTTTCAGGATATATAACAAAACCTTTAGATAAAGAGAAGATCTATGAAATAATTAATAAAGTGTATCAAAACAATTCTATATTTTAAAATTGTTTTTTACATATAAAAAATGGCATCATTTTTATTTTAGAGGCTTTGTTTTTTTAATCTCTTCATGGTATGTAAAGTTTGTTCTGACTTGAAGACAAACTAATTTTTTTACATTACTTAAATTTGATGTATGTTTTTGTTTACGCTGTTTGATATTATGAAACTGTAAGGTCGTAACTATAAAGGTAATCTTCTCTTACAAATCCCATTTTATGATATAATTTTTGAGCTATATTATTGCTTTTAGCAGTTCTTAAACGAATGGTATGAGCCCCCAATTCTTTAGCAAAAGCTTCTGTTTGTGAAATTAATTTTTCACCTATTCCTTTTTTTCTTGCTAAAGGATCTACAAAAAGATCATTTAGGATTAGTATTTTATTGAGTGCCAATGAAGAAAAAGTGACATAGATGAGTGCAAAACCAATAATTTTATCTGGATTTTCATCATCACAGGCTACAAAAATGACTGCTTCATTGTTCTCTAATCTTTCTTTTAGATAAGTATGGTGCTTTTCATAATTAGATGAATTTTTATAAAAAACAACATATTGATCAAATAGATTTGTTAATTGATCTAAGTCTTGAATGTTTGCTTTTCGTGTCATAGTTGGCTGGTTATGTGGGTTTGGAAATTAAATATACAAAAAAAGATTTAATGTTATTTTAGTTTTTATGCTTTTATGCTAATTTTTTAGTTTAAAAAATTAAAGACATATGTTAATTTATCCAATTTATTCTTGCTTTTGGCTTCTATTTATTTATGTTTTTTCTCGTTTAGGTAGAAATATTATTATTTACTAATCTGATGATTTTAGCACCATAGAATCATGTTACACTAATTTAAGAATATTCATATTTCTTTTTATTTTTTGCTAACTGCCTAAAATATTCGGTCATCGAAATATCACAATGTTCAAAAAACAGTTATTACACTTATTCATATTTGATAATTGTATTTTTTTATTATAATCCTTGAACTTATTTTAATAATGAGTTTGAGGATTTTTTGTTCTGTCAAGAAATTGAAATTGATATTTCAATTTTTAATACAATTATTTTGCTATATATTATTTTTTTCGACAACACCCCCTATTTTTTTATGGGTTGTGATATATTATTTATGTAATTTTTTTAAAAAACAAGTATTTTTTTATTTAGATTTTAAAACTAAGTATGTTTTTTATGGGTATTTTTAAAAATCTTGATTATTGAATTTGTAAAATAATTACAAAAAAAACGGAATTTGATCGTTATTGGGTAATGATTTTTGGATATTAATAATTCTTCACAGAAACTTTTAAAAAAATTTTCATGTTAACGAAAAGTTAATAATTTCGCTCTTAAGAAAGAAAAAAATAACCAACATCTGACTGAAAAGTCATTAATTAAATTACTAACAAAAAACATTTAAACATGAAAAAAGTATTAGCAATTTTAGTATTAGCATTAACAACGAGTATTTCATTTGCACAAGACGGAGATTCTTCAGGGCCTCCGGTTACCACTTTTGGAGGATCTGCAGATGCTTATTATAAGTATGATTTCTCTGGGAAACAACTTCAACCAACTTCAACTAGTTTTACAAATGCAAATGATTCATTTCAGTTAGGAATGGCTTCTATAGAGGCATCACATTCATGGAAAAAAGCTTCTGTATTTGTAGATTTAGGTTTCGGAAGCAGAGCATCTGAATTTTCATATAATGACGAAGCAAATACATTTATGATTAAACAGTTAATGTTTACTTATGAGCTTTCGGATAAATTTAAAATGGTTTTTGGTAGTTTCGGTACACATGTAGGATACGAGCTATTGGATGCTGTGGATAATAAAAATTATAGTATGTCATATGCTTTTACAAATGGGCCATTCTTCAATACTGGGGTGAAAGCAATTTATACTTCAGGAAAATTTACAGCTATGGCAGGTATCACAAATCCTACGGATTTTAAATCGGCATTAGATGCTCCTTCAAAAAACAAAACGTTTATTGCTCAAGTTGGATATGTAGGTGATACAGGAAGTGCTTATTTTAATTTTACTACAGGAAGTAATAATCCATCATCTCCTAAAAACATAACTCAATTCGATTTTGTAGCATCAAAAAAATTAAATGATAAATTTTCTTTAGGTTTTAATGGAACTTATGCAATGGTTGCAGATGATTTTGATAGTGATTTAGATAGCGAATGGTTCTCATTAGTTGGATATGCTAGTTATGCTTTAAATAATAGTTTAAGCTTAGCTTATAGATTAGAGTATTTTGATGATAAAGATGGAATTTCGGCAAATGCAATTGGTGGAAATGTTTTAGGAAATACATTGTCATTAAATTATAAAGTGGGTAATTTAACTATTATTCCTGAGTTTAGATATGATAATTCATCTGAGGATTCATTCGTAGATAGCGATGGAGTAGGAACAGGTTCTAATGGATTTGTGTTACTTGCAACGACATATACTTTTTAATTTTTAAATAAAAAGATATTTTTTTTTTGGCTGTCAAGATCTTTTATGGTTTTGGCAGCTTTTTTTATAGGAAATAATTAGTGTTTAACTCTGGTTTCTAATGTAGAAATATGGTTTAAAGTGTTTTGTTTTAATCTAATTAGCATAATAATTTTAATAAAACAGTGCTTATGCGGTTTCGATCGGAGTCTGTTAAATTAGATCCTGAAGGTAAACTCAGTCCATTTTTAAATAATGTTTCTGCAATTTCTCCCCCATAGAAAGGATAGTTTTCATACAACGGTTGTAAATGCATGGGTTTCCACAAAGGCCTGCATTCTATATCTGAATCCAATAAAGTTAATCGGATCGTTTCTCTATTGATCCCATTTTTGGTTTCATTAGGATTTACGAGTATAGAAGTCAACCAATAATTGGTAAAATAGTCTGGATTTACTGTTGAAAAAACGGTGATTCCAGGTATATTTTTAAAAAGTGAGACATAAAAATCATGCATAGCTCTTCGTAAAGCAACATGTTCATCAAGAACTTTCATTTGGCCACGACCAATACCTGCACAAATATTGCTCATTTGATAATTATAACCTAGTTCGCTGTGTTGATAATGAGGTGCCTCATCTTTGGCTTGTGAAGCAAGAAATTGTATTTTTTTCTTTTGCTGATGACTTGAAGTTATGATTGCTCCACCTCCAGAGGTGGTTATGATTTTATTTCCATTAAATGAAAAAACACTAATATCTCCAAAAGTACCACATTTTTGACCTTTGTAACTGCTTCCTAGAGCCTCGGCACTGTCTTCTAGAATAGGAATGTTGTATTTATCTGCGACGGCTCTAATTTCATCTATTTTATAAGGGACGCCATATAGATGTACCGTGATGATTGCTTTTGGAATTTGACCTTTATGAATTGTATCGATAATTGCATTCTCTAAAGCGATTGGGCAAAGATTCCAAGTTTCGAGTTCACTATCAACAAAAATGGGTTTTGCTCCTTGGTATAAAATAGGATTGGCCGATGCTGAGAATGTGAAAGATTGGCAAATAACTAAGTCTCCAGCTTTTACATCCAAGAGTATTAAACCTAAATGAATGGCAGCTGTAGCGGAGCTTAGAGTAGTTACAAAAACATCGTTAGATAAGTATTTTTCCAAAACATGTTCAAATTCAGTAATATTTGCCCCAAATGGTGCAATCCAATTGGAGTCAAAAGCATCGTGTATATAACTGAGTTCGGAGCCTCCCATATGTGGAGAGGATAACCATATTTTTGATTTGATCATTATTTTTTTAGATGTTAAATCATATAATTAACAAAATGTTTTTGACGGCTACTTGTTCGTATTCATTTTGGAAAAAGTTATGTAATTTATTTTTATTTACAAGTATCTGAGATATGTACTATTGATTCGTTAGTTTTAAATATAGTAAAAATAAAAAAAAACGCCTTTTGAATTGACCAAAAAGCGTTTTTTATGGAATATAGTATTTCTACTTTTTGTAAATAGAATAGATAGTGCTAATTGTTTTTTCGTCTAATATATCATTAACTTCTGTTTGGATATAATGAAGTTTGAAAGCCATAATGGCTGCTGAAAGATTTTTAGTGCTATAACCAATTACCTGCAAGCCTTGTTCTGCATTAAATTCTGGTGGAGGACAAGGAAGTTCATCTTCAGGCCAAACTCCAAAACCATTTAAAGACAAAAGTTTCCAAGGGAACAATGCGCTTGGGTCTTTCTTTCTACTTGGAGCAATATCTGCATGTCCAATTATATTTTGTATTGGAATATTATAATCTTTTTTTAATTTAGTCAGAAGAGCTAATAGGGAATTAATTTGTAAATCTGAAAAAGGTTCAGATCCGTTATTATCCAATTCAATGCCAATAGAGCTTGAATTAATGTCGGTATCTCTACCCCATGATCCATTTCCGGCGTGCCAAGCTCTTAAATAATCATTGAGCATATGAATTACTTTTCCATCTCTTGAAATTACATAATGAGCACTAACATTGGTTGCTTTTAATGTAAACGTTTTTAAAGTTTGTTGAATAGAATCCTGTGCTGTATGATGGAGAACAATAAAATTGGGTTTTCTTAAATTAAAATTAACTGTACCTACCCATTCAGAGACAATGCCATTTTGCAAAATCTTAGTGTCTGTTTTAGAAAGAGTATCTTTGTAATTAATCAATTGTTTATTATATCGATAAGCAACACTATCAATCACGACAAAAGGTTCGCTTTGCAAAGGTGTAGCTTCTTTTGTGGCAATAGTTTCTTTTAAAGTATTTATTTGATCATTATATACTTTTTCGTTTGCTTTGTGTGGATTTGTACCACACGAGACAATTAAAAAGATTAGAATGAGGTAGTAAAAGTGCTTTTTCATAGCTGATATTCAAAAGTGTTTCAGAATTATTAAATCTTAGTGTTTTCGAGCTTCCATTTTGCTGTTTCTTTCATCAATAAGATTTTTAAATTTCTCTTTTTGATCTTTGTTTAAAATTTCTTTTATTTCCATTTCTGTCATTTCACTTAGAACTTTAAATTCTTCTTTTTTCTCATCATCACTAATTTCTTTTTTCATTAAAACTTCTTCTTTTTTTAACGATTTTACATAAATATTAGTAACAACTACTTCTTGAAGGGCATCCAAATTGAGTTCTTTTTTATAAAATGCTACTATTTTTGCAGCAGTTTGCTCTACAGGTACAGGTTTTGGTGCACTTGGTTGACTAGCTGGCATTTGATTCATTTGATTAGATCTGCCATAGCTGTTCCCTCCATATCCATTTCCCCCATATCCCCCACCGTAGCCATTATTATATTGCTGTGCCGAAATGGTGTTGGCTGACAAGAATAAAAATACTATAAACAATACTGTTTTAAATGTTTTCATAAAATACAATCTTGAAAATTAAAAAAAAATTAAACTGGTTCTCCGTATAAATCAAATTCTGTTGCTTCGATAATTTTGATCATTGCAAAATCACCTGTTTTTACATAATGTTTTGAAGCGTCAATTAATACTTCATTATCTACATCTGGGCTATCAAATTCAGTTCTACCTACAAAATGGCCACCTTCTTTTCTATCAATGATACATCTAAAAGTTTTTCCAACTTTTTCTTGATTCAAATCCCAAGAAATTTGAGATTGTAATTCCATAATTTCGTTGGCACGATCTTGTTTTACATCAGCAGGAACATCATCTTCAAGTAAAAAAGCATGCGTGTTTTCTTCGTGAGAATAAGCGAAACAACCCATTCTGTCAAATTTCATTTCTTGAACAAAATCTTTTAAAATATTAAAGTCCTCTTGTGTTTCTCCGGGATAACCAACAATCAAAGTTGTACGAATAGCCATTCCGGGAACTGCAGCTCTAAAATCTTTTAATAATTGTGTTGTTTTCTCTTGAGTAGTTCCACGACGCATTGATTTCAAAACAGAATCAGCGATGTGTTGCAACGGAATATCAATATAATTACAAATTTTAGGTTCGCGTTTCATGATTTCAAGAACATCCATTGGGAATCCAGTAGGGAAGGCGTAGTGTAAACGAATCCATTCTATCCCTTCTACTTTTACTAAAGCTTCTAATAATTCTCCAAGGGCTCTTTTTTTGTATAAATCAAGACCATAATAAGTTAAGTCTTGTGCAATCAAAATCAATTCTTTTACTCCGTCTCTAGCTAATCCTTCTGCTTCTTTTACTAATTTTTCAATAGTTTGCGAAACATTTTTCCCTCTCATTAAAGGAATAGCACAAAAACTACAAGGCCTATCACAACCTTCAGAGATTTTCAAATACGCATAATTTTTAGGAGTCGTTGTCAAACGTTCTCCTAGTAATTCATGCTTATAGTCAGCTCCCAATGCTTTTAATAAAGCGGGTAATTCTGTAGTTCCAAAATATTGATCTACGTTTGGAATTTCTTTTTCTAAATCAGGTCTATATCTTTCAGATAAACATCCAGTTACAAAAACTTTATCTACAAGCCCTTTCTCTTTTTTATCAGCATATTCTAATATCATATTTACCGATTCTGCCTTAGCATTATCAATAAATCCGCAAGTATTAATTACAATAATATTCCCTTCATCTTCGGCTTTAGCTTCATGGGTCACATCTTTTCCGCTTGCACGAAGTTGCCCCATTAACACTTCACTATCATATACATTTTTAGAACACCCAAGAGTGATCACATTTATTTTGTTCTTTTTTAAAGACTTCGTTCTCATAATATTATATTCCTGATAATTTAGGAATTTGCAAAATTACAATTTTTTACGGAAACCCTGCTTCTTTCCTTTCAAAATGCCTTGTTTTGTTTCTGTAAAAATAATTTTAAATGATATAAATAGTGTTTAAGTATTGTTTTTGGGAGCAAAAGCAAAGGGTGTTTTCAGGAAGTATGGTTCCCGCTATCCGTTACAATCTTGTTGCCCGAACCCCGGGCAACAAGGATTTTCACTGCTATCGGGGCTAGGGATTAAGATTTAGTATTTTTGCTATTATTAGTCATTCCAATAAAAAAAGCAAAAGAAAGCTGAGAGTCGCGAGAAGGGAAACAGAAGTATCAGTAGCATTGGAATTGAATATAACTTTGTAAAAAGGAGTTATAGCGTATAAGTAAAATACTATTTAGTTTTAGAAATAACCCCGTTCGTGGCGTCAGAGACGCCGTGCATGGGGTTATTGGGAATAAATAACATAAAAAAACCATCTTTGAAAAAATTCAAAAATGGTTTTTTGCTTGTAAACTTGTTCTTTGTTTTTACATTTCAAATGTAAAAGTCATTGTGTAATTATTTTTGTATATATTTATTTGAGCTCTTTCTGTAAATCCTTGTGAGAAAAACTGTTCTTGAGATGTGTTGTGAGCATGTACATAAGAGAAATCAAGTTTTATAAAGCCAAAATTATATCCTAAACCACCCGAAAAACTATTCAAATCGCCTATGGTTACAGAGTCATTATAAGGGCTTCCTTCAAAACGATAACCGCCTCTTAGTTTTAAATTTTGTATTCTATATTCGGCACCAATTCTTATTTCGTTTGAGCTGCCTAATGCATTATATAATGCATTATTGACTCCGATATAATAAGAATTATTAGTAGAACTATTATATTGCGTTTGACTATAATCTTTGTATTTGTAATCCACGCTAAATAATCCTGTTTTACCAAAAACATAAGCGAAACTTCCTATAAAGCTTCCGGGAGTACGTAAGTCATAAGGAGCATAGTAATTAATTAGAAAAGGATCAGCAACATCTGGTGGTAATGAATTTGTATTATTAGATCTGATAGAAGATAATCTTTGTGATAACTGATCTGTCATATTGTACCATGTCGGTGATTCATAGGATAAACCGACTCTAATGTCCTTAGTTAACTTCGCAATAGTTCCTAATTGAAAAGAAAATCCTGAGCCGTAAGTATGTAGGCTATTTGAAAAATTTAAACTTTGAACTTCATAATTTAAATCTAAAGGGGTGTTGTTGTTGGATTCGTAAAAGTTAGTGTTTTGTACATAATCTGTAAAATGTGAGTTCAGATTCAATCCAATATATAAGAAGTCTTTGTATTGTATAGCGCTATTGAAAATTAGTTTTCCGTTATAGCCATTTGAGTAAACACTGTTTTCTTGA
The DNA here is from genome assembly GCF_002813295.1 of Flavobacterium sp. 5. Taxonomy (NCBI): domain Bacteria; kingdom Pseudomonadati; phylum Bacteroidota; class Flavobacteriia; order Flavobacteriales; family Flavobacteriaceae; genus Flavobacterium; species Flavobacterium sp. 5. The sequence continues at coordinate 3,526,374 of NZ_PHUE01000001.1, forward strand.
TGATAATTTCCACCAGAGCGAACTGTAGATACATAGTTGCTGTTTGGATTGTCTAGATCTACTGCATCGATAATAAAGCCTTGTTCGTAATACGCTAACATAGCTTGTTGTGCCGCAAATCCGGATAAGTGTGGGTATTTGCCATTTAGAGGAGTTGGTAGGGTACTTCCTAGATAGTAATATAAGTCGCTTATAGATTCTCCTTCTTGACGGGTTACAAGCTCTAGAGGTACTGGGGCTCCATTGTTTCCATAATTAGCATAACTTAAAAAATAATTAGCGACTGAATTAATAGGACTTGTTCCTGCTGAAAATAATGAGTTATCATAATTGTTAGTGTTTTCGTAATTGATAGACATCGAAAACTTTTTTAAATTATTGTTAGGGTTTTTAGTTTTAAAAACAAAAACACCACCTGCTTGATTAATATCAAAGCTATTCTCTCCCGATGAAGTAGAAGTTCTGAAATAATTGGAGTCATTATGTATGTCATAATTCCCCATTGTTGTAGCAAATTGGTTATTGTTAAAAACAGCAGATCCGGCAGGGTTTACATTTATAGATGACAAATCTCCGCCTAATGCACCAAAAGCACCACTCATTGCAGTAAAACGGGCTGTTCCCTGCAAGTCGCTTTGAGCATAACGCATCGCATCTTTCATTTCTTGTGAGTGTGCTGTATAGAATGTCAATCCTACTATTAAAAATAACAAGAAGTTCTTTTTCATGGGTTTGAGCTTATGGTTGGTTAGTAAATTTCTGGATTAAGATTTTTTATCTTCTACCGCCTCCTCCAGACGTTCTACCACCACCTCCACCAGATGACATTCTGCCACCTCCGCTTGACATACCACTTCCACTACTTCTGTACGAATTATTGCTTGGTGTATAGCTGGACCTTTGGTAGTTTTGGCTAGAGGTGTTGGCTCTGTTTTGGGTGTAATTACTTCTAGATTGACTTTGGTTGTAGTTTCTAGATGTAGAATTGGTAGAATAGTTATTTCTGTTTGTAAAAGTAGGAGCTTGTCTGTTTACAATATTGTTAGTCCTATTTCTATTGTAGGAATTGTTGTTGTAAACACTGTTTCTATTAGTAAAACTTCTGCTACTAACACTATTTCTGTTGTAAGCAGTTACTCTATTGTTGTTGTAATATCTGTTAGTATTATATCCACTATAAGAGGAACCTCTTCTGCCATAATTGTAAGCATAAGGTGTTGCATAACTATATCCACAACCAGGGTATCCGTATCCTGGATATCCCCAGCCATAACCTGGATATCCGTATCCATAATATGGGTAGCCCCATCCGTAATATGGATAACCATAGCCGTAGCCATAGTATGGGTAGCCCCATCCAAATCCTATAGACCAATAGCTATCTGGATAGACAGTAACGGTTGTTTCTTGCGGGGAACTACCCCACGAAGCATATCCAGTAGGTGGTGCTTGTATAGAATCGTTTTCTGTGTTATAGTCGTTGCTATAGCTATTTACGTCAGTAAATATTTCGCCAGAAGCAGCTGTGTTCTGTAATGAATTAAAGTATTCTTTATATTGAATTGATGCGGGAGTAGGTTTATTGTCCTTTATAACAACTTTATCTCCATTTGTGCTATAAATGCCGTCACTATCATAGTAGGAACTGTTTTGGTAAGAACCACAAGATGTTATTATCAAACTCAAAAATCCTATTAGGAAATAAAGTGATGTTTTCTGTGTAATTAATGCATTTGTTTTCATTTCGGTAGATTATTTTATTGTTGGACAATACAAAATTAGTTAGTTTTGCGTAATTATTTAGTTAAATTATTAAGAAACAAATATTATGCCAAATTATTCAAAATGAGCAAGAACCTAACGACAAGAGCAGAAGATTATTCAAAATGGTACAATGAGTTGGTTGTTAAGGCCGATTTAGCAGAGAACTCAGGGGTTAGAGGTTGTATGGTAATAAAGCCTTATGGGTATGCTATATGGGAAAAAATGCAAGCTGAACTCGATAGAATGTTTAAAGAAACAGGACATCAAAATGCTTATTTTCCTTTGTTTGTTCCCAAAAGTATGTTTGAAGCAGAAGAGAAGAATGCAGAAGGATTTGCAAAAGAATGTGCAATTGTAACTCATTATAGATTAAAAAATGATCCTGATAGACCAGGGAAATTAATGGTTGATCCAAATGCGAAACTGGAAGAGGAATTAATTGTTCGTCCTACGAGTGAAGCAATTATTTGGTCTACTTATAAAGGATGGGTTCAGTCATATAGAGATTTACCTTTGTTGATTAATCAATGGGCAAATGTAGTGCGTTGGGAAATGAGAACTCGATTGTTCTTACGAACAGCTGAATTTTTATGGCAAGAAGGGCATACTGCACATGCGACTAAAGCAGAAGCAATAGAAGAATCAGAGAAAATGATGAATGTTTATGCTGATTTCGTTGAGAATTTTATGGCTATTCCAGTTGTAAAAGGATTAAAAACCGAAACAGAGCGTTTTGCAGGTGCTGATGAAACCTATTGTATTGAAGCCTTGATGCAGGATGGTAAGGCTTTGCAAGCTGGAACATCACACTTTTTAGGACAGAATTTTGCTAAAGCTTTTGATGTGAAATTTGCGAATGCCGAAGGTAAGCAAGAACACGTTTGGGGAACTTCATGGGGTGTATCTACTCGATTGATGGGGGCATTAGTAATGACCCATTCTGATGATCAAGGATTGGTATTGCCACCTAATTTAGCTCCGATACAAGTTGTTGTTGTTCCTATATATAAGAGTGATGAACAATTGGCTTCTATTTCAGCCGAAGTAGATGTTTTGGTTAAAGCGTTGAGAAAATTAAATATCTCAGTAAAATTTGATGATAGAACAACTCAGAAACCTGGATTTAAATTTGCTGAATGGGAATTAAAAGGTGTTCCAGTTCGAATTGCTGTTGGTCCAAAAGATTTAGAAAATGGAACTTTTGAAGTAGCGAGAAGAGATACTTTGACAAAAGAAGTTGTTTTCAAAGATGGAATTGTGAATTATATTGACGATTTATTGGAGCAAATTCAAAAAGATTTATTCGAAAAAGCATTAAATTATAGAAATACTCATATTACTGAAGTAAATAATTTTGATGAGTTTAAAGCAATTTTAGATGGAGAAGGAGGCTTTGTTTCAGCACATTGGGATGGAACAGCAGCTACTGAAGAGAAGATTAAAGAATTGACAAAAGCAACCATAAGATGTATTCCTTTAGATAGAGTTGAACAGGCGGGAAGCTGCGTGTTTACTGGGAATCCTTCTGTTGGAAGAGTGCTTTTTGCTAAGGCATATTAAAAAAATAAAAAAAAAATTGCTTAGCTATTGCGCAAACAAAAAATAGATGTATCTTTGCATCCGCATTAGAGAAGCACGGTCCGTTCGTCTATCGGTTAGGACGCCAGGTTTTCATCCTGGTAAGGGGGGTTCGATTCCCCCACGGACTACAAATCTCATTTACCTGAGAGATTTTTAAAAAAAAATAATGGTAATGGTCCGTTCGTCTATCGGTTAGGACGCCAGGTTTTCATCCTGGTAAGGGGGGTTCGATTCCCCCACGGACTACAAAATTAGTTGTAAATTAGTTTTATAAAACATCAAATTCAGTGTCTCGAAATTATGTTTTATTAGTTAAAACCAAAGTGATTAAATAATAATTGTGGGAGGTTTTTCTTTTTTAACTAAGTATTAATAACCTTACAATTAAATTAAAAAAAATGGCAAATCATAAGTCAGCTTTAAAAAGAATTAGAAGCAACGAAAAAAGAAGAGTATTAAATAGATACCAACATAAAACTACTCGTAACGCTATCAAAGCATTAAGAATAGCTACTGATAAAGCAGATGCTTCTGCAAAATTATCAACTGTAATATCTATGATTGATAAATTAGCAAAGAAAAATATCATTCATGATAACAAAGCTTCAAACTTGAAGTCTAAGTTAACTAAACATGTTGCTAAATTGTAATTAATATAATTTATATAATAAAAAAAGCTCCTTGAAAAAGGAGCTTTTTTTATATAATATATGTGTGTTATTGTTTAAAAGGAGTAATGAAATTAGATTTAGGGTTTTAAATAATTTAGCATTTCAACGGTGATCGGTTTGGATAGAAACTCAATAACATTAGAGTATGATTTTGATTTTTTGATATCCTCGGGATCTATTGTTGAGGTTAGGATTATGACTTTGGTGTTATTTAATTTGTAGTAATTGGAGTTGTTGAATAAGTCAAGAAACTCCCAGCCACCCATTACAGGCATGTTTAAGTCTAAAAATAATAATTGAGGTTTGGTTTCTTCGTTGGTTATGTTATTTATAAAAGTAATCGCTTCTTTGCCGTTAGTAGCATTTATTATTTCTTTTGCGAATGAGGCTTTTTGTACTACTTTTTTGAATAGCATTAATGTAATTGGGTCATCGTCGATGCACATAATTAAGTCTAACATTTTAAAAAGATTTAAGTGTTAGTGTAAATTCGGTTCCTTTTTCGATTTCACTTTGAATGCTTATTGTACCATCCATAGTTTCTATTTGTGATTTGACTAAGAATAAGCCAAGTCCTTTGCTGTCTGGGTAATCGTGAAATCTTTGATAGAGACCAAATATTTTATTTTTGTGTCTCTCTAAATCTATGCCGATACCGTTATCTTTGAAATTGATTGAAATAATATGATCTGTTTCTGAAATAGTAATATCTATAATTAAATCTCTGTCTTTTGATCTGAATTTAAGAGAATTGGTAAATAAATTGAGTATGATGCTTTCAAGATAAGCTTTATTGGTGCTTATTTTAGAAACGTTTCCGTAGTCGATGTTTAACTTTGGTTTTATAGTTTCGATTCTTAAATTTAGTTGGTTAAGAATATTTCTGAAAATATCTTGTATTTGTACTTCTTCATTTTGTATAGATGGACTGTCTTTTATGGTGATTACTTTGGCAAGATCATTGATGGTTTCGTTAAGTAAATGTGTAGATATTGTAAAACCATTTATGATCTCTTTTAAATCTTCGCTTTCAATTGTAGCTTCATCGATTAAATTTAACAGACCAGTTAAATTTGATAAAGGAGCTCTTAAATTGTGAGAGGTGATGTATGAAAATTGTTTTAAATCTTTATTGTTACGGGTTAATTCTCGAATGAGTATTTCTTTTTCTTTTTCTAATTTTTTATCTTCTGTGATGTCTCTTTGTATGGAGATCCAGTGAGATAGGTCTTGCTCGAGATTATAAACAGGTATGAGAGATAAACTTACCCAATATTCAGAATTATCTTTTTTGTAGAGTATAATTTCTGAAAAACATTCATTCCTGTTTTTTATAGCTTGTGTTAATTTGGAAATTTCATGAACATCTGAATTTTTTCCCATGAAAAAATTAGGTGATTTGCCTATAATTTCAGGGTGTGAGTAGCCAGACATTTTACTGAAAGCAGGATTTGCATAAACTATTTTAGGAATTTGTTGGTCATGTGAAGTTGCTTGGGTAATTATAATTGAATCTCGGGCTTCAGTAAAAACTGTTTCTAGTAATTTTAGCCTATTTTCTTCTTCTTTTTGTTTGGTTATATCTTGTATGGCACCAATCATTCGTATGGCTTTTCCGTTTTCATCTTTTAAGATGAAGCCTCTATCTAAAACATGTTTATAGGTATTATCTGCGCATTTGAATCGGTATTGGTCTTGCCATTTTTCTGTTTTTTGTTCGAGAAAAGAGTAGAGTTTAATAGACATTTTTATACTGTCTTCTGGGTGAATGTTGTCAAACCACCATTTTGAAGTATTGCCTACTTTGTCTTGATTGTAGCCATATATTCCTTTGATACCTTTGTTCCAAGTGAGTTTGTCTTCGGGTATTTTCCAATCCCAAATAGTGTCGCTAGTTGCTTTTGCAACAATATCATATTTTTCGTTAGATTCTTTTAGTTTGTCATTAGTTTGTTTTAGTTTTTTGTATGTTTCGGTGTTTTTTTTATCGTTTTTGTATAAAACATATCTAAAGAGTAGTCCAGTGATAGTTATGAAAAGGATGTCTTTAATAAAACCAAAATTATAAGCATTTAAATAAGGTGAATAATGTTTTGCTAATTTAAAGCTAATGATAGCAATAAATAGTGCAGTAATTATATAGACTAAGGTTATTTGGTTCGCTCTGTTTTTCATTAATCAAATATAATTATTTAATGTTAAAATTTAAAACTTCATTTTAAATAAATTCTGACACAATTTATTTAATGTTTTATTAATTACCTATGTGTTAACAAAATAGCAAACTATTGCATAAATATTTTTTATATCAAAATAAAGTGTACCTTTGCACCCATTAAAAATCACAGATGGAAGCTATTAGAAACATTGCAATTATTGCCCACGTCGATCACGGTAAAACAACTTTGGTTGATAAAATTATGTATCACTGTCAGTTATTTCGTGATAACGAGAATACAGGTGACTTAATCCTTGATAACAACGACTTAGAGCGTGAAAGAGGTATTACAATTACTTCAAAGAATGTTTCTGTTTCTTATAAAGGAACAAAAATCAATATTATTGACACTCCTGGTCACGCCGATTTTGGTGGAGAGGTAGAGCGTGTATTAAATATGGCTGATGGAGTTTGTCTTTTGGTAGATGCTTTTGAAGGACCTATGCCACAAACGCGTTTTGTATTGCAAAAAGCGATTGACTTAGGATTAAAACCATGCGTAGTAATCAATAAAGTTGATAAAGAAAACTGTACTCCTGAAGAAGTTCATGAAAAAGTTTTTGACTTAATGTTTGAATTAGGTGCTGAAGAATGGCAGTTGGATTTTCCAACAGTTTATGGTTCAGCAAAAAATAACTGGATGTCTGATCATTGGGAAAACGTAACTGATAATGTGGAAGCATTATTGGATATGGTAATCGAAAATGTACCTGCTCCTAAAGTTTCTGAGGGTACTCCTCAAATGTTGATTACATCTTTAGATTTCTCGGCTTTTACAGGACGTATTGCTATTGGTCGTTTAGAAAGAGGTGTTTTGAAAGAAGGAATGCCAATTTCTTTGGTTAAAAGAGATGGTACAGTAACAAAATCTAGAATTAAAGAATTACATACTTTTGAAGGTCTTGGACGTAAAAAAGTACAAGAAGTAATTGCTGGAGATATTTGTGCTATTGTTGGTGTTGAAGGTTTTGAAATTGGTGATACTATCGCTGATCATGAAAATCCTGAAGGTTTAGCATCTATTGCTATTGATGAGCCAACAATGAGTATGTTATTTACTATTAATGACTCTCCTTTCTTTGGTAAAGAAGGTAAATTTGTAACTTCTCGTCATATTAGAGAAAGACTTACAAAAGAATTAGAGAAAAACTTAGCTATGAAGTTAGGTGAAACTGATTCTGCTGATAAATTCATGGTTTTTGGTCGTGGAGTACTTCACTTATCTGTTCTTATTGAAACAATGAGAAGAGAAGGGTATGAGTTGCAAATCGGTCAACCACAAGTTATCATCAAAGAAATAGATGGTAAAAAATGTGAGCCTATTGAGGAATTAACAATCGATTTGCCAGAAACACTTTCAGGAAGAGCGGTAGAGTTTGTTACCATGCGTAAAGGAGAAATGTTGAGTATGGAAACTAAAGGGGAACGTATGATTGTAAAATTCAACATTCCATCACGTGGAATTATTGGATTGCGTAACCAATTGCTTACTGCTACAGCTGGTGAGGCTATTATGGCACACCGTTTTATTGGATATGAGCCTTACAAAGGAGAAATTGCTGGACGTAACAAAGGTTCATTAATTTCTATGGAAAAAGGAAAAGCTATTCCTTATTCTATCGATAAATTACAAGATCGTGGTAAATTCTTCGTTGAACCAAATGCTGAAATTTACGAAGGTCAGGTAATTGGAGAAAACTCTCGTGGTGACGATATGTGTGTAAACGTAACTAAAGAGAAAAAACAATCTAACGTTCGTTCTTCTGGAAATGATGAGAAAGCAAGAATTATTCCTCCAATCATTTTCTCTTTAGAGGAAGCATTAGAATACATTCAAAAAGATGAGTATGTTGAGGTAACTCCAAAATCTATTCGTTTAAGAAAAATTTATTTAACAGAAACTGATAGAAAAAGATTTAAAATCTAATTCTTTTATTTTTATTATAAAAAAACCCATTCATTTGAATGGGTTTTTTGTTTTTCTCTATTTAATTTTAATAATGCAGAGTAATATATTTTTCTTTAGCGCTGATAGTTCAATTGCTTAAGAAATAGTTTTTATTTAAAAAGGCAAATATTTAATGAAGAGTAGAATTCATATTAACTTAAAAAAGCCTTCACTTCTGCTATATTTTTAGTTAAAGCTTTAATGTGCATCATTCATTTTGATACTAATCTTCGAATCAGTAATAATTTTAAACTTTGTTTCTTCATATTTTGGAGGTCCCATAAATCCTTTGGCATTATTAGAACAAGCAACAGGTTCTTTGGGCATACCTATAAAGTTTTTGTCTAGTTTTCCATTGTTGTTTTCATCGTGATATACCATAACGGTATATTCTCCTTTAGGAATATCAGTAAAAATAACAGTAGCTGAATTTGATTTTATTGGGGTGGAATCTTTTTTGTATGATGTTTTAAGAAATTTTTCTTTAGAATTGTACAGTTCTGCAGTTAGTAATCCAGTATTGTTTTTTAAACCCGAAACATTGATAGTTAGGTTTGAGCTTTGAGTATACCCTACACTACAAATTGATAATAAGATTACGGAGAAAAGCTTTGTCATGATTATTGATTTATATTTTTAAAAATTGATTACTTTATCTTTTTAAACTAAAATGACCTTTTGCTTCGCGCCCATCTTCCAGTTTTATACTATACCAATAATCATCACTAGGCATTTGGTTTCCTATAAAAGTGCCATCCCAACCATCGCTTAGTGCAGAAATTTGTTTTATTAATTTACCATATCGATCGTAAATAAAAATTTTTGCTCCTGCATTGAATGTTTCATTTACTCCCTTGATGTTCCAATAATCATTATAACCATCATTATTGGGTGTGAAAAACTTTGGAATTCCAAGCACCGCAATAGTTTTTTTAACAATCCCACATCCGTTTTTGTCACTAATATAAAGTTCGTGAATTCCAGGTGAAACATTCTCAAAAGAGTTGGATTCCTGAAAAGGACCAGTAGGTAAATCAATACTATATACATAATCTCCTTGGCCTGAAATGTTTGCTGACACGGTATTAAAATCGGAAAGATCTGAAATAGTTACCGAATTTAAATGGGCAATGTCCGAAGCTGTTACAGTAATACTTCTGGTTCTGTCACAACCTTTTTGGTTGAATACTGTTACTTCGTATATGCCTTCTTTGTTAACATCAAGAGTATAATTGTTTTCATTTGGAAGCGTTATTCCATCTTTGGTCCAAATATAATTGTAGTCAGTAATTGGAGTATTATCTATGATTCCAGCATTGAGAGTAACATAAAAACTTGGTAAATTTGAACATACTAATTCATTGTTATTTTGGTTCTGGTTAGTGTCAATGTTGGGTTTTGGATTCACTATAAGAGTTATATAAGGTCCTAATCCAAAGCAAGAATTGTCTAAATTACTCTCTACTCGTACCCAAATGTCTTGATGATTTGTTGTTACATTTCTATAATTAGAAGGATTTTGAATGCCATTAGTTTCTGCTAGAGCATCGGTTTCATTGACATAGAATTTTATGATGTAATTTGAGGAAGGAGTAGGGAGTAAGTTTTCGATATCAGTTTTTACGGAACTAAAATCAAATGTAGCTATACCATCTTTGTCGTCATTTGCAATATCGATAAAATCATCACAAACTTCAAGTGTTCTTTTGAACGAGGCGTTGATTTGTGTAGTAGAAACAATTAAATTTATTTCTGCTACACTAAAGCAGCCATTTGAGTTTTCGATTCTTGTCCAAATAGTATTATTTGCACTTGTAAAAGCAATAGGATTAGCAATAATTGCAGTCAGATCTTTTGTATTTGCAGCTGTTGAAGACGTATAATATGTAAAAGTTTCGTTTGTATAATTCGCAGAAATAAAGCTATTTTTCTCGGTTATGTTGAAGTTAGAAATACCATCTGTATCATCATCACACTGTATAATTGTAATTGGAGAATTTAATACTGGTAAAGAAAGTATTGTTAGGGTTACTACGGCTGAACTTAACCCGCAGGCATTATTATTTTTGTTTAATAGTACGCGATATTTATAGCCATTTATTGCGGGACTGACTTTAGTAATAAGTAATGATTTGGTATTGGTTCCTGAATAAATAGTATTATTTGTTAAAGTGTTCCAGTTATTACCATCGTCAGTAGAAAGTTGCCATTTAAAACCATCAGCATTAGATTCTATCGCAAAAGTGGCATTTTGTAATTCGCAAATGGATTGATTCTCAAGCTGTGTCGTCACAAGAATTGGAACAGCTATAACGTAATTATTGTTAGGAGTTGTGTATCCGTCTGTTTTACTGATTACAATTCCGTTTGTATTTACTACAATGGGAATGATTCCTAGTTGACCATCAAAATTTGGATCTGTAAATCCAGCTTCGATTATATCATTACAGAAATCATCGTCACTATCTATTTCAGTTTGATTTTTTATACCGTCGCCATCTGTATCTGCAACAGAATAGTTTAGAGTTCCATCGTCAAGATTTGTTTCTAAGGAATCAGCAAGTCCATTAGTTCCAAAAGCAGTTGTATCTACGATTCCATCTTTATCATTATCTAATGCATTACTTCCTGATTCAACTACATCATATATTCCATCATTATCACTATCCAAATCAAGGTAATTGGTCACCCCATCATTATCACTATCGATTGGATTTGAAGGTGGTTCAAAAATATCATCTAATCCATTTATATTGGCATCAGTGTTTGATAATGGTTTGGGAACTTTTTGATTTTCTATACTGTCAAGAATACCATCATTGTCCGAGTCTAAATCTATTTGATCGGGAATACCATCGCTATCATTATCTATTGGAATACAGGTAGCGATAAGTTTGAAAGTTGCTTTGTTTCCATCGGTGTCGAGCAGGTTTTTATGAGTGATTTTAAATGATTTGGTTTGATACGATTGAAATGAAAAAGTCCCTATTCCCGCTGCTAATGGTATATTTCCGTTGAGTCTAAAACGAATTTCAAATGATGAAAATTGAGTAACTCCACTTTCATAAATTCCGTCATAATTGGTGTCTATTAATAATTGATTGGTAGGATTTAAAACAGTTATGGTTTTATCTATATCTGAATTGATAATGTATTCTGAATTTGTATTTAATAAATCGGTTGAATTTGCAGTCGAAACATATTCTAAACTAATATTTATTGGCTTTGCGAAATTTAAATTATAGGAAACAGAGGCTCCTTTACCAGCCAAGACTTCGGTTACAAAACTACCATCTGTATTTCCTTTAAAAGGTGTTGATGCGGCTGGAATAGAATTAGTAATCGATCCCAAAAAGGAATTAGAATATGTACCTTTAGTTACTGTGCCTGAATTTGGGTTAAAACTATTGATTGGTTGACTACCAAATGATTCATTACAATTTAATATTCCATCATTATCATAATCAATATCAATATTGTCATTAGTTAGATCATTATCATTATTTATTGGACATTCGCTAACAGGGATTTTATCTGAAAAAATATCACTAAGGCAACCCGAAATACTTCCTTTTACTTGATAAAAACCAGGTTGTGTTGGCGTGTAACTATTGCTTGTTGCCGATAAAATTTCAATGTCATTTTTATACCATTGGAAAGTATCATAAGATGATAATGAATTTATTTTTAAAGATACATTTGGTATGCAGGCGGAATTTTCTAGTGAGATTTTGCCAGAAACAATTTCGGGTTTTAAATCAAAACCAGAATAATAACCTCCATAAGTTGCTGCTCCATTAGTGCCAAAATAGGAAACATAGACTTGCTTACTTGATTTGACAGCTATATTTCCAGACAAATTATTTACAGTATATAGTACGAAATTTGAGTTTCCTGTAATAGGAGTAGGTGAATCTTTAATTACTGAATTGTTTAATGAAACAGTTGCTCCTGATTCGGTAACAATATTCAAAACGCCTGTAAAAGTGGTGTTTCCAATAGATTGAATTAGGGGTATATTGTCAACAGAATTGGGTGTTGAACAATTTAGTGGAGGAACAAAAAACAAGTTTTGGTTAGCAGGTAAATCCGATCCTCCAATACTTTGATAAGCAAATAAATTTTTGGTTGCTTTAATGTACATGTTACCGTTGATGAATTGACTTCCATCTAGAGCAATATATTCACCATTATTTAGGGTTTTGAAAGGTATTGTGTTACCATTAAGGAATATTTGAGTTTGATCAGAATGGGCTATCAGTAAAACACGTTCCAATTCATCGGTTCCCACTCCTTTTACAAAAATATATTCTTTTCCTGTTTTTTCTAAAGAAACAATTTGATCAAAACCTAAATCTCTTCCTTGAGGTCCACTAGTGCCGTTTTCGGTTATTATCAAGGTACTATTACTTCCTCCAAATGAACCTGAATTAACTACAACAGGTTTATCTGAAGATACTAGAGCTCCAATTATTTTTGAACTATTGGAAACACTGCTAACATTATCATTTCGTAAGGCTAGAACATAACTTTCATTTTTGTTAAGTGTAATTGTAATTGGTCCTGAAATAGCTGGGCTGTTTAAAATTCGGGTTCCGTTTTGAAGATTTGAAATGATAACTTTGGTTCCGTTTTCGGTGGCAAGTATTGAAGCAAAATTTAATAATGTTATATCCAGAAGAGGATTCAACATAGCTCCTAATCTAAAGGTGGTTCCTAGTGCACTATTTCCTTTAGAAACTAATCCTCCTGCCTGGTTATAACCTCCAATCTCATTTACTCCTGCATTGACTCTTACACTAACATATATCAAATCCTCAGCTTCTATTATGTAGCCTTTATTAGCTATTATTCCGGTTTTTGTTATTGGAGTAAATAATTGAGTATTATCACCTGTTCCAATAGTATACCGATAAGGATTATTACTATTTACAGTTCCATAAATCACATTTCCACCATTGGCGATAATTTTAAAACTTATATTAGTAAGGCTTGGTGTTGAAATGTATAAATATTGGTCTTCTACTAATCCTGTTGCCGAAATTAATGGAGGAATATAGTGAGTTTTGCTAAATTGAGCAAAACAGTTTATTGTCAAAAAAATAAAAATGAAATGTATTTTTTTTACCATTAGTAATAATTTTTTGAGCTATCTTTTTAATGTGAAATGACCTTTTATGGTTTTGCCATCTTCAAATGTTATGCTAAACCAATAATCATCTGCGGGTAGTTCTCTTCCATTAAAGGTACCATTCCATCCATTACTTGTAGCACTTAATTCTTTTAATAATTTTCCATAGCGATCAAAGATTGTTATGGAAGATTTTGGAAGAACATCCAAATTTTTTATCTTCCAAGTATCATTGTAATTATCATTATTAGGTGTAAAAAAGCGAGGATAATCAAGTATGTAAACTTTGTATGGAGTAGATGTTCCACATCCATTTTTGTCTCTAACGGTTGCCCAATATGTTCCTGCATCTAAACCATTAAATACAGAGCTGTCTTGATAAGAATTCCCATCTAATGAAAATTCATAATTTCCATTACCGGTGTAGGATATAGAAACCGTGTTTTCGGCTCCTGCAAAGCCACTAACCGATACATTGGTTATTGTAGCTATTCCAGAAGGTTGTACAATGTATTCTTTTGTTTTTTGACAGCTTTCTATATTTGTAACTGTAACTGTATATTGACCTAGCATTGTCACAGTTGTTGAATTGGTTTTATCTCCATTACTCCATAAATAGTCTGCGAAGCCACTATCTACTGTTAAAGTTACATTTGTACCATCACATAAAAATGCAGTTGCTTCTTCGAAATTTGGAGGATTAAAAGTATGAACAATAAGAGTTTCTGGTGTGATTTCATAACAATCTGGGCCATTTACAATTCGAGCATAAATTATTTGCTGATTTGGAACAGTATTACTGAATAGATTAGGTAATTGATTCTTTTGAGCGATGGCATCGGTTTGAGTTGGATAATATTCAACGACTAATCCAGACGGTAATCCATTAATTACTTGAGGGGTAACTTTTATATTTAAATCAAATTCGGTTATTCCATCTTGTAATGCATCTGTGTCACAGCTTTCAATTGGATTTTGAAGTGCGATAGTGTTATTAGCTATAGCTAAATTTAATTTTGCATAATTAACACAATCAAATTCGTTACTTACTCGGGCATATAGAGTTTGATTGACTGTTGTGTTTTTAAAAGAATTTGGATTTAAAATAGGACTAATTTCTCCTTGTGCATTCGCTAATGAAGTATAATACACCAATTTTGTTAGTTTTAGATCATTGTTTTTAATAAGGTTATCCATCTTTGTTAAATCAAAAATGGAAATACCATCTGCATCAGCATCACATTGATATAAGCTTTGATCATTTAATACAATTTGAGGAGCATATTCAATTCGTATTTGATCTTCGGCAGTACAAGTGGATGGTAGCAAAGTAACTTTTACTTTGTAAGTTCCGGTATTAGTAACCGTAAGTGATGGTTTTATTTCTCCTGGAATTGGAGTTACTGAACCATCTTTAAACCATTCGTATCCATAATCTGTAGATAGTTTGGTATCAATAATATAGTTTTCTCCAAAGCAAATAGGGTCACTGTTGTTAGTGGTACGATCTGATCCTAAATCCATTTTTGCCGAAAAACTTCCCGCTTCCAGAAAAACGGCTGAGTCATAATACTGGGGACCATCATCAGCGATAACCAATTTTATGTGGTAAGTTTCACCAGCTATTACATCTGCCTGAGCATTCAGTTTTGTAGTTTGACCACTATAGTTTATAGGGCTTGTGTTGGTGTTAAAACCATTAAAATAAGTTTCATTAATAGCTGGACAACCAGGATGAGTAGTATTAAATTGATCTACAACTGAATTTATTATAGGATGTACGTTTTTAGAAGAAACAGTAGTAGTACTGTTAGGGAGAACTGCAATGTTTTTATAATTGTCCGTACTTCCTTTTTCTTTAATCAAAAAAGCAAAACCATCTGAATGTTCGCAAGGATAATAGGATTGATATTCGTTGGAAGCAAAAATATAATTAAAACTAATAAAATTTGTCAATGGAATAAAATCAAATTCAAGTACAGTAGCATTGATACTATTGATCCCTAATGTTTGATTAAGATCGCTATCACCAAGCCAAGATGTACTTCCGCCACCTACATTACTTACATAAGGGCCTATCGCTGTTTTGCAACTGGAAGTGCTTAATACTACTCCTTCTTTTAGAGGGAAATTACTGCTTCCCGCATTGAAATAGCCATAACTATTTTGTCCGACAGTATAAGAATCACCAGTAGCTTTAAAATCAGAAGCATTGGCGCATGTACTATTTACCAAAACATTTTCAACTAATTCTTGAGCTGTTTTGGTGTCGTCTACTGTAATATACTGGGCTGTTGCTGCAGTTGTAATGAAGTAGATTGCTAAAAATAAAATATTTTGTATACTATTCATAGTATACAAATATACTATAAATCTCTGTTTTTTAAGATCCTGTAGGATAGGAATAAAAACATCCCTGTCCAGCATAAAACTATTACAATATCAGAAAAATGTACGCTGTAATCTTTGATGTTTTCGACTCCCATTTGAGTACCAATAGATTTAACAAAGTTAGTTCTGGTAAAGGGTTCAACAATTAAATTTGACATCGCTTCCAAAGGAAAAAACTGTGTAATATAACTAGCTATTTTGCCTTCTGGAAAAATACGAAAGTTTAAAAAACCTTTAGCAACAGCTTCTATTACATTCCAAACCAAAAGAAACCCCAAAGCAAATGCTGATCTTTTTACCAATATTCCTAAGAATAAGCAGAACGAGAAGAAACCAACCAGTTTTATAAAAAATGCTAGAAGATAATCTAAATCAGAGAAAACAATGCTTAGTTCTGTATAAGATGAAAAACTAAACCCTAAAATTAAGGTCATTATAAAAACAAAAACGGTAGAACATAGTGAAAACAATACGATTGTTACAAATTTTGAAAGTATAAACTCCTTTTTGCTCAAACCATCAATTAGGTTTTGTTTTAAGGTTCCATAACTATATTCGTTTGCCATCATGGAGACAATAATAATTGCCAAAAAGAGTTTCAAAATTGCCGCTATATAGGTGTTAAAGTGCCAGATATATGGGAAATTAAAAATACCCATTTCAGCAATTTGAAATTTAATAGGGCCAATATTAAAATTGATAGAGGCTATCAAAGCAATAAAGGAAAGAAGTATAAAGTAAGTTAAAGTCAGTACGCGACTAGCTTTGTTTAACCATATTTTTTGCAATTCTATAGAGAGTAATCGTTTCATGTTTTTAATTTTAATTTTTGAAGTCAGACTTTAGAGCAACTTTAAAATGATTATTGTTTTTTGGTTAATTCTAAAAACTGTTCTTCTAAACTGTTTTTACGTTTTACCAAATGACTCAAACAAATATTATTCGTAAACAGAAACTGATTTAAATCTTTAGATTCCAATTTGCTTTTTAAATACACCAAAACTTTTGTGTCCGCTGTTGTTACTTTATCAACTGCAGGATGTGACTGTAAAACGCGGATTAAATATTCAGTATCATCAGCTTGTAATTCAAAGAAACCTTCATTGGCCGAAACTCCATCTACAGGACCTGAATAAAGAACTTGTCCTTTTCTTAAAACCAAAACATGCGAACATACTTTTTCTACTTCGTCTAATAGGTGAGAAGCCAGTAAAATGGTAGTTCCTTTGGCAGCAATTTGTTTTATAATATCCCTAATCTGATGAATTCCTTGAGGGTCCAATCCGTTGGTAGGTTCGTCAAGAATCAAAATCTCAGGATCATTTAGTAAGGCAGAAGCAATCGCTAGACGTTGTTTCATACCCAAAGAAAATGTGCTGAATTTGCTGTTTTTTCTATCAGTCAAACCTACTAATTCCAGTTTTTCATCAACTTTAGAATAGTTTATATTTTTTATTTTACAAACCAATTGCAAGTTTTGCTCAGCAGTCATGTAAGGATAAAAATTTGGTCTTTCAATAATGGCTCCCACTTTCTTCAAAGCTTCGTGTGTTTGAAGATTGCCCCCAAACCAACTATACTCACCTGAAGTTTTATTCACAACATTAAGAATAATACCCAAAGTAGTTGATTTTCCACTGCCATTAGGGCCTAGAATGCCATAAACATTGCCTTTTGTTATTTCTAATGAAACATTTTTTAAAGCTTGAAGGCTACCATAGCGCTTATTGAGGTTATGTATTGAAAGAATTGTTTCCAAAGTATATCGTTTTTTGTATAGGACGAGTTAGTTTGTTTTTTGTTACTCATGTTGTTAGTTTTTTTATTCCTTAATTATAAAGCACATATATTTAGTGTTTATTCGTTAGTTTGTAAAAGTATATATGGGCGTGCCCCTCCGTAAAAACTACGGGTCGGGCTTTTCGTTCCCGCTTTTTTATATTTGGCGAAGAAAAATCGCCAAATATAAAAAGAGCTCCACTGCAATCCCTCACGCAAAAGGAGATAGACGATAAATAAGAGAATTTTTTTGTATAATTTATATTGAAAGTTTTTATGATTTTAATAAAGTCAAAGCCTTGAATAAACAAGGGTTTTAATGTAAATTTGTAATAAATGTACCTGAAATGAGTGAAGCACCTTTAATGTTTTTTAAAAAACCATGTTACCCTATCAATAGTGCACTTTTAAATTATTTGGAAAGGTTTGATCTTGTATCAAAAGAACCAGTAATTTATGATGATCTTTTACGATTCACGGGTTCAATTAACGTTTTTGATAAAAAGGATCAGGATACTTTATGGATAAGAGTGTATTACAATGAATTTGAACGGGAAGAAATTGATTTAAATTTAAAGAAAGTATACTCATTATTGTATTCAGATGGTAATACTGAAATTTTGCAGTACTTAAATGTTGATGCAATTGACTATTGTACTTTTGGAAATTCGAAGCCATTTCGTATAAAAGTGCGAAATATTCTGAATGACAATTACACTTATTTTTATATTAAAAAAGCAGATGCTTCAAGAGTCTATGGATTAGAATTGGAGCATTTATTATCACCTTATAAAATCAATTTTTTAGTGTTTAAAGACACTTTGATAGAAGAACATATTACAGGAATTCCAGGTGATGTTTTTATGCAAACTTTCTTGCCAAGATGTACCGAAACCGAAAAGGCTCAGATTGCCAAAGAATTTGTGAAGTTTAATGAGCGTTGTATGATTCGCTTATTGGGAGACATGAGATCGTATAATTATGTTGTTATTCCGATTCACGATTTTGATCAAATTGTTTTTAAAATTCGACCTATTGATTTTGATCAGCAATGTTATGAAGGTAATTTTAAAGTATATCGTCCTCAGTTTTTCAAGGAAAATTATCCTATGATTAAAAATATTAAAGAAAAACTTCAAGACAGGTCTATTGAACAATATAAAAATGAAGAACGATCTGCTCTGGCCAAACGAATCCACACGGCCGAAAATAGAATTAAGATTCTAATGAAAATTATGGGTAATGACTATATTTCCAATGAAGAAAATCTTAATCAATTAAAAAAGGAATTATATCGTTATACAAACGATATGAATTTTAAAAACGCTAAATCGATGGGAAATGTTTTAAGTGCCGCATTTGAATTTGTCTCTAGAAACTTCAATAGCGCCAATTTATTCAAACCAGGATTTTAACGAAAAAATTACAGAGAAGAAAGATTTTTTCTATTGAAATGATTGATTAAAGTCTCATTTATTTCTTTTAACTCTGGAGTTAACAAATTCTTTTTATTCTGTAAATCATTTGTTAATTCAACTTGACAGACTGTGCATTTATATTCTTTAAAATGGTTTGTTACATTTCTGACAGTCACTATCTTGTGACCAAAAATAGAACATGCAGTCTTTTTGTCAACAAATTTTGACATAAAATATAAAAAGCTCATAGTGTGGTATTTATATATTTTGGCAAACTTATAATAAAAAGATTTAGTTTTCAAATAAATCCGATTAAATGCGCTTTTTTAACCAAAAAGAAGTTTAAATCTTACGAATTTATTATAATTTGTTTCATCTTAATAAATTATTGTTAAAAAAAATCCTCAATTACCTAAGTAATTGAGGATTGTGTTTTTTGAATAATTAACGTTTGAAAGATTATTCCAGTAAGATTAAGATTTTTGTTCTTTATTGAAATAAACCAAGTAGTAATACATTTGTTTTTCTTCATCCCAACCTTTTTCTACAAATTTCTCAGCACTTTCTGGATTGATGAAATCCATTTTTATTTGAATGTTAGTATCTAGATTAATAACGTTTTTTATAGATTTTCTAGCATCACTTACAGCAGCATTCGCAATTGGAAAAGAAGTTACATCTTCAATGCTGTATTTTTCTCCTTTATCCATTTTGTAATTTTTGAATTCAGGAATCAAATCAGGATTGTCTAATACTTCGTTCAGGAAATTGCTTTCTTCAAATTGATCATTTTTAGCAAAATAATTGACAGAACGGTTCATAAACATTACCTCTTCCTTTTTGTCTTCAGCAGGGAAAACAACATCTTTGGCAAAGTTTTGACAAAATTTCAAGTATTTTTTAGTGATGAAATTTTCATCTTCAAAAGCATCTACAGATAAGAAATGCTCCAACCAATATCTGGCATCGTAACGATTACTATCAACAGATAGAATTTTATACCCTTCTTCTTTTTTATAATTAAAAATCAAACACCCCTTGTCTAGTTTATTCAAACTAACTCCGTGTTGAAGAATCATTTCCAATTGTGTTTCTTTTTCTTCAAACTGTAAAAAGTCAGATTGAATTTCACTTTTGAAAATACCAATAGCATCAACAACATTATTATCAATACTCAAATTGGTTAGATACGTTACATATACTTCACCGTTTTTGATGTGTGGATGATTTGATTGTTCAAAAAGGTGTTTGGTTATCTTTTTAGAAACATCATGTAAACTATTTGGATTGCTAAAAATTTCCGTAGCATATTTAAACATATCATTGTAGTCTAAATCTACTTCGTGTGCAAATTGAAAATAGTTCTCTTCTTTTTCTTTGAATGATTTAAAGAAAAATTCCTTCATCAAAGGCACAATTTCATCGTTCAATTTAAAAGGTTCTTCCGATAAAAAAAGAGGCTCGTTGCGACTCATGTTTCCCACACGGTGGATGGCTAAAGTTTCAATGTGCGTGTTGTATAAATTGATCATATTTTTGAGTTTTTATTTTATTAGATAAAAGAAGCAAGATGAAAGAGAAAAGTAATTGTGTTTAACTTCTTCTGTCTTTAATCTTGCCGCTAATTTTTATTCTATTTTCCTAAATGCTAAAAGCTATTTGCTTTAGTTCCAATTTTCTTCAAAACCATAGTCTTCAAAACTATCGTCTCCTTCAAACATATCCAAGTCATCTTCGTCTAAATCGTCTTCAAACTCACCATAGATATCATTGTGCATACTATCTTCAGCTTCAAAGTTTTTTTCTAGAGCTTCATCTGGCATTTCTCCGTGAGAGAAAATAGTTTCAGGGTATGTATTTCCAACAGCTTGCTCTTCAATAGCTGCCAATTCTACTAAGAAAGTCCACATATTGATGAAATCATAGACATAGATAATCTTGGTATTTTCCTCGTCTAATATATCAGATAATGCATAATCACTCATGATTTTTTGTTCGCCAGGAACATCACCAGTATCAAACATAGAAATTTCATCTTCCTGATTCCAAGTTTCATCGCAAGTGTAGAATGAAGCTACTTCCATTCCGTCAAAACCAAATGAATTGAAAATTGCATTGTGTAAATCTTCTAAAGTGTCTTCTGCAAGTATTGCTATGTCTCTAAAAATGTCTTCTTCGGCATCTAGAATGACTCTGAATTTATAAACCATAATCTTTGTTTTTATTGAAAGAGCAAATGTAAAGTTTAATTTTAGATTTCAGATTTCAGAATCGGGATTTGTTGAAAAGATTTTCTGAATTGAATTTGTTATTTTGTCGTGTTGTACTCTTTTATGGTTTTTATTACTATTGTTTCCAATTCATCATAATTCATTCCAAACTGTTTTTCTAAAACCAATTTAAAATTATCCTGATTGGAATTGTACAGTTCCCAGATTCCTTTTTCACCCTGTTTTTCATAAACAAGTCTGCAAATCACCCCACCAGTAACATATAAAATGTTATTGTCAAATTTATTGCGGAATTTAAAAGTCATAATATCTTCTAAAGTAAGCTTATCTTGTTTCTGAAATGTTTTTGAAACTTCTTTTAAAGCTTCTTCAAAACTTGTATTACTATTTGGCCCTGCTAACCAAGTAGCTAATCCTTCTGTTATTATTCCTGGACAACCTAAATTACCATCCTTTGGCATAGGAAATAATAAATGAACAAATTCGTGCGGATAATTTTCCTTTCCATAAGTAGTAAAAATTTCTCTTGTAGAATGAAAGGTTTGACCTCCTAAATAAGACATCCAATAATCAAAATTATAAAGCTTGCCCATCGCATCAGAATTTGGTAACTGAAAATAGGTAAAAGGTTCGATTCTTATATTAAATTGTTTTGCAATTTTTTCACAAAATGCTACAGCTTTAGAAGCTTCTTTTTTGTTGAAGCTACAATCTGGATGTACCACATAGTTTATGAATTTGTATTGATACTTTTTCCATTTTCTAGTATCATAAGAGATTGTATTTTCTAATTTGAATTCCCCTTTGGCATCTCTTACAGCATATAATTTGGTAATCCAATCTGGAGAAAATTTTTCATTTTCTCCATCGGGACATTTTTCAGAAAAAATAGTTTTGATCTGATATCTGTTTGTGGCAACACTGTCTATTTGCAGTATTTTAGGGATAGAGCGACTAAAATACTTGGTTGAATTATTATAATAAAACATCAAATTAGCAGCTCTGTCAACTCTTAATTTATTTTTTACATAATATTTAGCTTCATTAACATTCCAATCTGGATTTTGATAAATACTATCAGGTCTTGAATTAAGATAGTGTTTATATAGATGATATACCTCTTTAATAGCAACTTTAGAAGTATCAACTCTAGCTGAAATATTGGGTACAATAGTTTGTCCATTAGTACCAATACTTATTAAAATAACTACAATTAGAAACTGATATTTTTTCATTTTATTTAAATAATTTGAGCCCTTTGACGACATTTTATAGTTGAATTTACTTTCCAGTTTCAATAAACAGTAAAGCCCTATCTAAAACCTCGTCTCTTCCTTCTTGAATCCCTTTAATAGTTGGTTTAACTTCGATGTCTGGAATAATCCCGATTCGTTGGGTTTCGCTTCTGTCAGGATAATAAACACCAATTCCTGTAAAGGCAGTGTAGAATGCTTTTATTACTTGAAATTGAGTTGTGTTTCCATCAGCGCCAGCGGTTTGGCTGCCTATGATCGTAGTATTACCCGCAGTTTTAAAGCTCATAGCGATCCATTCGGATTGGCTTATAGATTCTTGATTAAGTAATACAATAACTTTTCCTTTGTAATTGGCATTGTTCTCAATTCCTGAAGGGTGCGACTTAGTCCATGTAAATCTTCCAGGATAAGTATAGTCTGGTTGTGTATACATTGCAAATCCACTTTCTTTAGTTTTTAAGAAATTTGATACTGCTTCCATGGTTCCTTGCGGATAATTACGCATATCAAAAATAATGGACTTGGTTGATTGTAAGGTTTCGATCATATCAGGAACATTCTTAACTTCCAAAATTCCCATATCTACATAACCGATATTATTGTCTAAAAGTTTGAATTTTTCTTTTTTGACTCTAGCTCCTCTTTTAAATTCATTTCTATGAGAATCATGATAATTGTACCAATTTATATTTTTTGTTGAATATTTCCCATCTTGCAAAAATTCTAGTTTTACACTATCCGAATATCCGTACAGTACAGATTCTACTAATCGGTCTAAATAAACTGGTTCGTTTGAGGCGGGTATTAAATCTCTGTTTTCTATTATAATTTGTTTTATTGTTTTGTCGTTTATTTTAGTAATAACTGTTCCTATTTTTATATTTTGGGCTAGTGCTAGGCTGTCTGCTAAAATTTCGGTAACGATTATTTTTTCATCAATTATTTTGCCTTTGGCAGGAAAATAGTTTTTGATTTTGATTGACTCTTGGTTTGGATATGCGTAAAATGTAACGTGAGAATCATTGAGTTTGACAGTCAATTTTTCAAATACATTACAAAACTCTTCATTGTTTTTAGCTTCGCTAAACTGAGGAATCATTTTGTCTAAAGTAAAATCCCATTTTTGATCCATGATATATTTATAAGGATAAAAATACTCTATCAGATTCCAATACATAAACAATGCTAGAATCCTGGATTTTTTTTCCTTGAAGTTGAGGTCTGAAAGATTTTCGTTTATAGGATTAACGTTTCCCGCTTTTTGCCCTTCTACATAATGTTGTTCACCTTGAAATCTATTATCCTCTATAAATTTTAATTTCGCAGAAAGTTTTTTCGAAAACAACTTACTATTGTTTGTCCAACTCAAATCAAAATTTTTATCAAAATATTCGATATCTTTTGGTGGGATAATTGGAGCAATTTTTTTTACTTCTCCCAAAGCATCTATCCAATTTTCCAGAATTAATGAAAATTCTTCTTTAGTTTGAGCTTGTTCAATTTTTGGTAAAACTTCAAAAAGTTGTTCGTCCCAGTTTTTACTACCATCAGCAACATTCGGATGATAATATTTAAGAAATCCCCAAACTTTGCAAGTGGCAGCGAGTTTTTGAGTTTCGGTAAGTTTGGTTTGGCAGAAAATAATTTGAGTAAATACTAAGAATAAAAATAAGAAGTTTTTTTTCATTTGGGGGCTAATTGAAAAAGTGAGTATATTTTTATCAAAAATAGAATTATAAATTTTAAATAAAAATATACTCACAAAAAAAACACCAATTTTCAAAAACTAATTTGTGAAAATTGATGCAATTCGTGTTAACATTTTTATCGTAAAAATTTTAGTCTTCAAAAATCATCTTCTGATAACTTTCGAAATCCTCTTTCTAAGCTTATGATATTTTTTATGCGTTGGATAATACCTGTTGGGTGTCATGTTATTAAAAATTAAAGCCACAGTAAGCAAAATCAAAACACCAACAAGAACAGGTGATAAGACATACATATAGCCTAAAGCTTTTATTTTATCAGAACCAATAATGGCAATAAGTGCCGTTGCACCTCCCGGCGGATGCAAGGTTTTCGTCATTTGCATAAAAATGATAGCAAACGAAACGGCTAGGGGAGCAGCTATCCAAATGATATCAGGAGCTAATTTATGTACTGTAACACCAACTAATGCCGAAATCAAATGCCCTCCAACCAGATTTCTTGGTTGCGAAAATGGACTTTGAATAATACCATAAATCAATACACTCGATGCTCCAAATGAACCAATTAAATAAACCGCATCGTTTCCTTTGAAATGGATAGATTGAATATAAGCTAGAATTCCGATACCAACAAATGAACCTAGAAAAGACCAGAAATGTTCTTTAAAATCAATTAAAGTTTCTTTATAAAGTACGTATTTTGTTTTACGATAACCTCTTTTTATTTTCTGGACAGGCATAGGTTTATTTTATTATACTAGGCGAATAAGAGTAAACTGTAAATGGATAAATCATTTTTGCAGTATATTTTGAAATTAGGCAAACTACTAATATTGGAAAAAATAAAGTGTAATCATTGGTTAAACCACATACTAAAAAGATAGCCGTAAAAGGAGCATGAATACTGGCACTTAATACCGCAGCCATTCCGATAATCATAAAGTTTAAAGGAATTACTTGTATATTAAAGTAGGTATTTAATATCGATGAAAGTAACAATCCTAAAAAAGCTCCAATAAAAAGACTAGGAGCGAAAACACCGCCATCACCACCAGAAACTAAAGTTATAGAGGTTACAATTGGTTTTAAAATTAAAATCCCAATGAAAGTTAAAGCTAAAGTTATGGTTAATGGTAGTTGGGTTGAATTACCAAAAATCATTTTTATAGAATGATATCCTTCTCCATATAATTGTGGAAAAATAAACAATGAAACAGTCAGAACAATCGAGCCTATTATTATTTTGTAATAATGAGTTTCGATTTTAGCAAATTGAGATTTAAAAAACAAAACACAACGAGTAAGATAAACCGAATTTATTCCAGCTAGAATACCCAAAAGAATAAAATAAGGAATTGCTTTTACATGCCAGGTTGTAATAGAAACCGTAAATAATGGCTCTTCTTTTAATATGGATAGCAAAGCAAAAGCAATTGAAACTGCAATAACAGTTGAAATAATATAAGCCTTAGTAACTTTTCTTGAAATAACTTCGACAGCAAATAAAATTCCAGCTATTGGACTGCTGAATAACGCCGTGATCCCAGCAGCAACTCCAGCGCATATTAATTCTGTTTTGTATTGACGAAAAATAGTTGATTTTTGTTGTGCTACAGAACCAATTGTTGCGGTAGCAACAACAGTAGAAATCTCAATTCCAGTTGAACCTCCAAAAATAACGGTTAATAATCCATTTATAAAATGGGATGGAATTTTATAAGAAGGTAAGTTTTTTGAACTCGATTCGGTACTTTCAAAAACTTCTTTAATGCCTTTGTTCTCTTTTTTCTTAAAAAGATATTGTCTTAAAAAATAAATTACTGATAATCCAAAAATAGGAAAGATGACTAAATATATTGGAGTTAAAGTTACTTCTCGAAGAAAAACACCTTCGTAGTATTCGGTCATTTTCTTTAGTGTAATACCTAAAAATGCAGAAAGAAAACCGATTAAAGTGGAAACTATTATTAATTTTCGAAGAACAATGAATTGATGATTTTTTTTGATTTTAGCCGTTTTATTCATCAGTAGTAAGTTTGTAAAGCGTAAAAAGTTATACGTTTCGCAAAATTAAAGAATCAATATGGTATTCTCCTAAAAAATAACCCTTTTATTATGTTAAAATTGATAAAATGACAATTATTGCTCATAAAATTCAATGGGTGTATTATCTGGATCAGCTATAAAGAAAAATTTCTTTTCAGTAAATTCATCGATGCGTATTTCCTCGGCAATGCAGCCTTGATTGATTATGTATTGTCTTGTTTCCTGAATGTCATTCACTTCAAAAGCCAAGTGGCGTAATCCAGCAGCTTCTGGTCTTGATGGACGTTGTGGAGGATTTGGAAAGGAAAATAATTCAATAATATAGTTTCCATTCAGAGCTAAATCAAGTTTATAGGATTGTCGCTCTTCACGATAGATTTCTTGTATAGGCGTTAGCCCTAAAATAGCGGTATAAAAATGTTTTGATTTTTCGTAATCAGAAGAGAGAATAGCGATGTGGTGTATTTTGTTTAATGCAATCATTGTAAATAAGTCATGTTAGGTAAATTGGCATCTGGATTTTGTTCTAATGCTTTAGAATGTAATTTCTCAATCAGTTTTTTGGTGTTTTCTATTGAATTAATTCTGAAAAGAAATAACACTTCATTTTCATCATCGACATTTTGCCAAATATGCTCTAAATACATTTCTTCGGATGCATGAAAAGCTTTGTCGTTTTCTAAGACCTCTTTGATGGTTTCAAAAGGTACATTTCTGAGTTTTGCTAAAAGGTGTGGCATCTTTAATTTTGTTTAAATTATTATACTTAAAATTTTATAGCCTTTAGAACAGGAGTTTACAAGTATTCAACAATAAAAAAATAGAGTAGCGCCCATGTTCCAATAAAAAATAATCCAAGGTATACGTTATTTAAATTTTGCTTTAAGTCTTTTTTAATTAGAAGTCTGTATAAAGCCCAGCCTATGAAAGCGATTGATAAACCTATTACCATTACAATTCTTGACATAATTCTTTAATTTTTCTTGTTAGTTTATTGAATTTTAATATTCTGTAGTAACATCGTTACGAATTCATTAATATGCAATACAAACTTTCTTATTTATACCCAAAACAGTCTAGATTGGTGAAAGTTTGTTCTGTTTTATTCTTTTATTAAAGATAGTTAATAATGAGTAGAAACTTATAAAGCTCAAATTTTGTTTATTTCAGCTGTTTTTGTGCTCCGTCCAGTTAAATAAGGACTCCGAAGAAAAAATAATGCCTTCAAATGAGCTTCGGACTCCTTCAAACATACTTCGGACTCCTTCAAATGAGCTTCGGATTCCTTCAAACGAGCTTCGGACTCCTTCAAACATACTTCGGACTCCTTCAAATTAGCTTCGGACTCCTTCAAACGAGCTTCGGACTGCCTCAAGCAAGCTTCTAACTGCGGCAAACGATCTTCGGGCGCCGTTTTATAATCAACGGATTAAAATTTAGGTTTTACTATTTTATCATGAATTTTTACTGTTTCCTGCAAAGCAGCACTAGCATACCAAGGTGTTAATTCGGCTTCTAGTAAGTTGGATTGTATAGCAGGATCGGTAGCAACAAGTGCTTTGGCCTCTTCAACGGTTTCAACATTAAAAATATAAATACCTCTGTAATTTCTATCATTTTTCATAAAGGGCCCCGCAACAACCAATTTTCCTTCTTTTGCTAATCGGCCAATATTAGTCATGTGCCCCTCAAATGCTTTTTGAGATTCTTCTTTAGTAGCTGTTGTGTTAGTTCCAGTTTTTAAAAGACAAAATACATATTTCTTCATGCCACGTTCATCAGCATTTAGAGATTTTGCCAGTTTTTCGTCGTATTTAGATTCTGTTTCCTGTGAAAAAGAAACTAAACTCAGGAATAAAAAAGCGAGGATTAGTATTGGTTTTTTCATATAAAATAGAAATTTAAGGATAGAACAATTTTGTTTTTTTAGGATTAGAAATTGTTATTTATTTAGCATTCGGTTATTTGTCAGTTCGATGTTTTTTATCGATGCTACTGGGGCAATTTTTATGGTTTGATTGCCTTTGGCTATATAAAAATAATATTCTGTATTAGAATTTATTATGAAAACATTTTCGGATTCTCCGCTATTATAGTTGAGTTTGTAATCATATTCTAGTTTGTTGTTTTTTATTTTTTTTGAAATAAAGTAGCCTCCGGCTAAACCAAAACCTAAAAAAATTGATAATATAGAAGTGCAAAGAGTTTTTATCGAAATTGTGATATAATATTTATTTAGATCTTCTGCTGATAATTCATCTTTTGTTTTTTTTAATTCAAAAAGTTTTCTAACCCAATTTTTGTGGTCATTTTTAAGCAGTATGTTGGGTAAATAAAAATGTAATACGATGATTATAATTACAGCGATTAATGTAAATGGATTTGAAGTTAATGTCGCTAATGGGCTAATTAAAATGTCCATAATTGATGAATAGGTCAAAATATTAATCCCTATTTGATAAAAGAATACACTTTCTTTTATAATCCCCATTAATACTAGGAAAACATAACCTAAGGGGAGCAGATGTTCAATCTTATCAATATATTTCATATCATTTATTTTGCTGTTTTAAAGAAGTTTTTTTAAAATAACAATCTGTCCTAAATGATAAACATCATGCTGGATGATTCCATGAATGTGTTCGTAAAACGTGTGATTATTTGCCGGATATATTTTTGCCAGATCGGAATCATTAAAACCTTCAAAAAAAGCATTCCATGATTCCTGTGATTTTGCCAGAGTTTGAAGTGATTGTGCCCAAGCAACTTCAGATGGGTCTATAACAGGTACAAAATAATTATGGTCGGGTGTTATAATTGTTTCTCCTTGTACACGCCTCAAAATATTTCTCCTCCATTGTATAAGATGATTGACAATTTCCCAAATTGTATTCAAATTAGGATGCACTTTTTTGTGAGCCTGTTCTGCATGTACCTCTTTTAAAGTATCTGCTAGTGTAACCTCAAGCCACGGGTTTCCATTATAAATGGATTGATATAAATTCGAAATTCTTTTACTTTCTGACATAATAAATAGAGTTTTTAAATTCAAAAGCTAAGATACAAATAAGTAATTGACAACTCATCCCCGAATTTCTACAGTTGGGTTTTTAAATATTTTTTAACTAAAACTGTTAAAATACATTTGCCTCATCAAAATCAATAATCTTATGAAAACCATTTTTTTAGTAGTCGCTTTTTTATTTAGTATCGCATTATTTTCACAAAATACTATTTCGGGCAAAATTACAAATGCGAAAGGAAAACCAGTTGCAGGAGCTAATATTTACATTGACGGAACTTATGATGGAGCGACAAGTTCCGAAACTGGTGATTTTTCTTTTGAAACAACAGCAGCAGGAAATCAATTTTTGATAGTGAGTCTCTTAATTTATGATACCTACAAACAAGAAATTGATGTCGCTAATTTTAAAAATCAAATCGTTAAGCTAAGTGAAAATGTAAATGCTCTTGATGCGGTTGTTATAACAGCTGGAACATTAGAATCTGGAGATAAAGCCAGAGTTTCTGTTCTTAAACCATTGGATATTGTAACTACTGCAGGCTCTGCTGGGAATATTGTTGCCGCTTTACAAACTTTGCCAGGAACACAAAGTGTTGGCGAAGATGGTCGTTTGTTTGTTCGTGGGGGAGAAGCAAGCGAAACGCAGACTTTTGTTGACGGAATTAGAGTTGCACAGCCATATGGAGCAACCACTAATAATTTACCAACACGTGGTCGTTTTTCTCCTTTTTTGTTTAGTGGAATCGCTTTTTCTACTGGAGGATATTCGGCAGAATATGGTGAAGCTTTATCAAGTGTTTTACTTTTAAATACACAGGATGAGGCCGATCAAAACAAAACAGAGATTTCATTAATGACAGTGGGTTTAGGATTGGGAAATACTCAAAAATGGAAAAAAAGTTCGTTGAGTGTTAATACAGCTTACATCAATTTAGCGCCTTATCAAGCGGTAATTCCACAAAATGTAGAGTGGAATAGTCCATACCAATCATTGTCTGGAGAAACAGTTTACCGTTATCACTTTGTGAACGGAACTTTCAAACTATATGCAGCGTTTGATTCTGAGAAATTCGATTTGAATCAAAAAAATGTAAACTTCGAAGAGAAAATCAGAACCGATTTAAATAATAATAATTTCTATTTGAATGCTTCTTACAATGGAACTTTTGGAACGGGTTGGCGTTTAACTTCGGGTATAAGTTATGGTTACAATAGCAATAAAGTAAAGTACAATACAAGTGATGTTGATAGCGACGAAAATGCTGCACAATTGAAATTGAAGTTAAGAAAACATTTCTCAAATTATTTTAATTTGTCATTTGGAGCAGATTATTTTATTACAAAATTCAATGAAAATTTTGATGACAACATTACGCTTAAAGTTGCCAATGGTTATGATTCTAATATTGCAGCTTTTTATACAGAGGGTGATGTTTTATTTTCTAAAAATCTAGCATTAAAGGTTGGTTTAAGGCTTTCCAATAATAGTTTGTTAAACGAAACTAACCTTGCTCCGAGAGCCTCAATTGCGTATAAAGTTTCTAAAACCAGTCAGTTCTCTTTTGCTTACGGAGATTTTACTCAAACACCAGTTGTTGATTACATTAAATATTCTAAATACCATCAGTTTGAGAGCGAAAAGGCAAGGCATTATATTCTAAATTATCAATTTACAAAACCGGGACAGACTTTTAGAGCGGAAGCCTATTATAAAGATTACAGTAATCTGGTTCAATATGATTCTAAAGATATTCAGTACAATTCAGTTTTCAATAATAACGGTTCAGGTTATGCAAAAGGATTGGATTTATTTTGGAGAGATAGTAATTTGTATAAAAACCTTGAATATTGGATTTCGTATTCGTATATCGATTCTGAAAGACAGTATAAAAATTTTCCAACCATGGCAACACCGAGTTTTATAGCCAATAATAATTTATCAGTTGTAACTAAATATTTTATTACCGATTGGAAATCACAAATTGGATTCACCAATAGTTTCAGTACAGGAAGACCTTATAATGATCCAAATCAAACGCAGTTTATGAGCGGAAAAACCAAGTCGTATAACAGTTTGAGTTTTAACTGGGCTTATTTATTAACAACACAAAAAATTCTTTATTTCTCTGTATCAAATATTTTAGGAAGTCAAAATGTTTTTGGATATGATTATGCAAAATTACCAGATGCAAATGGAGTTTATAATAGACAAGCCGTTACACCAACCGCAGATCGATTTTTCTTCGTTGGTTTCTTCTGGACAATTAGCCAGAATAAAAATGATAATCAGTTGAAGAATTTATAAATCGCAATTCATCCTCAAAAATCTACAGTTCGGTAGTTTTAAATTTTAAATCAGTTAAAACTGAAATACTTTTGAAGTATAAATTAATAATCGTTTCAATCATCAAAAATAACAACAATTAAAATCAAACACTATGTTAAAAATCACTACCGCAATCGCTTTTTTTATCTGCAGCTTAATGTCTGCACAAAATGTAAATCTAACTGTTTCTGTTTCAGGTTTAAAAAACGATACAGGAACTTTAAAAGTGAGTTTGTACAACTCAGATGGAACATTCCTTAAATCGACTTATAAAAGTATTGCTTCCGAAATTAAAAATAATAAGGCTACAGTTACTTTTGTTGGTATTCCAAAAGGAGAATATGGGATTTCGGCCTATCAAGATGAAAATAGTAATGGAAAACTTGATAAAAATATGATGGGAATCCCTTCTGAAGATTATGCCTGTTCAAATAATGCTAAAGGATTTATGGGGCCTCCTAGATATACAGATGCTAAATTTGACATTAATAAAGACTTGAAAGTTGACGTTGTATTCAATAACTAAAAAATAGAAATAACCATTTAAATTATATCAAAATGAAAAAAATCATCACGACAATAGCATTATTTGTAGTAGTAATAAGTTCAGCACAAACACAATTTGAACAAGGAATGACAAAAGCTTCTGGGCTTTGGAAAGAAGGGAAAACAGATGAAGCTTCGTCAATGTACGAAAGAATTGCTTCTGCAGAAAAAAATAACTGGCTGCCTAATTACTATGTAGCTTTAATAAACACAACTGCTGCTTTTTCAGAAAAAGATAAATCTAAAGCTCAATTGCTATTGTCAAAAGCACAAGATGCTCTTGATGTTGAAATGATAAAAGATCAAAATAATTCAGAATTATATGTGATGCAAGCTTTACTTTATACAGCTTGGGTTGTACAAGATCCGATGACAAATGCCCAAAAATATTCAGGTAAAATAATGGAGGATTATGCTAAAGCTAAAGCAATAAACCCTAATAATCCAAGAGCTGTTTTTGGCGAAGCGGATTATCAGTTGGGAGGAGCCAAATGGACAGGGGTAGATACAAAACCATTATGTTCACAAGTAGATAAAGCTGTCGAACTTTTTGCTACTTTTAAACCTGAAACTTCTTTCTCTCCAAAATGGGGATTAGAAAGAGCTTTGGAATCTCAAAAAAACTGTAAAAAATAATACTTTAAGCCTACCTATAAATGAAAGACTATAGAAATACATTCGGAAATTTGAAAAGCGGAACGATAATGTGTTTCAAGATTTCTATGGTTTTTACAATAATATTTTCTGTTTGTTTAGGACCCAATTTAACTGTAAAAAATGTATTACTTACGTTCTGTTTAAGTTGCTTGTATTCTTTCGGTCTTGGTTTCGGGAATGGTTTTCTTAATGTTCTTTTAGATAGAAAATGGGATTGGCTCGAGCAAACAAATCTAAGAGTATATTATGGAATTTTGGTTACTGTTTTGTACACTGTTCCAGCTGTCTTAGGAATTGATTATGTCATTTTTGTGATAGTTCAGGATCTGCCTTTAGGTAATTTTTTTAGCGAAAGAATGATTTGGGTACACCTTTTTTACATCATTTTATCATTAGGAGTCTCTACTTTTATGCAAGCCAGAAGCTTTATGGTACAGTGGAAACAAGCTTCGAAATCTGAAGTGACTCAGCAAAGAATTATTGCAGGAACCGCCAATGCAAAGTTTGAAACTTTAAAGAATCAGATTGATCCGCATTTTTTGTTTAATAGCTTAAATGTATTAAGTTCTTTGATTGAAGAAAATCCGGATAATGCACAACGTTTTACCACTTCTTTGTCAAAAATCTATCGCTACGTTTTAGAACAAAAAGACAAAGAATTAGTTTCTGTTGAAGATGAATTGTCGTTTGCAAAAACGTATATGAATTTGTTGAAAATGCGTTTTGAAAACAGTCTGTTTTACGAATTGCCAGCGACAAATGGCATTCCGGATGCAAAAGTGGTTCCGTTATCATTACAGCTTTTGCTTGAAAATACAGTAAAACACAATGTTGTAAGTGAACAAAGACCATTGCATATTCGAATATTTGTTGATGGCGATTATCTGGCAATCCAAAATAATTTTCAAAAAAAGGAAGTCATACAAAGTAGGCAAGGAGTTGGTCTTCAAAATATTGTGGATCGTTATGGAATCATTACTAATAGAAAAGTTCTAATTGAAGAAAATGAGCAAAGTTTCACTGTTAAAATTCCAATTTTAACTAAACAAATTTCAGTTATGGAAACAAGTACAGATTACAGCGATGAAAATAAAGCGTATTTCAGAGCTAAAAAAAGAGTAGAAGAATTAAAAGGATTTTATGGAAATGTAATTTCATATTGTTGTGTGATTCCTTTTTTAGTTTTTATAAATGTGACATATTCACCTAATTTTGAGTGGTTTTGGTTTTCGGCTTTAGGTTGGGGATTTGGAATTGTAATGCATGCTTTTAAAGTTTTTGGATATAGTACCGATTGGGAAGAAAGAAAAATCAAAGAGTTTATGGAAAAGGGTAACAATAAACAATCCTGGAAATAATAATGGAGAAAAATTATACGGAAGCGGAACGTTATTATCAAGCTCACAAGAAAGTGGAAGAAATAAAGAAATTTTACCAACATTTGACTGTGTATCTTCTTTGTAATCCAATTGTAATAGTTGTAAATCTTATGACTTCACCAGGGTTTTTGTATTTTTGGTGGTGTTTGTTAGGTTGGGGAATTCCAGTTGTTTTACATGGATTGAAGGCATTTAATTGTTCTCCTCTTTTTAATAAAGAATGGGAAGAACGAAAAATTAAAGAGATTCTGGAAAAAGAAAATAACCAAAAAAGATGGGAGTAAGTATAAACTGAAAAACATCTTAGAATAAAAATAAAGGTAATCATGGAAATTAAGTATAACGAAGAGGATAAATATTATTTAGCAAAAAAGAAAGTAGAAAATATTAAAGGTTTTTATGGAAATCTCGCAGCTTTTATTGTTGTAAATATTGTTTTGCTTGTAATTAATTTATGGACATCACCAGATCGTTTATGGTTTTATTGGCCATTAATGTGGTGGGGATTGGGAGTTCTTTTTCATGGATTGAAAGTTTTTGAAGTATTACCAACTTTAGGGAAAGATTGGGAAGAACGAAAAATCAAAGAATTGATGGAAAAAGAGAAAGAGAATAAAAACAAATGGCAATAATTAACTCAATATAAATAAAATGGGACGATTTACAAGACGAATGTTCGAAGAGGATTCACGAGAATTTAGCACAGATGAAAACTATAATATAGCGTACAAAAAGGTAAAAAGAATAAAAGGATTCTATTCACATTTAAAAGTATATTTTATTGTAAATGCAATTATTCTTATTTCCAGTTTTAATAGAGATTATATTGGGAACTCTGGGTTTTGGAATTGGCATACTTTTTCAACCGCAATATTTTGGGGAATAGCTTTAATTGCACATGGGGCAACTGTTTTTGGGACTGATTTGTTTTTTAATGATGATTGGGAACAAAAGAAAATCCAAAATTATATGGAGAAAGAGAAAGCGAACACAAATAAATGGGAGTAGTTTTAGACTAATTTTTTCACCTTTTGCACTTTATTAAATGACCACACTAATTATCGAAGACGAAAAACCAGCAGCGAGATTGCTACAAAGAAAACTCGAAAAATTGAATATTGCAGTAGAAACTATGCTGCATTCTGTTGAAGAATCAATTGACTGGTTTTCTAAAAATGAACACCCCGATTTAATATTTTTAGACATCCAATTATCAGATGGTTTGTCCTTTGAAATCTTCGAAAAAATAAACATAAAAAGTGCTGTTATTTTTACAACTGCTTATGATGAATATGCACTAAAAGCATTCAAATTAAACAGTATTGATTACCTGTTGAAACCCATCGATGAAGATGATTTGGAGACTGCTGTTTTTAAATTTAAAGATCGTTTTGATTCAACGCTTTCTGTAGGAAAAAATTCCTTGCAGTTGGATTTTGAACAAATCAAAAAAATGTTTGCGAACCCTTTTGAAAAAACATTCAAAAAAAGATTTACAGTCAAAATAGGGCAACATCTAAAAGTAATTTCAGTAGATGAAATCGAATGTTTTTTTAGCGAAAATAAAGGAACTTATATTCATACTTTCGACAACAGAGATTATTTAATCGATACTACTTTGGAACTTTTGGAACAAGAAATCGATACTAAAGATTTTTATAGAATTAGTAGAAAGTTTATTGTTTCGCTCAAGGCAATAAAGGAAATAGTGATGTACAGCAACTCCAGATTAAAGATTGTTTTGCCTACTTATAAGGAAGATGAGGTAATTGTAAGCAGAGAAAAGGTTTCAGATTTTAAAAATTGGATAGGTTAGCACTGTCTTATTTTTATTGTTGAGGTGGTTTTGTCTAAAATTCTGAATTTATGTTGTTTACGTATTGTACATAGATTTTGCTTATAGTCGTTTTATGGACGAATAAACACTCTTCTGATGCCAATTAAGACAAAAATAAGTAAAGTGTAAATAATTAAAAACAGAGCAATGTATTCTATTTTGTTTAATGTAAGCATAATTGCTATAAGCAGTAATTGAAAGCCTAAGCCATATAACGAAACAATTGTCATAAACCAATTTGGAAATGATTTTACTTTATAAGCTTCTTTATCCAAACGGTGAATGATTGTATCGAATATACCGTAAACGAAAGTATATATTCGAAAAAAAAGATCCACAGTTTTTTGACTTTCACCAGGTAATGCTCTAGGAGATTTGTCTTCAAAAATTTTACTTGTTGTATCTCCTCCTTCTAATTTATGTCTTAAAATTACATAGTAATAATTGTATAAAGTGCCTTGTAATTGGATACCAATAAATGCTAAAATTGTAGTCCAAAAAGTAGTTTTGGATACATAACAAATAGACATTAAAAGCAAAAAATTCAAGATGATGTCAAATATACTGTCGAGGTATCTTCCAGTGTATGATGGTGTATTTTTTGCACGTGCCAGTTCCCCATCAATGGCATCAATTATTGATTTTAAAATGATAAAAAAAGCAGCAAAATAGTAATGGTTTTGTATCACACAATAAATGGCAATTAGTCCAGAAACGCCAAAAAGAAGCGTTACGTGTATAGGAGTAAAACGTGTGTTTTTTAATTGATTTGCAAAATATCTTGCAAACGGTCTACCATAATCAGATAAATCAAGGAATTGATTTTGTGCGGCAAGTTTAGACATTGTGATAAGTGAGCGATGAGATGTGACAATATAGTCGGACTACAAAAGTAATGCTATTTTGAGCATTTTGCTAAATTGTAATTTTAAAATGACAAAACGCTTTTGAAAATGAACTCTACAAGGAGTTAATATATTTTCAAAAGCGTTTTGTTATGAATTGATTTTGATTGCGATTTTTGTTTATTTACTCAATCGGTGCAAAGTATATGTCATTGCTGTTAATAAAAAGAAAGCGACGATTTGATGGGTTAAACCTAGCCAAAGCGGAACACTATAAAGCAATGTACAAACCCCTAAAGTAAATTGGATAAAAACGATTAGTACCAATGCGTTTAATCCTTTTTGTTGTTGTGAGTCAAGGGTATATTTTTTGCTTTTAAAATAAAGGAATAAAATAAGCCCTACTACAAAATAAGCTAAGGTTCTATGAACGAATTGTACACCGCTTTTTCCTTCGGTGAAGCGTTCCAACCAAGTGTTTTTTTCGAGTGCGATGCTTTCGTGAAAGAATTCCCCATCGCTCATCAAAGGCCAATGATTGTGAATTAAACCGGCATTCAAACCTGCAACAAAACCTCCGTAAATGATTTGCAGAAGTAAAAAGATTAATGCGTATCGGGCTATTTTTCGTAATGGAACAATGACTTGTTTTTTATCGGGATAGATTAAATCTAAAGCGACCCAAAGGGTATATGCAAAAGTAATAAAGGCAAATGTAAGGTGTAATGAAAGGCGGAAATGACTAACATCAGGATTATCGACTAGGCCGCTTCTTACCATAAACCAACCAAAAAAACCTTGTAAAGCTCCCATTCCAAGTAAAACAAAACATTTATTAAGGGTGGCTTTGTCAATTTTTTTCTTCCACAGAAAATAGAAGAAAGGAACAATAAATACAAGACCAATTATTCTCCCGATGAAACGGTGAAACCACTCCCAGAAATAGATGAATTTATAATCGGAAAGTGTAAAGTCGTTATGAATATTGATTTTTTGGTACTCAGGAAATTGTTTGTATTGGTCAAATGTTTCATGCCATTTTGCTTCTGTTAGAGGAGGAAGAGTGTCGGTAACCAAATGCCAATCGGTCATTGATAACCCTGAATTGGTTAATCGGGTAATCCCACCAACAACTACCATTACAAACACTAAAAAGCAACCCGATAGAAGCCAGATAATTACGGATTTATTGTTTTTCATTTTATATGTACTTTAATCTTTTAATTAGTTTTCCGTTTTTTTCAATCCTAATTTTTCTGCTTTCTTCATCATAAATCCATAAGCGGCATCATAATCATTGGCGATATCACCTTCCAGAATGGCTTCTTTAATAGCTTCTTTGAGCATTCCAATTTCACGGGATGGTTTCAAATTGAAGATTTCCATGATTTCTTCTCCAGAAATTGGTGGTTGAAAATTGCGGACATGGTCACGTTCTTCTACCTCTACAATCTTTTTTCGAACAATTTCAAAATTACTATGGTATTTTCTAAATTTATTAGGGTTTTTGGTAGTTATATCGGCTTCACAAAGTGTCATTAAATTTTCGACGTCTTCACCAGCATCAAAAACCAAACGGCGAACGGCAGAATCTGTTACAATATCTTGTGCTAAAACAATTGGTCGAGAACTCATGATAACCATTTTTTGTACAAACTTCATTTTATGGTTTAATGGCATGTGTAAGCGTTCAAATATTTTCTTAGCCATTTTTCCACCAAGAAATTCATGCCCGTGAAATGTCCAGCCTTGTTTTTTGTTGAAGCGTTTGGTAGGTGCTTTACCAATATCATGTAATAAAGCCGACCAACGCAACCATACGTCATCCGTATTTGGACAAATGTTATCTACGACTTCAAGAGTGTGGTAAAAATTATTTTTGTGTGTATGACCTTCTATTTCTTCAACTTGATTTAAAGCAGTCAGTTCGGGAAGAATGATATCTAAAAGGCCAGTTTTGAATAACAATAAAAATCCGATTGAGGGTTTATCAGTAGAAAGAATTTTATTTAACTCTTCGACAATACGTTCTCCAGAAATTATTTTGATGCGCTCGGCATTTTTAGTAATAGAGTCCAATGAATCTTGGTCTATGTCAAATCCTAATTGAGTAGCAAATCGAATTCCTCTGAGCATTCGCAATGGATCGTCAGAAAAAGTGATGTCAGGATC
This sequence comes from Flavobacterium sp. 5, assembly GCF_002813295.1. NCBI lineage: Bacteria > Pseudomonadati > Bacteroidota > Flavobacteriia > Flavobacteriales > Flavobacteriaceae > Flavobacterium > Flavobacterium sp. 5. The sequence goes on from NZ_PHUE01000001.1 coordinate 3,565,304, forward strand.
AAGAGGTGTTTTTATTATTTTGTTGGTCAAATCAGATATTCCATTAAAAGGATCTGAAAGAGCGCCAAAATTATTTGAATTTAAGGATAAAGCTAGTGCGTTGATGGTGAAATCACGTCTGTTTTGATCATCTTCAAGTGTTCCGTTTTCTACAATTGGATTTCTACTATCGTGATTGTATGATTCTTTTCGGGCTCCAACGAATTCAATTTCGGTATCTTCAAAACGTAACATGGCTGTACCATACGTTTTAAAAACCTGAACTTTTGGTTTTTTAGGCAGTAATTCAGATACTTTTAAAGCTAATTCGATACCGCTTCCAACAGCAACAATATCAATGTCTTTTTTGGAGTCTCTGTTTAAAAGTAAGTCACGTACAAAGCCACCAATTACATAACTTTCCACATTAAGTTCTTGTGATGCTTTCGATATGACTTCGAATATTTTATTATTTAAAAATTCTTTATAGGAAGTTTTAATGTTCATTCTTAAATTTGTTTAATCCCAATTTTTATGGAAAAGTTTGAAATTTTTTAACAAATTGCAAATGAAAATTGCAATCTGAAAATTATTTTCGAATTACTTTCACCTGTGAATCATTAGTTAATTTAATGATTGTTGAAGGTTTTCCGGCAATTTTATCGTGGTGCAAATTTACAACATAGTCAACGCCTTTTATAATTTCAGGACTAATTTCTTTGAAACTTTTTGGAGTAGACTGCCCAGAAATATTTGCCGAGGTAGATACTAATGGCTTTTTCATACGCTCCATCAATTTAAAACAAAAGGGTTCTTTGACGATGCGAATCCCTAAAGTATTATCGGCTGCAATTAAATTTTTTGCCACATTCCTAGGATTATCAAGTACCAATGTAGTTGGGTTTTCGGATAAATCCATAATTTGCCAAGCTACTTCAGGAACTTCTTTGAAAACATTGTAGATCATTTTTTCGCCATTCATTAGGCAAATCATGCTTTGAGTTTCAGCTCGTTGTTTGAGTTTGTATATTTTTGCAACTGCTTCAGGATTAGTTGCATCACAGCCAATTCCCCACACAGTATCAGTCGGATAGAGGATAATACCTCCTTCTTTTATAACTTCGTATGCGTTAATTATTTCTTGATTTAAATCCTGACTCATAATAGAAATTTTTATTTAATAACAACTTGATGATTGTTTAAAACGATGCAGTATTATTAAGATGTTAGTTTATTTATAATGTCTACAATTTTCTGTAAATCAATTGTAGAAAGTCCCACATATAATGGTAAACACACTATTCTTGAAGCGATAGATTCTGATAGTGGCATTTTATTCCCTTTAGTATAAGTAATGGTATTTAAAGAAGGATAAAAATAGCGTCTAGGGATTATGTTTTCTTTTTGTAATGCTTCTTGAACATTTAATAGAGTAGCTTCTGAATCAAAAAGTATTGGATAATAACTATGGTTCCATTCGGTATTTTCTCTAATTTTTATGTTTTTTAAATTGTTAAAGTTTAAATTCGTATTATAAAAATCAGTTACTTTTTTTCTTTCTGCAATAATATGTTCCATATAAGGGAAAAGAGCTAATCCCATTGCTGATTGCAATTCGGAAATTTTAGCATTAATTCCGAGACCGTAAAATTCTAATGGACCATTGTGCCCAAAATTATGGCTAAAAAACAACTGGTGTTGTATTTTATCATCATTACAAAACATGGCACCTCCTTCTCCTGTATGAAATAATTTTGTTGCATGAAAACTACAAGTACTTACATCTCCAAAATTAAATATAGATTGGTTGTTGTATTTTACACCGAAACAATGTGCAGCATCGTAAATTACTTTCAGGTTGTGTTTTTTTGCAATAATTTCTATAGCCTCAACATGGCAAGGATTTCCGAAAACGTGAGTTGCCAAAATTGCAGTTGTTTTTGAAGTTATTGCTGCTTCAATTTTGGTCTCATCTATAGTTAGATATTCAGGATTTATATCAACAAAAATTGGAGTGCAATTTTCCCACACAATTGCAGCAGAAGTAGCCACATAAGAAAAAGGAGTTGTAATTATTTCTCCACCTTTACCAAATAGTTTTAAGGCAATTTGCAAAGGTATTGTACCGTTATTAGTAATCGTAATATGAGGAACATCGAGATATTCTTTAAGTTTATCTTCTAATTCTATTGTCAGTTCACCACGATTTGTGAGCCAAACTTTATCCCACGCACGTTTTACATAAGAATTGTATTCTTCTTGTGGGGGTAGAAAAGTTTTGGTTACTGGAATCATTATAATTATGGATTTAGTACGTTTAATTTACCTTTAAGGGTAAACTATTGTTATATTTGTGGGGTAAAAATAGGAAAAGAATGCTGATTTATCAGCAAAAGCAGGAATTTTAAAAAATAGAACAATTTTTGGTTACTCATGATTACCTGATTAACAATATTTTATGAGTATTTTTCTTGAAATAAAATTAACATCTTTTCTTTTAAATTTTTATAAAAAACATATATAATAAAAATAAAATAAATTTAGGAATACTATGGAAATTAACACTTTTTTGCAAAATTTTGCAGAACTTTTAGATGATACAGATGCAACATTAATAAAACAAGAAACTGTTTTTAGAGATTTGGAAGAATGGGATTCGTTGACAGCTTTGTCATTAATTGCGATGGCTGATGAAGAATATTCTGTAAAATTAACTGGTGATGATATAAAATCTTCGAAATCATTAAATGATATTTTCGAAATAATAAAAAATAAAGGGTAATTGAAATGGCTACTTTTTCAGTAAATAGTATTGCAATAAAAGGTATATCGTGTTGCGTTCCAAAAAATAAGGAACGCAATATTGATTTGGATATATTGACACAAGAAGAGATTCAGAAATTTGTTGATGCAACCGGAGTTGAAGAACGACGTATTGCAACCAAGGAAATCTGCACTTCTGATTTATGCTCTGAGGCTGCTGAAAAATTAATCAAAGACCTGAACTGGCAAAAAGAAGAAATAGAGATCCTGGTTTTTGTTTCGCAGACTGCCGATTATATTTTACCTGTTTCTGCTGCCATACTTCAGGATAGATTGGGATTGTCTACAAATTGTATCGCTTTTGATGTTCCTTTGGGATGTTCAGGATACGTTTACGGAATGTCAATAATAGCAGGTATGATGAAGGCAACTGGTCTCAAAAAAGGATTGCTTTTGGCTGGAGATACAAGTAGTAAATTACTTTCCAAATCAGATAAGAGTACGGTTCCGCTTTTTGGAGACGGAGGGAGTGCAACAGCATTTGAATATGATGAAAAGGCAGATAATATGCTTTTTGATTTAGGTAGTGATGGTTCCGGTTATAAAACGATAATTGTAAATGACGGCGGATCCAGAAACCGTATAAATGCTGATTCTTTAACTTATCACACTATTTCTCCCGGAATAGAAAGAAATGCCTGCCAGTTAGTCCTTGACGGGATGGATGTTTTTAGTTTTGGAATTTCACAAGCGCCAAAAACCGTAAATAAACTGATTGAAAAATTTGAAATCGATAAGGAAGCAATCAGCCATTTTGTATTTCATCAGGCCAATTTAATGATGAATAAAATGATTGTTAAAAAATTAAAACTGCCAGTTGAAAAAGTTCCTTATTCCTTAAAAGAGTTCGGAAATACATCTTCTACAACGATTCCATTAACAATTGTAACTGAATTAAAAGATAGTCTGACAAACACTTCACAGGATTTAATCATTTGCGGATTTGGAGTTGGTTTATCCTGGGGAACAGCAAAAATAAGATTGGAAAATGTTGTAATTTCAGATTTAATTGAAATATGATAAAAAATTTAAATTACATAGATGAAGCCGTTTATCTAAAAGAAAAGTCTTTGTTTTTTAATGAATCCTGGTTACTGGTCGCACATAAAAATGAATTATTAAACAACAATGATTTTGTTACTTTAGAGTATTTTGGAAATAAAATTTTTATCCAAAACTATAACGGTACCATAAAATCTTTTCAAAATGTTTGTTTACACCGTTTTAATACAATCCATGAAGAGCCTTATGGGAACAGGGTTTCTTCGTGTCTGTATCATAACTGGACTTATGGCAAAAAAGGAAATGTAATTGGATTAATGTGCCGTAACTCATTTGAGAAAGACAACATCAATGAATTAAGGCTCAAAGAATACGAAGTTGATTATTGTGGTGATTTTGTCTTTATAAAATTAAATAATCAGTTTGATAAAAGTTTAGGTGATTATCTAGGGAATATGTTTAGTCCGTTAGAAGATATAAGCAAACATTTTGGTGCGAAAACGATCGACTATACAATTGAACATAAAGTCAATTGGAAGCTTTTGGTAGAAAATGTGTTAGAATGTTATCACTGTACTTCAGTACATGAAAATTCATTTGCAAAAATGGGTTTTGGTTCTGTGCCTCCTGAGAAATTTGATTTTTTTGATGCGCACAGCTGGTGTGAATTCCCAAAAGGAGAAGATGTTAAACCAAACAAAATCATCGAAAAATCATTAGCAGGTAGAACTTTTAAACCGCAGGGCTATTTGCATTTTTATATTTATCCGAATGCATTTATAAGTTCAGTCGAAGGTAAAGGATTTTATTTTGGATTTATGTTTCCGGAATCAGCCTCAAAAACAAATTTAAGAGTACGTTATTTTGCTCCTGAATTTGAAAATGAACTAACCGAATCACAACAGAATATTATTGATTTTATAAATAACAGTTCCAATGAATCGTTGGATCTGGTTTTGAATGAAGACAAAAAGATAGTCGAAAATATTCAGACCAATTTAGTGAATTTTAAAGACAGCTCTCCCATTTTTGGTGATGAGGAATTTAGGATTTTAAAATTCTATGACTATTTTAATAAAAAAGAATTAAAAGATATATAATGAATCCATTTGATTTATCAGGAAAAAAAATACTAGTAACCGGAGCGTCTTCGGGCATTGGTTACGAAACTTGTTTAGCAATAGTAAGGCAGGGAGGAACATTTATAGCAGTTGCCAGACGTCAGGATTTTCTTGAAAGACTGATCGAGGAATGCGGAAGCGAAAATAGTTTTATAGCTGCCGATTTATCTAAAATGGATGATATCAAAGCTATTGTAGATACAGTTGAAAATATTGATGGAATCGTGCATTCTGCTGGAATAGTATCATTAGCACCGGTTAAGTTTTATTCTGAGGAATTAATGAATGAAATGCGATCCATAAATTTTGATTCTATTGTATATCTGGTGAATCTGATTTTCAAAAAGAAGAAAATAAATAAAGGAAGTTCAATTGTTTTGGTTTCCTCTATCGCAGGTTTATTCGGAATGAAAGGAAACGGAATTTATGCAGCTGGTAAAGGGGCATTAATTGCGATTTCAAAAGTTTGGGCAAGCGAATTTGCAAACAGTAGAACAAGAGTAAATTGTGTTTCACCGGGAATGGTAAAAACAGAAATAACTTCAAAATCAATTGAAGATCTATCTTTAGAAGTAATTCAGCAGGATGAAAAAAAATATCCTTTAGGATATGGCGACCCGATTCAGGTTGCCAACCCGATTGTATTTTTGTTATCGGAGGCAAGCAGTTGGATTACTGGACAAAATATAGTTTTAGACGGAGGAAGAACTTCAACCATATAATTTACAATGAAAGCCAGTATAAAAGCCATTTCGTATTATCTGCCTGAAGCGGTTTTGTCAAATGATTTGATAAATCATGAATTTCCGGAATGGGGTATTGAAAAAATAAGTTCAAAAACGGGAATTAATTCTAGGCATATTAGTGCTACAGACGAGTTCTCATCAGATATGGCTGTAAAAGCAGCCGAAAAATTATTCTTGGAACATAATATAGATAAATCAGAAATTGATTTTTTATTGTTTTGTACTCAAAGTCCGGATTATTTTTTGCCGACTACTGCCTGTATCATTCAGGAAAAATTAGGTCTTGAAACGACAGTCGGTGCCTTGGATTTTAATTTAGGATGCTCCGGCTTTGTATATGGTTTAAGTTTGGCTAAAGGATTAATTGCCGGAGAAATGGCGAAGAATGTTTTATTGATTACTTCAGAAACGTATTCGAAATTTATTCATCCAAAGGATAAAAGCAATAAAACAATTTTCGGAGATGCTGCAGCCGCAACATTAATTAGCAGTGAAAAAGGATTTTGTTCTGTTGGAAATTTTGTCTTTGGAACAGATGGGAAAGGTGCCGAAAATTTAATTGTAAAACAAGGCGGAATGCGTTTTCCAGTTTCCAATACAAATCAAGATGTGGTTGATGAATTTGGGAATGTTCGAAATGATAAAAATCTCTTTATGAACGGAACAGAAATCTTTAATTTTACAGGGGAATTTGTTCCAAAGCTTACAGAGGCAATTTTAGAAAAATCGAATTTATTGAAAGAAGATATCGATTTATTTGTTTTTCATCAAGCCAATAAATACATGTTGAATCATTTAAGGAAAAAGATAAAGATTCCGGAAGAAAAATTTTTTATTTCAATGGAAGACTGTGGAAATACAGTTTCATCGACAATTCCGATAGCTTTATACGAAGCTCAAAAACAAGGAAAAACTGCTAATTGCAAAAACTTAATTCTGGCAGGATTTGGTGTTGGATATTCCTGGGCAGCCTGTAATTTAATAGTTGAATAATGAAGAATTTAATAATAATAGGTGCAAGAGGTTTCGGACGTGAGGTATATGACCTTGCCAAACAATGTTCGGGCTACAATACAGAATATATTATAAAAGGTTTTTTAGATGATAAATCAGATGCTTTAGATGGTTTCGAAAATTATCCTGAAATTATTTCATCTGTTGAAGAATATAAAATTGAGGAGAATGATGTTTTCGTTTGTGCATTAGGAAGTATTAAATGGAAAATATATTATACAGAGCTAATTTTGAGTAATGGAGCTAAGTTTATGAATTTAATTCATCCCTCAACAATTTTGAATACAAATGCCGTTGTTGGTGTTGGTTTAATTGTTTTTATGAATTCCAATATTAGTAATGATTGTATCATTGGAGATTTTGTTACCATACAAGGTTATGTGGGTTTAGGGCATGATACGAGGATTGATAAATGGTCACATTTAAGCGCTTATAGTTTTACGGGAGGTTTTGTAGTATTAGAAGAAAAAGTATTACTTAATACGAGAGCTACAATATTACCTCATGTTACGGTTCGTAAAGGAGCTACTGTTGGAGCATCGAGTTTAGTAATTAAAAATGTAAAAGAAGGTACTACTGTTTTTGGAATACCTGCTAAAATATTAAATTTTTAAGATACTATAAGTATAAAAAAAAACAGGAAGCTATTTCACAACCTGAATAAAACCTTTTTTTATATTTAGATTTTTTTGGAAAGTAGGTAGTAAAATAATTAACTCTCGAACTCATTTTAGTTGTGAAACTTCCTTACTTATTTTTCATTAGTTTTTTCCTACATGATTCATTGGTATTATAAATCAATGTTTCTTTTTTAAGTAGAGACAGGGTAAAGAATCATATTGTAAAAAGTCTAATGTTTTTTCGGATTATTTAAAATCATACTGTTTTAAATAGAATTCTTTTGCGTCTATTTTCAATTTATCGAAGCTATATTTTTTACCTAAGATTTCATTTAGAATTTGATGGTAATTTGTATAATTCTCATTGTTGTCAAAATAGTTAATATCATCTACTATTTTTTCTTTTAATTCATCAAAAGAATTGTATAAGGTTGGGAGGTTTTCAAAGTCTTTGGTGAAAAATATTTCATTATATACGGCAAATGATATTCCTCCTGAAACAATAGGCTCACAAAAGAAGCCATCTAAACCTTCTCCAAAAGTAAGTGCAAATTTTGATCTAGAAGCATAATCTTTGTAAACATCATATTTCATATTTTTAATTTCGATGAATTTATAATGTTTTAGGTTTTCTTTCAAATGTGTTATTATTTCTTTTTTTGTAATTGTACTGCTATTAGGGACAGATTGAATTTCGTCTGGCGAATATAGAATTAGGTTTTCTTTTTCAGAATAGCCCCTTTTTTTATAAGGAACAGGATTCAACCAAGGCGATAATAAATGAATAGGCATCCCATAATAATTTCGTTTCTCTATTGTAGCATATTGTTGATGAGCCATAGTCATGGTCAAATTTGGAGATATTTCTTTTAATGCTTCAATATGATCTATGCTTGGCATAAGTAAATCATTTTGGTTTAAAATGTTAATATGAACTTCTTTTATTTCAGTGATCCATTTAAAAAAAGGATCCATTTTAATATTATTTTTATTAAATTCAATAACCATCATGTCAGGAATATGAATTTCAAGATAATCTAGATTTTTAAAAAGTTTTTTTATTTCATTAAAATTATAAATAATCATTTCATTTTCGAAATTTCGGTATTTATAGTCTAAATCTTTTTTGTAGGGTAAAAAACTACTAATTACGTTGCAATTATGAGTGCTTTTTAGGTTCTTAAAAACCGAAAATATAGTGCATATAGAAAGTATACCTCCCGTAATTTTATGTGTTCCACTAAGAGTAAAAATAAGTATCAGTCTTTTTGTGTCAGAGTAGTTATTTTTAAAATAATTTATTTTAAAATTTTTATAGCTTCTCTGTAAAAGAAAGTGTTTTGTTTTTCGAATTGATTTTTCGAATTCTTTTTTTAAAGACATTTTAGATTGTTTTTAGAGCCGTTATCCTTTTTTTGGAACTATTGAGCTTGTTTAATAATTTATCAATTGAATAGTAGTTGTTGGCTATAGATATTTTTATTTAAGTGAATTTTTAGCGCTAAAAATAGTGTTCAACCAACTTTCAAGACTGTATTTTTTAAATATTATTTCTGGTAATTCTTCATAATCTGTTTCAAAAAATGCATCTGGAATATCTTTAGAATCTTCAGTCCATACAAATATATTATTAGGATTGTAAAAATCATAATTTATGATGTCAGCATTTGTAGTAATGAGTTTTTTTCTAAATCCCATTGCTTCAAATACTCTGAATGTTAGTCCTTGTTGAATCGTTTTTTGAACATCCAAAATAATTTTTGAATTACTAAATATTTTTGCTGTTTCTTCTATTGGAATTGATTTTTGTATAAAAGTAATTTCAGTATCTTTATTTTCGTTAATCACTTTTGGATTATTACACTGAAGTATGATTTTTGAATTTTTATTTTTACGTTTGACAGTATCCAAAATTTCCTTTATAACAAGAAATCGACTATCATAAGTACCGATAAAGAATAAATCGATTTCAGTTGATTGTGAATATCCATCAATATGATAAAAATTAGTCAGAAAGTTTAAGTCATATTTTATTGCGTCTTTACGTTCAAAACTGTATTTTCTTTTAAAAAACGGCAAAGTCCTTTCGTATCTTGGGATATTATTGAAGCTATCCCAAAAATAAACAATAGGATTTGGAGTTTTATCGGTAATATATTTTAAATCTTCGTTAATTAAAAAATCGGGACAAATCATAAAAACATAATCAAAACGATCTTCTGGTTTTATGTCTTTTATTCTTTCGTTACTAGCCCATATTTTTTTAAGGTTTTTTTTGAAAAACGTTTTCGATAAAAAGTTTAAGATTTTTTCCCAACTATTTTTGTATTGATAATCTTCAAATATGATGGAAGTTAGGTCACAGTTGAATTGCTTTTGTATTCCTTTTTCAATGACTTTATATATGCCAAAATAATCTGGGCAAAGAAATAAAACTCTCATTATTTTATAATTTGTTTAGTTTTCAAAGATGTTGAAAGTGGAGCTCCAGCTAATAGTACTTTTAATAAATACCAATATTTGGGTTTAAATAGGGTGCTGAAAATATAATTGATTCTTAGATAATTTAACAAAAACCAAAAGCTTAAATAGCCATAATGCTTACGAATGACATATAATAATGAGATTTTAAGTTCGGTTTTTATTAAAATACTTTTTGGTGTGCTTGCTCCATGATAATGAATGTATTTTGCATCTGGAATTAGATAGCTTGATTTGCCTTTTTTTTGCAAGCGTATTGATAAATCTGTTTCTTCATAATATAAAAAGAGATTTGTATCAAAACCACCAACTTCATTAAAATCTGCTGTTTTTATAAACATAAAACTACCCTGAACATAATTTACTTGTACAGGTTGTCTATATTCTAGCTTTCTTTTTGGATATTTTTTCGGGTTTATTTTTTCCAAAAAATCCCTCCCCAAAAGTTCTTTGGTTATTGAAGCAAAATGATCAAAAGCCACCATTCTTTTTCCTTGTTCGGTGTATGATTGCCCTCCAACAACTGCTACATCACTATAAGGCTCTATGGCAGATTTCAATATGGATAAACAATCATTTATAAACAAAGTATCATTGTTTACAAAAGCAATGTATTTAGAATTTGTAAATTGATAACCATACATATTTCCAGCACCAAATCCTGTATTTATGCAACTCCTTACTAGTTTGAAATTTGAGTAATTTTTAGCAACAAAAGTGTTTTGAAGATTTAGAAAATCTTCTTTTTCAGAACAATTATCCACTACCACAATTTGCAATGAAAGATCAAGAGAAGTCTTCTCGAAAATGCTTTCAACGCATTCACAAGTAAGTTTACTTGAATTATAGTTTATTATAACAACGGCAACTTCAAACATAATACTATATAGGTTTTATTCCAATTTTCGATACTTTAACCATAAAAATAAATACTTTTTAAAGGTCGCAAAAGCCTGTATGTAAGAGAGAATAAATCCTTCTTTGCCTTTTAGTATTTGGAGTTTTAAAAAATAATTTTTGATAAAATTCCCAAAAGGAATTGCGATTAAATGAAAGTAATTTGGTCTGATTTTCTTTTCATACAGTATATTAGCAAGCTCTTTAGCCTCTAATGTTAACTGCGAATTGTATTCGTCAAACCCAATACTGTTTTTTGAGAACAAATTATTTTTCTGCATAAAGAAGTTTATGAAGTGCAAATGTAATAAATTTACGGTCATAATTTTTAACTTAAAATTAGCAAATGACACGTTTACCTATATTGATGTACCACAATGTTTCAAATGTTATAGATGATAGCAGAGGGCTTACTGTTTTCAATAAAACGTTAGAAGAACAGTTTTGTTACTTGGTTGATGCGGGTTATACTACATATCATTTTTCTGAATTAGAAAACAAAATAACTATAGAACCAAAAAGTGTCATTATTACTTTTGACGATGTTACTGAAAATCAGTTAATATATGCAGTTCCTTTACTTCAGAAGTACAATTTGAAGGCTACTTTTTTTATTCCATTCGGCTATATTGGGAATGTAGATTCATGGAACTCAGGAAACGAAAAGATAATGTCCATAGAGCAATTGAAAGAATTAGATAGTAGGGTAGAATTAGGACTTCATTCTTTTGAACATAACAGATATGCTGCTTTATCAGAAGCTGAAATAAATGCTGATTTTTCTAAATGTTTTAAAATTATCGAGAATAGTAATCTAAAAGTCTATAATGCTTTAGCTTATCCTTATGGAGACTATCCTAAAAAAGAACCCAATAAATCAATATTTATAAAAGTTTTACAAAAAAATAATGTAAAATTTGGATTGAGAATAGGGAACAGAATTAATAAATTTCCTTTTAAGAATCCATATGAAATCATGCGAATTGACATAAAAGGAGAAGACAGTATGTTGAAGTTTAAAATTAAATTACTTTTAGGAAGATTGAAATTATTTTAGCCCTTTTTCGATTAAAATAATTTTAGCATACCTGGAGAAAACTCCATAAGCATTAATACTGGCAAGTGCCAAGCCAGGTACACCATCCATAAAGCCTCTTTTTAAAATATAGGACGAGAAAAAACGATAAAAAGGTTTGAATATTAACTGAAAATATCCTGCCTTTTTTCCTTTTTTAAAAGAAGTATTTGCTTGGAACCAAGCGTAAGAATCCTTCTTTTGCAAAAGATGAAAAAGACCTTTATAAGTATAGTGAATCATGAAATTTTTCAAGGTACCAGTACTTCCTTTGAATAAGAGTTTTTCATGAACATCTCCAGAAAAAGAGATGGAATCATTTTTCACTAAACGTACCACTTTATCTACTTTATGGTATAAAAAACGATTCATATAAAAATGAGGAAATTGAAGCTTATAACCTTGATGTTTCCCATTTTTGATAACCGATAAGATTTCAATTTTTAGTTTTTGAGAAACACGCTCGTCGGCATCAATAAATAAAACCCATTCTCCAGTGGCATAGGAAATGGAGTGGTTTTTTTGACTAGAGAAATTGTCAAATTTTCGATCAAGTACTATACAGCCCAATTCAAGTGCTTTTTCTTTAGTGCCGTCAGAACTAAAAGAATCAATTACAATAATTTCATCAGCAAATTCAATTGATTTTACAGCATCTTCAATATAATCAATCTCGTTGTAAGTAGGAATTATTACGGTTAATTTGCTCATTTTTTTATTTTAAGAAAAACAAAATTAATAATTTTAGGTTATCTTTGTGACATTATGCAAAAGAATATTTCCGTTATAATTAGCACCTATAATTCTGTCGAATGGCTAAAAAAAGTCATTTGGGGATATAACACTCAAACGTATCGTAATTTCGAGATGGTGATTGCCGATGATGGTTCACGTCAGGAAACTTTCGATTTAATTGATGAATTAAAAAAGGAAGTCTTTTATCCTATCATCCATGTTTGGCATGAAGACAATGGTTTTCAAAAATCTCAGATTTTAAATAAAGCTATATTAGCTTGTACAACAGATTATATAATGATGTCAGATGGCGATTGTATTCCTCGTCCAGACTTTGTAGAACAACATATTAAATTCAGAGAAGAAGGCTATTTCCTTTCTGGAGGGTATCATAAATTACCATTGGAATTGTCTCAAAATATTACAAAAGAGGATATTTATTCAGGGAAATGTTTTGATGTTTCTTGGTTAAAGCAAAATGGAATGCAATCTTCTTTCAAAAACAATAAAGTGACTTCAACAGGTTTAAAAAGTTCAATTTTAAACTTTTTGACTCCAACAACTCCAAGTTGGAACGGACATAATGCTTCAGGTTGGAAAAAAGATATTCTAGCTGTTAATGGATTTGATGAGCGTATGCAATATGGTGGGCAGGATAGAGAATTAGGTGAACGATTGGTTAATTATGGTATAAAACCTAAACAAATTCGTTACAGCACTGTTTGTCTGCATTTGGATCATCCTCGTGGTTATGCTACACCAGAATCTATTAATAAGAATAGAAATATTAGAAAGGAAACTAAAATTCAAAAGATAAAACGAACCGATTTTGGAATAGAAAAGAACAAAGCAACTATATAAGGTTGCTTTTTTTTATGACTTTATTTTTGGGCGTGACCCTCCCAAAAAGTTCGGGTCGGGCTTTACGTTCCCGCTTTTTTGTGAGCGACTAAAAAGTCGTCGCTCACAAAAAGAGCTCCACTTCAATCCCTCACGCAGTCATAAATCCCTTTAATTAGTTAATTTATAAATTATTTTTCAAGAAAATATCTAGCTCAGGAAGTATCAGCTCAGGTGTTAATTGTTTGTATAATTCATCTGGATTTTTTTCTATTTTCTTACGTTCCTCAAATGTGAATTCCTCAAATAAATTAGGTTTTATTTCTAGTAAATGTACTGAGTGGTGTAATTTTCCATCTTCAAAACTAGCCCAATGATCTTTGCTTACATAAGGAGAAAATATAGTAAAAGTTGGTTTGTTCAAAGCTTTGGCGATATGTACCGTACCTCCTTCATTAGAAACCAAAAGAGCACATTGATTCATCAATTTGATAAAATCACGAATGCTTTTGGCATAAATATCCAAAATAATATTGGATTTATTCTGGCACATTTCATAGATTTTTTGTGCTTCTTCTTTTTGATGTGGTGCATAATTAAAAAGAATATACACGTCATAATGAGAAGCAATAAAATCTACCATTTCCGCTACATATTCATAAGGCATCGATTTTTGAGGAGTACTTCCCAAAACGCCGAGAACTATAACTTTCTTGTCAGTATATTTACCTAGCCAATCTTCTTTTTTTTCTCCTTCTGTTAAAAATATTTTAGGTTCATAATTGATAGGTTCAAAATTTCCCGCCTGACTTAATAAATGAATTCGGTCTTCAATTGCTTTACCACAAATTTTGGTCTTTTCTTTAGAGATAGTCAAAGGATGAGTGTAATATCCCCAATTGCCTAGTTTTTTTCGACTTTTGTGACCTATAGTCTGTTTGGCTTCAGAGAATTTACAAATTAATTTACTCTGTGTTTTGGAATAGGGATCAAAAATTATGTCATATTTTTCATGTTTAATTCGGCGAATTAGTTTAAATAAAACAGGAAGTTTTTTTAATTCTTTATCATTTATAGAAATGATTTTGTCGATATTAGGATTATTCAAAATGACTCCGTGAGTAAAATCGTAAGCCATAAAATGAACTTTGCTATCAGGATATTTTGCTTTAAAATTATTAGCAATTACCGAGCTGATTAAAACATCTCCAATTCGTTTGTTTTGTATGATTAAAACTTTCATTATGAGTTATTTGTTTTACTAATTTTTTGTGTGTGATTCTCAATATTGAGTTTTTAATATTAACTCAAATTAGGAAGTTTTATTTCTTTGTGGCAGTATTCTTTGGCGCAAAGTTCTATTTTTTATACTTTTAAACCAAATTATAATTGTAAGCTGTGTCAATAATCATTCATTCGAAATATAAAAGTAAAGAAGAGGCTATTCTTCAGTTAGTTGCTAATTTTTTTAACGAAGGAGATATGATTGTTGCCGGGGCTCGAAATACAATCAAGTCCAATTTTCTTGTTGATGAAAAGGTAAATATTAAATTTTTTCAAAAACCAGGGTTATTCAAATCTATTATTTATTCTTTTTTTAGAAGTACTAAGGCCAAACGCTCTTTTGACTATGCTAATTATTTGTTAGATCATCATATTTTGACTCCTTTTCCAATTGCTTATATTGAAAATAGAAGTGGATTTGGACTTTTGAAAGACAGCTATTATATATCTCAGCAAATTGATCATGATTTTACAATTCGGGAATTAATTCATAATCCTTTATTTCCAGAACGTAATATAATTCTGAAGCAATTTACTGAATTTACTTTTAAAATGCACGAAGCGAAAATTAATTTTCTGGATCATTCCCCAGGAAATACTTTGGTTGTAAAAAAAGAGGCTGGAAAATATGAATTCTATCTCATAGATTTGAATCGAATGAGTTTCAAAAACTTGTCTATTGAAGAGCGAATGGATAATTTTAAGAAAATGTGGTTGTCTAAAACGATGGTTAAAGTGATTGCCAAAGCATATGCTGAATTAAGCAACGAACCTGAAGAAAAATTGCATGCCATTCTTTTGGAGAAAACCGCTCAATTCAAAAGAAAAATAACCAAGAAAAAATATCTCAAAAGAAAAATAGGTAAAAAATAAGATTTCCGATCTTTTTTTTAGAAATAAGAAAACCAAATTCCAATCGATTTATCAATTGAAATTTGGTTTTTTTATTTGACTATAATCTGATTTTTATACAGCTACGTCGTATTCTCTTAACGCATTATTTAACGATGTTTTCAAATCTGTAGATGGTTTACGAGTTCCAATAATTAAAGCACAAGGCACTTGAAATTCACCAGCAGCAAACTTTTTAGTATAACTTCCAGGAATTACTACTGAACGAGCAGGTACAAAACCTTTCATTTCTACAGGAGTTTCTCCAGTAACGTCAATAATTTTTGTAGAAGCAGTCAAACAAACATTTGCACCAAGAACGGCTTCTTTTCCAACGTGAACGCCTTCAACAACAATACATCTTGATCCCACAAATACACCATCTTCAATAATTACTGGTGCAGCTTGTAGCGGTTCCAAAACACCACCAATTCCAACACCACCACTTAAGTGTACATCTTTACCAATTTGTGCACAACTACCAACAGTTGCCCAGGTATCTACCATTGTTCCAGCATCAACATAAGCACCAATATTTACATAACTAGGCATCATAATTACGCCACTAGAAATGTAAGCTCCATAACGAGCCGATGCTCCAGGAACTACACGAACACCTTTTTCAGCATAATCTCTTTTTAATAACATTTTGTCATTGTATTCGAAGATTCCAGCTTCTAATGTTTCCATTTTTTGAATTGGGAAATACATAACAACGGCTTTCTTTACCCATTCGTTTACTTGCCATCCGTCACCTTTTGGTTCTGCAACACGCAATTTTCCTGAATCTAATAATTCAATAACTTCTCTGATAGCATCAGTAGTTTTTGTTTCTTGTAATAAAGCTCTGTTTTCCCAAGCTTGTTCTATTATGGATTGTAATTCGTTCATTTTTGATAAATTTTCTGCAAATATACCAATTTTGGTTCATAGCAAAAAAGAGAAATTTGTTGAAATTGTTATATATTTGTATTTCAAATTAATGAATTATGGAAACGATTAGATTAGAATTTCAGCCTAAAATAAAAGCTAAAATCTTGGAATTATTGAGTTCGTTTTCTTCAGATGAATTGAAAATAGTTCAGGAAGATGCTGATTTTAATAAAAATAAAAAAATGCTTCATGCAAGAGCAGCTAAAATTGATAATGGAACTGCGAAATATAGCACTTTTGAAGAGTTAGATGTTTTGTTGGAAGAAACTATTTCAAAATATGAAGATTAAATTAGCAGTTGAATTTAATAATGATTTAATTGATATAGTAAATTTTATTTCTAGAGATAAGCCTTTAGCTGCTAGAAAATTTAAAAATGATTTAATCAAAAACTTTAAAAGCGATTTAAAGGACCCATTTCATTTTAAAAAATCAATTTATTTTGATGACGACAATTATAGAGATTTTGTATTTAAGGGATATACTGTAATTATTAAAATCGATGTCAAAAAGGAAATCGTTTTCGTTATTGGTATTTTGAAATATAGAAATTCATTTTAAATCAAAAAACACCTTTCAACTATAAATAAATGCCAAGAATACTCTCCATAGATTACGGACAAAAGCGAACAGGAATAGCGGTTACTGATGAATTTCAGATTATAGCTTCGGGTTTAACTACGATTCCATCAGCAACTGCAATAGATTTTTTAAAAGACTATTTTGCTAAAGAAAAAGTCGAAGCAGTACTAATTGGTGAACCCAAACAAATGAATGGGGAACCTTCCCAAAGTGCTTCAATAATTAAGGGATTTGTAACTCATTTTACCAATCATTTTCCTGATATGAAAGTTATTCGGGTTGATGAGCGTTTTACTTCAAAAATGGCATTTCAAACGATGATTGATAGCGGGCTTAATAAAAAACAGCGTCAAAATAAAGCCCTTATTGATGAAATTTCGGCGACTATTATGCTTCAGGATTATTTGAATAGGAAATAACATGATTAATTTAACAAACAGTTATGTTGTTCAGGTGTTTTGTAACTAAAAAATAATTTTTTTTTGCGATTTTTAGAGTTAATTTTGCAATTCCTTAAAAAATACAAAAATGTCCGATACAACAATACGATCCTCTTCCGATGTAGTTTTAATTGGAGCAGGAATTATGAGTGCTACTCTTGGTTTAATTTTAAAAGAATTACAACCTGATTTAAAAATTGATATTTACGAAAGATTAGATGTTGCTGCGGCAGAAAGTTCAGATGCATGGAATAATGCTGGAACAGGACATTCGGCTTTTTGTGAACTTAATTATACTCCTGAAGGAGCTGATGGGAAAATAAATCCAAATAAAGCAATTAGTATTGCTGAGCAATTTGAAGTTTCCAGACAGTTTTGGTCTTATTTGGTAAAAGAAGGAAAACTTACCTCTCCAGAAGATTTTATAAAAAGTATTCCTCATATTAGTTTTGTTTGGGGTGATAAAAATGTTGAATTTCTTAAAAATAGGTTCGAAGCTTTACAATCGAATCCTCTTTTTGCTGAAATGATTTTTAGTACTGATGTTTCTGAATTGCAGAAATGGATGCCTTTAGTAATGGAAGGTAGAAATCCAGACGAAAAAGTAGCCGCAACTTCAATGAAAATTGGAACCGATGTAAATTTCGGAACATTAACCAGAAGCATGCTAGAGTATTTGACAAAATTGGATAATGTTACCATTCATTACAGTCATGAAGTTAAAAAATTAAAACAGAGAGAAGACAAGTCCTGGAGAATAAAAATCACTGATTTGGTTTCAAATCAAAAGAAAAAAATATATACCAAATTTGTTTTCATAGGTGCAGGAGGAGGTTCATTACCTTTATTAGAAAAGGCAAATGTACCCGAAGGAAAAGGATATGGAGGTTTCCCAGTTAGTGGTCAATGGTTAAAATGTACAAACCCTGAGGTGATAGCAAAACACCAAGCTAAAGTATATGGAAAAGCTAGTGTTGGCGCACCACCAATGTCTGTCCCGCATGTTGATACCCGAATGATTGATGGTGAAAGAGCATTGCTTTTTGGACCATTTGCAGGATTTTCTACCCGATTCTTAAAAAATGGATCTTATTCAGATTTACCATTATCGATAAAACCTGATAATGTAATTCCGATGATTGTTGCTGGATATAAAAATATTCCGCTTACTAAATATTTAATTGAGCAAGTACGTCAATCTCCAAAAGACAGAATGAATGCTTTACGCGAATATGTTCCAGGAGCCAGAACTAAAGATTGGAAATTGGAAAGAGCTGGACAACGTGTTCAGGTCATCAAAAAAGATGAAGAGTTAATTGGGAAATTGGAATTTGGTACAGAAATTATCAATACTCACGATGGAAGTTTAGCGGTTTTATTAGGAGCTTCTCCAGGAGCATCAACTGCAGTTTCAATAATGGTTGAGTTGGTAGGAAAATGTTTTCCAGAGCAATTTAATTCACCAGAATGGCAGGAAAAAATGAAGGCTATGATTCCTTCTTTTGGTCAGGCTTTAAATGAAAATCCAGAGCTATTAGCAGTCCTTAGAAGTAATACTGCTGAAGTTTTAAAAATAAATTAATTTATTTATTTAATAAATACTAAATGACAGTTTTAGGTTTCGAATCGAAGAGACCAAAAGCTGTCATTGTATTTTTATTCAATTCTCCATTAGTTTTTTTGTGCTTTTTAAAATCCCTTCGGATAAATTAGTTAGCCAAATTAATTGTTCAATTACCAATTGAGCTTCCTGCATTTTTATAACAAACGCTTCTTCATCTATATTATCAACTTTTTTTAATTCGTTTTCACGGATGTTTTTTAATTCCGTAAATCGATTAGCTATTTCTTTGTTTGAGGCTTCGTCGAGTTCGAGAATCTCTTTGTTTTCTAAAATATCAATAGATTGTTCGAGGTTTTTAAGAACTTTTTCGACCACAATCGTAAACGCTCTTGACGAAGGGGTAGTTTTGTGTGATTGAGTATAAGTTCCTAAGGAAGCTGTTGATGAAAGTAAGGAGTGATTAAGCTCTGTCAATTTATAAAGCAATAACATGTTCTTTTGCTTTGATTTTGGTTCTTGTGACATTCTTTGGAAAGAAGCCATAAGATTTCCAATTTCAATAAAAGCATTTTTTCGTGCTAAACGATAAGAGGTAGTAACTTCTCCTTTTTGAGTATAATAAGTGAAAATTTCTTTTAAATAATTTCTATTAGCAATAATCGATTTTTCTAGGTATTCCGGTGCTTTGATATATTCCCAAGAAGGCCATAAAAAATGATTGGCCAAATAGGCTAATAATCCTCCTGTCAATGTATCAACGATTCTAAACTGAATAACATCCAAATAATCAGTAGTTAATATGCCATATATAAATACAATGTACATCGTTACAAAAGTGGCGCTTACCGTATAATTGATTTGTGCAAAGGCAAAACCTAGCAACATACAGAGAACTGCCAAAATGCTTAATATGAAATGATTTGGCATTAATGATAAGATACTGAATGCAATTATGCCACCAATAACAGTCCCAATAACACGTTGTATGGTTCGCTGTTTGGTCAAACCATAACCAGGTCTCATGATGATGATAGTCGTCATTAAAATCCAGTATACATTTTGAAATGGAAGAAATTTACCAATTAATCCTCCTAAGATTATAGCAATTGTTAATCGTAAAGAATGTCTAAATATAGTTGAAGAAAAACTGATGTTTTCAATAAAAGTACTAATAGGATAATATTGCGGAGTTAAAAACTTCTCCAAATCTTTGTCTTTCCCTTTAAAATCATAATTGTTGGATACAGATGTAAAAGTACGTTCGATGATTTTGATTTTTTCGATTTGTTTTTCAGCATATTCGAGCATGGTTTTTAGCATCAAAACACCTTCTGAAGCTTCTGTTTTTCCTAATTCGTTTTCATACTCACCAATAGCATTTTCTAAAGCCGTTAAATTGGTGCGTAAAGTATGTTCTGGGATAAAATTGGTTCTTTTTACTATGTTTTTAGATAATTGTTTTAATGTTGAAGCCAAGTTATAGGCCAAATTTTGATAGGTTGCCAGAGTTTTGGGGTGTTTGTCAAATTTTTGATGCAATCTGTTATGATCAAATGAAGTAGAGAGAGCCAGTTCTAATATTTCTACTAAAGAAACAAAAGCAATCAACATTTTTCGGTTTTGATTTGATGAAACAGCGTTAATTTGTTTCCCAATAAGTACTCTTCGGATATTATGATGTATGTCATTGAGTTCAACTTGCAGATGCAATTGTTTTTCGAGAATTACTTTTCTGTCGGCAGTACTATTCCATAAGTCTCCTCTTAGTTTAAGATATTTGGCTGTTAATTTGATACATTCGGCAACTTGTAATTCGGCATAACGATACGGTCTTATGTAATGAAATAATAATGAGATAAGTAAATAAAATAATCCTCCTGTCAATATCAAACCCGAATACTGAAGCATTTCTAGACCAGTATGCATGTGTGCAAATGACAATGATGCAGATAACAATGCCGAAAATGATGTAAACGTAGCTCTTTGACCATATACGGACAGCATGGCTAAAATAAATATCAATAACGGGAAAAGTGGATAGAATATATAAGGAATAGGGTAGGTAAGATTGATTAATAAATTGATTCCAGCTACCAAAAATGCAGTAACAATAATTCCATTTATTTTATGTTTCAAACTACTTGGAATATCGCAAGGATAGGTCAAAAAGGTTCCAAGAGCAATAGTAAAACCTATTTCAAAATGATTAAAATAAGTACAAACTAATACCGGAATCACTGCAGATATTGTTGCTTTTAAGGCATTGGTAAAATAGGTGCTATCAGTAAATTTTTCTATTTTGGCAATCATTTAATTTGGTTTAATATAAAGGTAATTTATAAATGGCTTTGTACGGTTTTATTTAATCTATTAAATGTTATAGTACAAAAATATGCTAATTATTATAGAGAGATAAATCATTATCTATTTTTTTACTACTTTTGCCAACCTAATTAAGTGGATTTTTTCCTTTATTTACGCTAGATATTAATAAAAATAAATCAAATGATATTACCAATTATAGGATATGGTGATCCTGTTTTAAGAAAAATAGGGGAGGAACTTACTCCTGATTATCCAAATTTGAAGGAAGTTATTGCAAACATGTATGAAACCATGTATAATGCAAGTGGCGTAGGTCTGGCAGCTGAACAAGTGGGATTGTCTTTGCGTTTATTTGTTATAGATACTACTCCATTTAGTGATGATGAAGATTTGGAAAATGCTGAACAGAACAAATTGAAAGGTTTCAAAAAGACTTTTATTAATGCTAAAATAATAAAAGAAGAAGGTGAAGAATGGGCTTTCAATGAAGGTTGTTTAAGTATTCCGGACGTCCGTGAAGATGTGTACAGAAAACCAACCGTTACAATTGAATATTGTGAAGAAGACTTCGTTATGAAAACAGAAGTTTTTGATGGTTTGATTGCAAGAGTTATTCAGCATGAATACGATCATATCGAGGGAATTTTATTTACTGATAAAATATCATCTTTGAAAAAGAGATTGATTCAAAAAAAATTAAAAAACATTACCGAAGGGAAAACATTTCAGGATTACAGAATGAAATTTTTTGCCAAAAAAGGAAGATAGTTGTATATTCGTTTCAATAAAAAATAAGTAAAAATAATAAAATGAGTTTAGAGAAAATATTATCCATTTCAGGGAAACCAGGTTTATACGTTTTAAAAGTACAAACTCGTACAGGTTTTGTTGCAGAGTCATTATTGGATGGAAAAAAAGTAACAGTAAGTTTGAAAAGCAATGTAAGTCTATTGTCTGAAATTTCTATTTATACTTATGATGCTGAAAAGCCTTTGTCAGAAATCATGCAGAATATTGCCAAAAAAGAAAATAAAGGTCAAACGATTTCTCATAAAGAAGACAATGCAACTTTGTTAACTTATTTCAGAGAAATTTTACCAGATTATGATGAAGAAAGAGTTTATGCGTCTGATGTGAAGAAAATTGTAAACTGGTACAATACGCTTCAAGCAAAAGGATTGCTTGTAGAAGAGGCTCCGGTTGTTGCTGAAGAAGTAGCTCCAGTTGCTGAAGAAGTAGTTGCAGAGAAAGTAAAAAAAGCACCAGCTAAAAAAGCAGCAGCCAAAAAGGAGTAATTAGCTCTTAGTAATTAGTAACGAGCAATAGAATTATGAATCGTACTTCAAGCTAATTACTAATAACTATTCACTAATAACTAAATATATTTTATCCTGTCAAGATGTTTTTCCTGACAGGATTTCTTATTTTTACAAAAAACCAAAACAACATGAACACCAGACAAAGTCAACTCCAAGCCTTCGAACGATTATTAGATATCATGGATGATTTGCGTGAAAAATGTCCTTGGGACAAAAAGCAAACCATACAAACGCTTCGTCATTTAACAATTGAAGAAACCTATGAATTAGGCGATGCGATTTTGGATAATGATTTAAACGAAGTTAAAAAAGAATTAGGTGATTTGTTGCTGCATATTGTTTTTTATGCCAAAATAGGCAGTGAAACGAACGATTTTGATATGGCTGATGTCTGTAATGAAATTTGCGAAAAATTGATTCATCGCCATCCTCATATTTATAGTGATGTTGTGGTAAAAGACGAAGAAGAAGTGAAACAAAATTGGGAAAAACTAAAACTCAAAGAAGGTAAAAAGTCAGTTTTGGAAGGAGTTCCAAAAAGTTTGCCAGCACTTGTAAAAGCAAGCAGAATTCAGGACAAAGTAAAAGGAGTTGGATTTGATTGGGAAGAATCACATCAGGTTTGGGATAAAGTCCAAGAGGAATTACAGGAATTGCAGGACGAGGTTGCTGAAGGTGATCAAGACAAAATGGAAGCCGAATTTGGTGATGTTTTGTTTTCGATGATAAATTATGCCCGATTTTTAAATATCAATCCCGAAGATGCTTTAGAGCGAACCAATAAAAAATTCATCAAGCGTTTTCAGTATTTAGAAAGCAAAGCCGATGAATTAGGTAAGCCATTAATGGATATGACACTGGCTGAAATGGATGTTTTTTGGAACGAAGCGAAGAAGTTGTAGGTTTTAAGTATTCAGTATCACGTAATCTTTGTCATATCGACGGAGGAGATATCTCCACAAGTGACTCGACAATCTAAATTAAAAAATACACCTTTAATGTCTAAATCTCTAAAATCTAATTAAGGAATTATATTGCGGAGTTCCCTCGTTCCTCGGGATGACAATATTGTGGTAATACTTTGTGTTGATTTTTTGTTTTATTCTCTAATCTGCTATTTTTCTTAACTTATTAATGTCTTTTAAAACAATTTTTTTACCAACTAATTCAATTAAATCCAGTTTTTTAAAATCAGATAATAATCGAATACAGCTTTCGGTTGCGGTACCAATCATACTGGCCAATTCATCTCTGGAAAGCTGAATTTTTAAAGTTCCATCAGTATTCGTACCAAAGGTTTCATGCAAATAAATTAAAGTCTCTGCCAATCGTTCTTTTACCGATTTTTGAGCCATATTTACCGTGTGGTCATCAGCAGATTTTAAATCTCCACAAATTGTTTTCATAACATTCATGGAAAATTGATTGTTTTTATCGAAGAATCCTAGTATTTCAGTTTTGGGTATAAAACATACTTGCATATCTTCTAATGCAACAGCACTTAAATTCGCAGGTTCGTCACTAATCATGGAACGCTGACCTAATAATTCTCCTTTAGTAACCAATTTTACAATGTGATCTTTTCCGTTTGGGCTTAATTTTGTCAGTTTGCAAACACCATCTTTGATGCAAAAAATACCATTTACATTTTCTCCTTCTTCAAAAATATTTTCTCCTTTTTTGATAATTTTGGAGGTCTTACAATCTGAAAGTTTTATAAGTTCATCTTTGTTTAGTGCTTTCAAAGAACTAAACTCTCTTACGATACATTGCTCACATTTACTCATAACGGATAGGATTTTCACGGACAAAGTTATACATTTATATGATATTTGTCATTTTTTTATCATAATCTATTTATAAAATTTGCATATCTAAAATTAAGTTTTGTTTATGGAGAAAAATAACTGTTTTCATTGTGGCTTGGAAATAATAGAGGATAAAATTGTCTTTGATGAAAAAGAATTTTGTTGCAATGGATGCAAAACAGTGTATGAAATTTTCAGTCTAAATGGCTTAACATCGTATTACGATTTTGAAAAATCTCCAGGCGCTACTCCACAAGACAGTATTGGAAAATATGATTTTTTAGACAATGAAAGTATTGTTTCCAAATTATTGGAATTTAAAGAAGATGCTACTGCAATCATTTCGCTTAATATTCCGCACATACATTGTAGTTCCTGCATTTGGATTTTGGAGAATTTACAGCGTCTTCAAAAGGGAGTAAATACCTCTCAAGTTAATTTCCCTGAAAAAAAAGTCCGTATCAACTACAATCCTGAAGTTGTTTCTATTAAAGAGATAGTGTATCTATTAAGTTCTATTGGCTATGAACCTTATATTAGTTTAGAAAATTACGAAACTGGTAAAAATAATATCGACAGAAGTCTGACCTACAAACTTGGAGTTGCTTTCTTTTGTTTTGGAAATATAATGTTGCTTTCTTTTCCTGAATATTTTGAAGTAAAAGAATATTGGCTGGATAATTACCGTCCCTTTTTTAGAGGATTAATTTTTGTTTTGTCTTTGCCTTCCTTCTTCTATTCGGCAAGTGGTTATTATGTTTCGGCTTATAAAAGTATCAAATCTAAGATGCTTAATATCGATATTCCTATTGCTTTGGGAATAATCGTAATGTTTGTTCGTAGTACGTTTGATATTGTAATGGATTACGGTTCAGGCTTTTTTGACAGCTTAACAGGCTTGATTTTTTTCATGTTATTGGGGAAAATGTTTCAAATAAAAACCTATAATTTTCTAAGTTTTGAAAGAGATTTTAAATCGTATTTTCCAATTGCGATTACCAAAATAAATACGGATTCTACAGAAGAAAGTATTCCTGTTTATGAAATCGAAAAAGGTGATCGATTATTAATCCGTAATCAGGAGCTGATCCCAGTTGATGGAATTTTAATATCAGATAAAGCCGAGATTGATTATAGTTTTGTAACTGGAGAAGCTGTTCCAATTACCAAAAAATCGGGCAATAAAGTTTTTGCCGGAGGAAAGCAAATAGGGAAAGTTATCGAAATGGAAGTTTTACACTCGGTATCCCAAAGTTACCTGACACAACTATGGAGCAATGATGTTTTTCAGAAAAGAGTAGAACAAAAACACAAAACGATTACGGATCAGATTAGCCGTTATTTTACACCAATCCTTTTATTGATTGCATTTGCAGGATTTGGTTATTGGATATTTTTTGATGCCAATACGGCTTTCAATGTTTTTACAGCAGTGTTAATTGTGGCTTGTCCTTGTGCACTGGCATTAACAGCTCCTTTCACAATGGGTAATATGTTGCGGATTTTTGGAAATAAATATTTTTACCTAAAAAATGCTTTGGTAATAGAGCAATTAGCCAAAGTTGATACTATTGTTTTTGATAAAACGGGAACGATAACAACCAATACAAAATCTAATATTTCTTATGAAGGACAAAGGTTAGATGAAGTAAATTTGATACTAATTAAAAGCGTTCTTCGGGCTTCTAATCATCCTTTGAGCAGAATGCTATATGATTTTTTACCTGAAACTAAAAGAGTAAAACTAGATACTTTCGAAGAAATTACAGGAAAAGGAATTCAGGCTGTGATTGATGGAGTTTCAGTTCAAATGGGGTCTTCGGAATTTGCAGGCACAAAAGAAAGGGATGCAATACAACAAACCGCTGTTCATGTCAAAATAGGTGAAGTGTATTTTGGAAAATATATTTTTAATAATGAGTATAGAGAAGGTTTGTCTGAATTGTTTACAAAATTAAGCTCTCAGTATCAGGTTAAAGTTTTGTCGGGAGATAATGAGGGAGAACGCTTTGTATTAGAATCGATTTTGCCAACAGGAACTGAAATGATTTTTAATCAAAAACCAGAACAAAAATTAGAGTTCATAAAAGGATTGCAGGAACAAGGCAGAAACGTCATGATGGTAGGTGATGGACTTAATGACGCTGGTGCTTTGGCACAAAGTAACGTTGGAATATCAATATCCGAGAATGTAAATGTTTTTTCGCCCGCTTGTGATGCCATTTTGGACGCAAAAGAATTTAAAAAGCTTCATTACTTTTTAAAATTATCTCAAAAAGCCATTTCAACTATCAAAATGAGCTTCACATTATCACTTTTATACAATATAGTAGGATTGTCTTTTGCTATAACTGGAAATCTTCTTCCATTGGTAGCGGCAATTATTATGCCTCTGAGTACCATAACAATAGTGAGTTTTGTAACAATCATGAGTAATTATTATTCCCGAAAAATAAAATAGTTTAACAGGTAATTATTTATTTTTTTTAACTAAATTTAACATATTTTGGCGAAATATGATAATTGTCATATTTTATAAAAAGCGATGATTTTACTTTTGTTTAACTTAAATATTTAAGATATGAGTGTTATCTACTTATTAATCGCTATCAGCATTTTTGTCGCCATTGGTTTTTTTATTGCTTTTGTTCTAGCAGTAAAGTCAGGTCAATATGATGATGATTACACACCATCTGTCAGAATCCTTTTTGATGATGAATTAATTAAACCCTCCGAAAAAAAATCTGAAATTAAAAGTTAAACTAGTCTTTAATCTTTTAATTAAAAATAATCCTAATCTAAACAACTTTAAAAACAATTATAAATATGGAAATGGAACAATTTTATTATGACAACAAAATTGTAAAGAAGTTCATTTACGCTACCATTCTTTTTGGGGTAGTAGGGATGTTGGTTGGGCTTATTTTGGCCACGATGTTCCTTTTTCCTAACATGACCGAAGGAATTTCGTGGTTAAGTTTTGGAAGATTGAGACCTTTACATACCAATGCGGTGATTTTTGCCTTTGTTGGTAACGCAATGTTTGCGGGCGTTTATTATTCGCTTCAGCGTTTATTAAAAGCCAGAATGTACAGTGATTTTTTGAGTAACCTTAATTTTTGGGGTTGGCAATTAATTATTGTTGCAGCAGCTATTTCACTTCCCTTGGGATATACTTCTTCAAAAGAATATGCGGAACTAGAATGGCCAATTGACATTGCTATTGCTTTAATATGGGTTGCTTTCGGTATAAATATGATTGGTACGATGCTTAAAAGAAGAGAGCGTCATTTATATGTTGCCATTTGGTTTTATTTAGCGACATTTATTACTGTTGCTGTATTGCATATTTTTAATAGTTTAGAGTTGCCGATTTCTGCTATGAAGAGTTACTCTGTTTATGCAGGAGTTCAGGATGCGTTAGTGCAGTGGTGGTACGGTCATAATGCCGTTGCCTTTTTCCTGACTACGCCATATTTAGGATTAATGTATTATTTTGTTCCTAAAGTAGCCAATCGTCCGGTGTATTCTTATCGATTGTCTATCATTCACTTTTGGTCATTAATATTTTTATATATCTGGGCAGGACCTCACCATTTGTTATATTCTGCTTTACCTACCTGGGCACAAAATTTAGGAGTTGTATTTTCTGTAATGTTGATTGCTCCATCTTGGGGAGGTATGATTAACGGACTACTGACTCTAAGAGGAGTTTGGGACAAAGTACGTGAAGAACCAGTTTTAAAGTTCTTTGTGGTAGCTATGACAGGTTACGGAATGGCAACTTTTGAAGGGCCAATGCTTTCGCTAAAAAATGTAAACGCAATTGCACACTATACCGATTGGATTATTGCTCACGTACACGTTGGAGCATTAGCATGGAATGGATTTATGGCTTTTGGTATTATTTATTGGTTGGTTCCAAGAATGACAAAAGTGACTTTGTATTCTACCAAATTGGCTAATTTCCATTTCTGGATAGGAACTTTAGGAATCATATTATACACTTTGCCAATGTATTTGGCAGGTTTCCTGCAAGCTTCTATGTGGAAACAATTTAATCCAGACGGGACATTAACTTATGGTAATTTCCTTGAAACTGTTACTCAAATTATGCCAATGTATTGGATGAGAGCCATCGGAGGAACCTTGTATTTAGTAGGTATGTTAACGTTGGTTTATAATATTATCCAAACAGTAAGAGCTGGAGAGGAAGTTGAAGATGAATTGGCAGAAGCTCCTGCATTAGTCTCTATCAAATCAGGAAGACTTAAAGGAGAGAAATACCACTCATGGTTGGAAAGAAAACCAATTAAGATGGCAGTTTTCGCAACGATAGCGATATTAATTGGAGGAATTATTCAAATTGTACCAACGATTATGGTAAAATCAAATATTCCAACAATATCAAGTGTTAAACCATATTCTCCATTAGAACTAGAAGGACGTGATTTATACATTCGTGAAGGCTGTGTGGGATGTCACTCACAATCGGTTCGTCCATTTAGAAGTGAAGTAGAACGTTACGGACCACAGTCTAAAGCAGGAGAATTTGTTTACGATCATCCATTTTTATGGGGTTCAAAACGAACAGGTCCAGATTTATTGAGAGTAGGTGGGAAGTACAATGATAATTGGCATTTTAATCACTTTTGGAGTCCGCAAAGTATATCATCGGGTTCTATTATGCCAAGTTATAAATGGTTATTTGATAATAAAGCTATGGATGTTTCAATGACCGAAAAGAAAATGAAAGCTATGGTGACGCTTGGTGTACCTTATACAGATGCCCAGATTACAAATGGATTAAAAGATCTAAGAACTCAGGCATTAGCTATTGAAGAAAGTCTTAAAAATGATCCTGACTTTGTAAAAAGCTATGAGGAAAGCAAAAAGAAAGCTATTGCAAAAGGTGAAAAATTTGTCCCAATGAACGAGAGAGAAATTGTAGCAATGATCGCTTATATACAAAGACTTGGTACTGATATTAAAGTTCAAGAAAAATAGAAAGTTATGTTCGAACAAATAAAACACAATATGGAAACCATTGCGGGAGTTGCAATTTTTCCAATACTATCATTGTTGATTTTCTTTTTCTTTTTTCTCGGTTTGGGAATTTGGGTATATTCATATAAAAAGGAGACAATAGAGGAAATAAGTCAAATTCCTTTAGAAGATTAAATTGTACAATTTCAAAATATATAAATAATGAAAAAAATAATTCCACCTTATATAAGAGTTCTAGTTCTATTTTTCTTCGTTTTTGGAGTAATGGAGTATTTTATTGATTCCGGAAGTCAGCCTGCTTTCATAAAGTATCCTATGGTTTTGGTTTTTTTGATTGTTTTTCTGTTTCTTTTGATAGCAATCGAAATAACATTATCAGCAGTTAATAAGGTTACCTATCTTTTATTAACAGATGAAGAAAAAGAAAAATTAGCTAATGAAGAAGCTTTAAATTCACAAAAGAATAGTTGGTACCAAAACTTGATGCAAAGTTTTACTCAATCTGCTCCAGCAGAAGAAGAAAAACAATTATTGATGGATCATGATTATGATGGTATCAAAGAATTAGATAATAATTTACCACCATGGTGGGTTTATCTATTCTATGCTTGCATCGTTTTTGCCGTAGTATATTTGGTTCGTTATGAAATTATGGGTGCTCCTGATCAAGATGCTGAATTGAAAGCTGAAATGGATCAAGCTAAAATTGAAGTGGTTGAATATATGAAAACAGCACCCGATTTGATGGATGAAAAAACGGTTGTTTTGTTAGACGATGCTGCATCCATCGGAAAAGGAAAAGAAATCTTTACCACCAATTGTGTAGCTTGTCACAGAGCTGATGCAGGAGGTCAAATTGGACCAAATCTTACCGATGATTATTGGATACTTGGTGGTGGAATTAAGAATTTGTTTCATACCATTACAAATGGAGGCCGCGATGGCAAAGGAATGATTGCTTGGAAAGCATCTTTGAAACCAAAAGAAATTCAGGCTGTAGCCAGTTATGTAATTTCTTTAAGAGGAAGTAACCCAAAAGATCCTAAAGCGCCAGATGGTGAGATTTGGGTTGATGAAAATGCGCCTAAAACAGAGACAGCTTCGGCAGTTCAAACTGTAGATAGTACACAAGTAAAGTAATACTATATAAAAAGAGCTTTGTCAAAATTAAATTTTAAGCAAAGCTCTTTTTTAATGTTGTAAAATTTAAAAAAAATGGCAACTAATCTGGACGAATCTTTTAGAGATACCATAGGGACTATTGATAAGGAAGGTCGTAGAAAGTATATTTATCCCAAAAAACCTTCGGGAAAATTTTACGATTATAGGAAATGGGTCAGCTATTTTTTATTAGCCATTCTTATTGCTAATCCCTTTATAAAAATAAACGGGAATCAGTTTATGATGTTCAATGTATTGGAGCGTCGTTTCAATATTTTTAGTTTCCCTTTTTGGCCACAGGATTTCTATCTTTTCGTAATTTTTATGGTTATTGGGGTCGTGTTTGTGCTTTTATTTACCGTTATTTTTGGGAGAATATTTTGCGGATGGATTTGTCCGCAGACCATTTTTATGGAAATGGTTTTTCGCCGAATAGAATATTGGATTGAAGGTGACAGAGGTGCCCAGATACGATTACAAAAGCAGGAATGGAACGCAGAGAAAATTAGAAAAAAATCAATAAAATGGTTTTTATTTCTAGTGGTTTCATTTTTAATAGCCAATGTTTTTTTAGCTTATCTAATAGGGAGTGATGAATTATTCCGATTGATAGAAGATGGACCTTTGGCCCACACTAGCACTTTTATATCATTATTGATTTTTACGGGCGTTTTCTATTTTGTTTTCGCATGGTTTAGAGAGCAGGTTTGTATTATAGCTTGCCCTTACGGAAGATTGCAAGGCGTTTTATTGGATAAAAAATCAATCAATGTTGCTTATGATTTTGTTCGTGGCGAAAAAGAAGTTGGAAGGGCCAAATTCAATAAACAAGAAGATAGAGAAGCTTCTGGAAAAGGGGATTGTATAGACTGCAAACAATGCGTAAATGTATGTCCAACAGGAATTGATATCCGTAATGGAGTGCAACTTGAATGTGTGAATTGTACTGCCTGCATTGATGAATGTGATACAATTATGGAAAGCGTAGGATTGCCTTTAGGATTGATTCGTTATGCTTCTGAAGATGAAATTGAAACTAAGGCGAAGTTTAAGTTTACTGCCAAAATGAAAGGCTACTCAGCTGTACTATTGATATTAGTTGGGATCCTTACTGGATTATTGTTTTTGAGAACAGAAGTTGAAGCTACTATTTTTAGACTACCAGGACAATTGTTTCAGCACAAAGGAGATAATATTAGTAATATCTATACTTTTAAAATTATCAATAAAACCAATCATGATATTAAGGATATGCATTTTAAATTGGTTGGTATTAAAGGAACTTTGAAGGTTGTTGGAATTCAGGAATTGAAAGTTCCAAAACAGGGAATGTCAAGCGGGACGATGTTTATTGAGATTAATAAATTTTTATTAGAATCGGATAGAACTAAATTAGAGATTGATCTTTACGAGGGAAATAAAAAAATTGAAACCACTAATACCAATTTCTTAAGTCCTCGAAGTTTTGATTAGCTTTAATAGTTTTATAAAAAATAAAAGATAAGAAATGAAAAATAATTGGGGAACTTATATAGTGATTGCTTTCGTTTTGTTCATCAGCTTTATTATGTATTTTGTTTTGAAAGTACAGACCGATAGTAAGTATGATAATGATTTGGTTGTCGAAGAGTATTACAAGCATGATGTTCATTTTCAAGATGAGATGGCACGCATTCAGAATGCTCATGATTTAAAAGTGAAACCTGTAATTACTGTTGAAGCTAATGGTGTTTCTATTGTATTTCCTGCTGATTTTACGCCAAAGGACATTAAGGGAACAGTTGCTATTTATCGGCCTTCAAATAAGAAATTTGATTTTCAGGTGCCTATTTCATTTACGGATTCTGCTTCTTTGTTTGTTCCAAAAAGTAAATTTGTCGGAGGAGAGTGGTATATAAATATGGAGTGGCAGTATAAAGGAAAATCGTATTTGACTAAGGAAAAAATCTACGTTAAGTAGATTTATGAATTATGAATTATGAATTACGAGTTAGCGCAAAGTATGACCACAATATTGTCATCTTGAGGAACGAGTGAACTCCGCAATACAATTCCTTAATATTTGGATAGGGAAAATAGTTTGATTGGTATTGTCGAGTTACTTGTGAAGATATCTCCTTCGTCGATATGACAAAGATTGCGTGATGTGGATTGTGAAAATGGATTTCAGATATTAGAAATTGGTTAGCATTAATCAAGGAAGTTCACAATTCAA
The DNA here is from genome assembly GCF_002813295.1 of Flavobacterium sp. 5. Taxonomy (NCBI): domain Bacteria; kingdom Pseudomonadati; phylum Bacteroidota; class Flavobacteriia; order Flavobacteriales; family Flavobacteriaceae; genus Flavobacterium; species Flavobacterium sp. 5. The sequence continues at coordinate 3,598,166 of NZ_PHUE01000001.1, forward strand.
TGAATAAAAAAACAAGAGACAATTAAAATAGGAGAAAAATTTCTAGCCCAAAGAATGACCGCAATATTGTCATCCCGAGGAACGAGGGAACTCCGCAATACAATTCCTCAATATTTGGTTAAAGAAAATAACTTTGATTTGGATTGTCGAGTTACTTGTGAAGATATCTCCTTCGTCGATATGACAAATATTATGTGATATGGATTATGGAAACATAATTAAAAATATAAATTACAATGTTTTACACCGCTTTTTTATTTGGATTAATAAGTAGCTTTCACTGCATAGGAATGTGCGGTCCTATTGCTATGATGTTACCTGTAGAGCGAAATAATCCAGCAAAAAAAGTAGTTCAAATTATTACGTATCATTTAGGGAGATTAACAGCTTATGGAAGTATCGGATTGCTTTTTGGACTGTTAGGGAAAGGATTCTTCCTGGCTGGAATTCAGCAACAGTTATCTATTTTAGTTGGAATTGCAATGATTTTGGTGATTCTAATTCCTGAAAAAGTTTTGGCTCGATATAATTTTTCTAAGCCAGTTTATAAATTGATTTCAAAAATGAAGCAAAAGCTTGGAAGTCATTTTAAAAATAAAAGTTTTAAGTCTCTTTTTATAATCGGTTTGCTGAATGGTTTTTTGCCATGCGGAATGGTTTATGTTGCCTTGTTTGGTGCCATTGCCATGCAAAGTGCAGGTTTTGGAGTTTTGTATATGGTACTTTTTGGCTTGGGAACCGTGCCATTGATGAGTTCGGTTGTTTATATAAATTCATTTCTTACGGTTCCAATTCGGAATAGCATTCAAAAAGTAATTCCTTATGTGGGAGTTGCAATAGGAGTGTTGTTTATTCTTAGAGGTCTTGGACTCGGAATTCCTTATGTTTCTCCTTCCAATATGAGTTTGTTTGTACAGGAAAAAGCTAATTGTCATTAATTGGTTTTTTGTGAATTAATGAGAAAGATGTGAGCTTAAGTTGAGAAAAACACTCTCTGATGGTCGTTTACAACTAACATTAGTGGAGACTAAGTTTCTCGTAATTTAATTTTAGAACTAAAATCTTTAATTAAATTATGCAAGTATTTGTAATATTCAAATGAATTTTCTCTAGCAAACTGTTCCATTTGTAACTCTGAAATTGATATTAGATGTCTTCTATCAATTTCTACATTTTTTATTTCGTCATTATAAATATTACCCATTAATGCAGGGATTTTAAATGGAACTGATTTTAGAACGTTTTCAAAACTCGAATGAGAAAATCCATTTCGCAAAAGATCATTAATGAATTTCTCAAGATGTGCTTTCTCGTCTAAATTTATCAATCTTTGATTGAAACAATTTGTTATTGTAGAACGTAAGGCCATTCCTTGATATTTGTTGTATGCTTTTATCGAATCTTGCTCATTTTTATTATTTAAACTGTTATTGTAAATCAAAACAATTTTTAATAACCTTTCTAAAATATGATTTCCAATAGTAATACCTGCGACGTGCGCATCAAGAATTAAACATCTAAAAAATTCGTTCATTAATTGGCCAACACCAAAGAATAGATTTGTTTCAATTTCAAAATAAGGTTCCAATTTTTCAAAATTTGATTCGGCTTTATTAATTAAAAATTGTTTATACGTTTCTAAATCCATTTGTTTGTTGTTAGATATTAATTCATTTTAGGCAAGTTTGCCACTAACTCATTTATATACGAAACAAACTTCTGTACATATATTTAAAATGTGGCTCATTAACGAAGATTTGCTTAAATATTTACTCTATTTCAAATATAGAGATTTAAAATCACAAACCTATACATGTGTTTTTTGTTTATTGTAGATGTTTTTTTGCTCCTCGCAGTAAAATAAGGCTTCTGAAGAGAAAATAATACCCTGATGAGAGCTTCCGTCGTCCTGATACGGGCTTCGTACTCTCTGATATGGTCTTCGTACAGCCTGTTGTATGCTTCGTACTCCCAATTATAGTCTTCGGAGATGGAATTATCTGCTTCGTAAAGGTTTTTGCTAGATAGTTTTGATTATAGACAGAATTTAGATTGTGTTCCAGAGTGGGAGATTTTCGCTTACAAGGGACAAGAGTATACATTAGGTTTGCATTATCACATAAGTTTGTCATTCCGACGTAGGAGGAATCTGCACAAGTAGCTCCGCAATTTTAGTCAAATAAGTGATTCAAAAAATCAAGGTCTGGATTAATTGTTTTTATGAGGTCTAATTTCTTTTCTCGTCTCCAGCCTTTTATTTCTTTTTCACGGGTAATAGCTTCCTGTATCCAAATAAACTTTTCATAGTAAAGCAAAAAATGAACATTATAACTTGAGGCAAATGTTTTGTTTTTAGATATTATATTGTCTTTGTGTTGCTCCAAACGTATTTTTAAATGATTGGTAACACCCGTATATAAAACAGTCTTTGCTTTATTGGTGATTATATAAATGTAGTACGTGTGATATCCTTCTTGAAATTGCATAATACTAAAGTAGTGTTTTGATTACAAATAAAAGAATACTACCGTTAGTAATGATAATTTAGATATGGAAAAATTTACGGAATAGTATTGCGGAGATTCCTCGTTCCTCGGAATGACAATATTGAGAGTAAAAAACTTTATGGTTGAGGTTCAATAACTTTACAGAAAACCCTAAACCTTCTTTTGAAACTCAAGCCATCCTATCCCCGATAGTAGTGGAAATCCTTGTTGCCCGGGGTTTGGGCAACAAGATTGCAACGGATTGCTTCGCCAGTTCGGCTTTCAGCCTCGTGTGCGGGAACCCATGCTTCCTGAAAATGTCTAAATTCTCTGCTCCTAAATACTATACAAATTTCAAATCGTCATAGAAAATAATGCCGTATCTGGTGTCTTTCTTTTCAATCGTAAATCGAACGCCATGCAGATGTTACGCACGTATGGTTTTCCTTTTTCGGTAACTAGAATTTTGTTTTCGTTTATAATCAATAGACCATCTTTTTCCATCTCTTCAAGCTGGATCAAAATTTCTGGAATTTCGGGAACATAATTGGCGGAATCTTCCCAACTGGTTTCGAATTGACACATTAGATTCAGAATGTGTTTTCGGATGATGAGGTCTTCAGTAGATAAATGATGACCTCTATATACGGGTAACTTGCCCCATTCTAATATTTGGTAATAATCCTCGAGATTCTTGACATTTTGAGCAAAACTATACCAGCTGTCACTGATAGATGAAACTCCCAATCCAATCATTAATTGGGTTTTGGATGAGCTGTAGCCCATAAAGTTTCGATGTAGTTTTTTATTGTCGAAAGAGTTGTATAAGCTGTCGGATTTTAATGCAAAATGATCCATACCGATTTCATGATACTCATTTTCGAAAAGTAATTCTTTTCCAACTTCGTATAATTTTCTTTTAGTTTCATCTTTGGGAATGTCTTCATCACGAAATCCGCGTTGTCCGTTGCCTTTTATCCAAGGTACATGCGCATAACTGTAAAATGCCAATCGATCGGGTTGTAATGAGTTTGTTTTTTCGATGGTATCAACGATATTTTCAATTTCCTGAAAGGGGAGTCCAAAGATAATATCATGACCTATGGATGTATAGCCAATTTGTCTGGCCCAGAATGTTACTTTGGCTACGTTGTGAAAAGGCTGGATTCTATGGATGGCTTTTTGGACTTTTTCGGAATAATCCTGAACTCCAAAACTGACTCTTCTAAAGCCTAAATCGTATAATTTCTGCAAATGAGCATGAGTTGTGTTGTTGGGATGTCCTTCGAAACTGAATTCGTATCCTTCTGCTTTGTCGGCATGAGATAATATTCCGTTCATTAAGTCTTCAAGATTTTCTATGGAGAAAAAGGTAGGTGTTCCTCCGCCCAAATGAATTTCTTTGATTTTTGGTCTTTCGCCCAAAATTGTGCAATACAGTGTCCATTCTTTTATAACAGCTTCGATGTATGGATTTTCGACCGCATGATTTTTGGTAATGCGTTTATTGCAACCACAAAAAGTACATAAGCTTTCGCAAAAAGGCAAATGAATATATAAACTAATGCCTTCTTTATCATTGCTTTCGAAGAAAGATTTTTTTAGAGTTTCGATCCAGATTTCATTTGTAAATCCTGACTCATCCCAATAAGGAACCGTAGGATAACTCGTGTAACGGGGTCCTGGAACATTGTATTTTTGAATAAGTGAGGTTTCCATAGAGATACATTTTTATATGTAATCAAAATTAGTCTGACTTTTTAGTAATAAAAATGATAATTATCATGTTGAGTGTTGTCTATTTACAAACAAAGAGACTCAAATGAGTCTCTTTGTTAAGTTATTAGAGTATGCATTCATTGATTGTGTCTACCCATTTTTGAGCTAATCTGTGATCTTCATATAAACAATTAAAGTCTAGAAAATGATTTTCGATATTGTAAACTGGAATCATTTCTTTTTTCATCGTGTCTTTATGAACCAGTTCTATTTCGACTTTTGAGACAGTTCCTAATTTGCTTTGAGTTGTTACTGATAAATTGCACAAAAGAATGTTTTTTAGATTTACAAAATAGGCAGTTTCTTCTTTGTAGCTAAAATCGATAAATAAGAAACCTTTGTTTTTTTGATCTATAGATATGATTTTTTTGTTCTGTGTTTCGGTTAAATCAAAATCATAATGACCGTTTTGACTGTATTGTTTCTTTATTTGGGTTATTTTATTTTTATTCGAAATGTTTGAGCGAAATACTAAAGTCAGAGGAATGCCTATTAATACTGTAATTACAAGGCCTATTATTGTTACGGAAGTATCCATTTTTTGTTTTTTTGAGAATTATACATAATGATTTGTTTTCTTGGTTCTGTTTGAATCAAGAAGAAATTAAAAGTTTTTTAACTTTTATAAAACGAGATCATGTAATTAAATCACCAAAAATAATGGAAGGGGAAAAGTAAAATCGAAACTTCTGCACATCTGTCGATGTCTTGGTTTGATAGTACTATTTTAATGTTATTTTCTTTTAGACTTGTAAATAATGGGAGTAATGTGTTACTGCTTAAACCAACTGGAATACGGTTGTTGTGTTTTAGATCCGGAGTTCCTCTTTCTATACTAGGTTGAATGAAATGAGAAGTACTTAAACTTTCTTTACCAAATTCAGTATTGTTTTCTTTTTGAAATGTAATTACAGCATCGTGATTTGCACTATATGCAAATGTAGACTGAATCAATAGACCAGTAAATACGATAAATTTCCAAAAAGTTTTCATGTGGCAAATTTAGAGAATAGGTTTTTGATTAACGAGGGTATTATGGTAAATGAAAGTTAAAATTGTTTGTTTTGCGGTATAAAAAAGCCTCAAACTAATGAAAGTATGAGGCTTTGTATGTAATTGAAAGTTTAAATTTATTCTTGACCTAAATTTCTCAATTGTTTTAATTTTTCTTTCCAAACATCAAGGCTTTCTTTGTGAATAGCAATGTTTTTACGAACTTCTAATACTATTGAATTTTCTTTTTTAGCATTTTTTGTATTAGTAAAAAACTGAATGTTATTCTCTAATTGGAAAATTTCGTTTTGAACTTCTTCAATTTTTCTCATCAAGAAAATCTTCTCATTATCAAGTTTACGAGTATCGTTACTTTCAGATAAATGATCCATTCTGTTAGAGAAACGCATCATTTCAGTGTCTTTTTTGCTCAAGCTTAATTTTTCAAATAAAGCATCTAAGATTTTATTGAACTTTCCTTCGATATGTCTTCTTGGGAATGGAACTTTTCCAAATCCTTTCCAAGTTTCTATATGTAATTTGATGGCATCCAAATCTGTTTTGTGATCTCCTGTTAATTCAAATGCTCTTAATGTTTCTAAATAGGCTTTCTTTTTGTCAAAAGCTTCTACTTCGTCAACGTTTTCTACACTTTTGTGTTCTTTTAATTTATCAAAATAATGGTTACAAGCTTCTCTAAATTCATTCCAGATTTTATCAGAATATTTTCTAGGGACATGACCAATTTTTTTCCACTCTTCCTGAATTTGCTTCATAATAGGAGTAGTACTTGCAAAATCAACGCTTTCTTGTAATTCTTTGGCTTTTTTAACCAAAGCAATTTTTTTATTAAGGTTGTCGTTTTGGTCTTTTTTAATGTCTTTGTAAAAAGAATTTTTAAAGCTATTAAAGTTTCTTACAGCTGTTTTAAATGATGCCCAAGTAGCTTCATTTACATCAGATGGAACTTTTCCGGCAGAGAAAAAAGCAGTACGTAATGCCTCAACTTTTTCAATCTGAAGCAACCATTGTGAATGCGCATTTACTTTTTCAGTAGCTAAAACTTCAATTTGGGCAATAATTTCTTTTTTCTTTTCCAGGTTTTCAAGTTCGGTTCCTCTTTGGCTTTCAAACAATACTTCACGCTTATCGTGCATTTTTTTTGTTAGCTCACTAAATTGATTCCAAATCTCATCACGGTGTTCTCTAGAAACTGGTCCAATGTCTTCCTTCCAGATACGGTGAAGATCTTGAAGTTCTCTAAATGCTTTATTGATATCGGCTTCTTTTAATAATTCTTCAACACGAGCAACGATTTTTTGCTTTTGATCTAGATTGTATTTAAAGTCAATATCTCTTGCTTCTCTATCAAGGTGTAAATAGTCATAAAAATTCTCAACGTGGAAGTGATAATTATTCCAAACGTGATTGTATTTGTCTTTTGGAATAGAACCCGCATTTTTCCATCTTTCTCTTAATTCATTAAAATGATTTAAGGTGTCTTTGATGTTGGCTTGCGGATTAATTAATTCTTTAAGTTCTTCTACAATGGCTAATCGAACCTCCAGATTGGTTTTTAAATTAGATTGAAGACTTTTAAAATGAACATTTTTATTGTCTTTGTATATCGTGTAATATTGATCAAACTTAGATTTTAAAGGAGAATGGTACTGGAATTCTTCGTTAGGATCTTGGTTCTCCTGATTAAATTCTTCTCTTTTCTCTTCAATAAAGTGATTGTATTTGGCTAAAAATGCTTTTCGAATTTCTTCAACATGCTCTTTAATAGACATTACTTTTTCATTTGTAACTAAATTTTTCAATTCATTTACAAGTGTTTCCATTGGTAATGCTTCATAATCAAGCAACGGAATGTCGTGACGCTCTTTTAATGTTTCATCTTCACTTTCCTCAGCATTTGTTTCGGCAATGGCGTCGAGAACGGTTTGCTTTTCATCGGCTGCATTTTCATCAGTTGTTGATACAGTTTCCACTTCTGGAATTACTGTATTTTCTTCTGCAACTGAATCGCTGATTTCATTTTCGGTCACTATAGGTGTTTCAGACTGAATTGTTTCTTGCAATTCACTTACTACTTTTCCGTCTGTCTCATTTTCGTTAAGAGCCAGGTTATCATTCTTTTCTTCTAACATTTTGTAAATGTTTAAGGTTTTTATTTATTGAATGCGAAAGATACTAAAGGTGCGCCAAAATACAAAATAAAACTTTTGATTATAGCTTATTATTTAAGGTAATTCTTTCTTTTTATACGTTATTTGAATTTGGTCTAGTTACTAACTCGTTTTTTTAAGTTTCTAAAAGGGAGTATGCGATTGATGGAAATTAGGAGAATGGTTTTTAGGATTAAAAAAAAATGAGTTTTTGAGCTGTTGTGAATGCTTTCAAATTTGTATTTTGGCTTAGATTCTAAATATGTTCGTTTTGTAATATTTTAAACAATCAAAACTAAAGAAGAATTCGAGAGAATATGCAAAACCTAATCAAGATCTATGTCTTATCTATTATTCTTTTTAGCTTAACTGCTTGTGGTGGAGGTAAAACTGCTTCGTCAACTGTATCTGGTTTTAACACGGCTAATTCAATTACAACAATCAGTTCATCAGGCAATGAAAGTGTTCAAAAACTTACTGATTATACAAGCTATTCGGTTGCTAGTATTGTTAACTGTGGACAAGGCATAGTGACTAATGTTAAAACCGTCAGTCTTTTTGGTGATTACGATGGAAAAGTACAAAATAAAAGTCTTTCTGATTTGAACTTTAGTGGTTGGAATCACTCTACCAATGGAAATATTGCTGAATGGACCAATTTGAAATTGACAGGTAGTAGTTACAGTTTTGACAATAACATAAAAGCAAATAGTAGCTGTAACAATCTTAATACTATTGATATTGTGCTTTTAAAAAAAATTGCCGATTGGAATCATCAACACTCAAATGGTTTTGAATGTAATATCCTCGCTCGAGGTCATAAATTTGGAGATATCGAAAATCTGGTATTCGACTTGAAAATCAATAGTGCTAAAACCAAAATACCTAGTGTAGAAAGTTTAAAAGCTACTTATGCTAACTATGTAAATGATTCTATTGTTGATGCTTTGGAAGATGGTAAAGTCAATATAGGTATTACACTAGGCGACAATACAAACCTGAACGCCTCCATTATTATTCAATTAGATCAGAAAATTCTAAGTGATAAATGGGTTCGAGTGACTATCCCGATGGATCAGTTGTCATTCTATCAGGAAATTAATTATAAACATACCAGCAAAACCCAGGCGGATTTGAATAATATTATAATTAACCGCATTCTGATAGTTGGGGAAACCAAAAGTGGTTCTGTACTGCGCGGTAAGATTAATAATTGGAATGCAAACGTTCCAGAAACTTTTAAAGAAATGGATTTAAGCTTTAAGAAAATTGAATTCCAGTTGAAGTAGGTTTTTTAGCTTTAAAATAAAATATTCGAACAGAATAAAAGGGTTTATTTCTATATCAAAAGCCCTCAAAATTAAGATCCATTTTGAGGGCTTTTGTTTTTTGTAAAATGAGGATTCTTTATTTGTTCCAAATTTTCCAAGCTTTTTCGGCTTGAAAAATAAGCATATCCATACCATTTTTTATTTTGGCTCCTTGAGCTTTTGCTTTGCTTAGAAATGCAGTTTCTGCAGGATTATAAATTAAGTCGTAAGCAATATGTTTTTCTGTGAAGTATTCATAAGGGATAAGCGGAAAAGCATCAACATTCGGACTAGTTCCTACAGGAGAACAATTGATGATAATTTGATAGTTATCAAATGTAGTTGCATTGATTAGTTCGTAGCTAATACAGTTTTCTTTAGCTTCACGTGATACAAATGTATAGGCAATGTCTAATTTGTCTAAAGCAAAAGCAACTCCTTTTGATGAACCGCCAGTTCCTAAAATAAGGGCTTTTTTATGATGCGTTTCCAATAAAGGCTTCAATGATTTTAGAAAACCATAATAATCGGTATTGTATCCTTTTAATTTTCCTTTTTTGGTGAATTTTATAGTATTTACTGCTCCAATTTCAGATGCGTTTTTAGATAATTTATCCAAGAAAGGTAATATATCCTGCTTGTATGGAATAGTAACGTTTAGTCCATTAAGATCGGTATTGTTTTTCCTTAATTCAGTGAAATAATTGATTTCAGGAATATCAAAATTTTCATAAGAACAATTTTCAAAATGTTCATTACTGAATTTTTCTGTGAAATATCCTTTTGAAAAGGAATAACTAATATTACGACCTAATAAGCCAAAACGTTTTCTTAAAACTTCAATCATTATTGTATGTTATGTTTGTCAATATAATTTCTTACCATTTTCTTTTGCCACACAACTGGAAATAAATCTTCTAGAAGTATGTAGTTTTCAGAATTTAAGCGTAAGGCATTACTCAAGTGAAATTTGGCTTTGATATTATCTGAAATCATAAAATACAATCCTGCTAATCGATATTCGATTTCATTTTCCTCTGGGAAATACTCCGTAGCTTGTAGTAATGTTTGAATAGCGCTTTCGAATTCACCTAAAAACTGAAGGATATCTACCCAAAATAACCAAGTGTCAAGTTGGTGATCTCCAAATTCTACAGCTTTTCTATAGCCAAATTCAGCTTCTTCAAACAGGTTCATTTGTTTGTTAATAGCTGCGAAACGTTTCCAGTACAATTTATTTTGATTGTCAATAGCTAAAGCCTTGTTGACAAAAAATAATGCTTTTTGGAAGTTTTTTTGGCGTACATAGAAATCGGTAATGGCAATCCAACCTTTGTCTAACAAAGGGTCTTCATGAACCGTTTTATTATAATATTTAAGAGCCAAAACTTTGTTGCCTAATCTTTCATAGCATTTACCTATTCGAAGTAAAGCATAGGAAGTAGCATCATCCAATTCCAATGTTCTGTTGTAGCTTTCAATAGCTAAATCATATTTTTTTAAGCGTTCCAGTGCTTTTGCTTTTTCCATAAAAGCACCAAGGAATTCTTCATCTATAAGAGTTGCATAATCAAATGCGCGGATGGCACTTTCATATTCTTTTACGCCATAGAACAAGCGTCCCAACTGATGCCAAGCAATCTCGCTGTATGGATTTTTGTTGATGTATTTATTTAAATAAGCAATCGCTTCTTGGTTTTGGTCTAAAAATTCAAAACAATAAACCACATTATATAAAGCAGATTGGTCTTCTAAATCTTCTTCGAGACATTTTATAAAGCTTTCTTTGGCTAATTCAAGATTGTCCATAAAAAGATATTCCATACCAATTAAGTTGTACACATCGGCATAGTCATCAGTATATTGTAATGCTATTTTAAGCATTTCAACAGCTTTTTCATGTTGATCCCTTTTAGAGCAAATATTGGCCTTCTGAATATATATTTCTTCGTTTGTAGGTTCGATAGCGAACAACTCATTCAATAACTTTTCAGCTATTTCGAGTTTATCATCATAAATTAGCATTTCTACTTGGACTAATTTAAGGCCACTAGATCTTGGATGTTGTTCCAAAGCTAATTTTAGAGCTTTTTTGGCCAATGCAGTCTTGCCCATATCGAGATAATGAAGAATAATTTCTTCAAATTCTTCGGAGTCAAAAAAGAGTACTTTGTTGGTTTTCAACATAGACTCAAATTTGGATAGGGATAAGTTATAATCTTCTTCTTCGTTGCTTAATTGCATACTGTGTGTTTTTAAATTATCCTTAAATAAAATTAGGAAAACGTATTATTGATATGAGGAAGATTTCTATTTGTTGTGAACAATTTAATTAACATGTTTTTTTTCAATAGTAATACTAAATATGAATGGTAATATAAAAGGCATTTTTTTAAAATATAAAATCTGAATTCTTTGTGTTTTATTCAAATATAAATTATTTATCTTTAGCCATAATCTCGTTCATTACTTCTATAATTATCGCGCAACCTTCTCGAATTTCTTCTTCCGAAATAGTAAGAGGTGGAGTAATTCGGATGGCACAGCCTTCAAACAGCAACCAAAATAGAATTAAACCTCTGTCTTGGCATTTTAAAATCACTTCATTTGTGATGTCAGCATTCGCAGTCATAGCTGCAAGCATTAATCCTCTTCCTCTTATTTCCTGTATCAAAGGATGTACCAAAAGTGATCTAAAAAGTTTTTCTTTCTCTAAAGTATCTGTAATTATATTGGTTTCAGTTAATTCTTTCAAAGTCGCTAAGCAAGCTGACGCTATGACAGGGTGTCCTCCAAACGTAGTAATGTGGCCTAATTTTGGATTTTCTGTCAATAAATCCATCATTGCTGATGAAGTGGTGAAAGCTCCTACTGGCATTCCGCCTCCCATTCCTTTTCCCATCACAACAATATCTGGAACTACATCATAGTTTTGAAATCCAAAAAGAGCACCAGTTCTACCAAAACCTGGTTGAATTTCATCTAAGATCATCAAAGCACCTACTTCAATACACCTTGCTTTTACTTTTTGCAGAAAATCATTATGTGGCTCAATAAAGCCAGCTCCACCTTGAATGGTTTCTAATAAGATTCCAGCTGTTTTGGTAGTTATTTTTTGTAAATCAGCTTCGTTATTGAATGTTATAAAATCGATATCTGGAAGTAAAGGACGAAAAGCTTGTTTGCGTTCTTCAAATCCCATTACGCTCATTGATCCCATGGTATTTCCATGATAGGCATTGTGACATGAAATAAGTTGACTCCTTCCTGTTACTCTTTTTGCAAGTTTCAAAGCGCCTTCAATTGCTTCTGTTCCTGAATTAACCAAATAGGTTTTGTCTAAGGGAGCGGGTAGAAGAGATGCCATTAACTTACAATATTCTACCGCAGGACTTTGTGAATATTCACCATAAACCATAACATGCGAATATTTGTCTAATTGGTCTTTTATAGCATCATTTACTCTTTTATTTTGATGACCAAGAGTACAAGCAGAGACACCTGCTACAAAATCTAAATATTTTTTATTATCAGTGTCAAAAATATAAGATCCTATGGCATGTGAGACTTCCATACCCAAAGGATAAGGGGAAGTTTGTGCTTGATATTTTATGAAATCGGGATTCACTTTTATAAGTTTTAAAGGTTTGTAGTTTTGTTTTCAATGCCAAAACATGTAACCTGAATTTTACTAATATATTTAGTTTATTTCTTTGAATTTTTCTTATCGTAATTCAAAGTTTCTTTTCGAACTTTCATAGGGACACTTTCTTTTGCTTTGTCTTTTTGAGTTGCTTCAATGATTTTTAGTTCTTCGGCATTTTCTTCTTCGCTAAAAACATCATCTTTAGATTTTATTCTTTCATCGCCACGCCAATTTAGTCCCCGAAGTGTTCTGGCATTTTCGGGTAATTCAGATTCAGGGTATATATCTCCGTCTACTTGTGTGAAAAAAGTAATCGTATCTATTGCATTTTGATCAAAAATAATATTGATTTTACTACTTACATTTTTATTAATTCCGATGAGCTCCTTAGCATCATTTCTCATGTAGTATATAACTTCAGCATTTTTTATTATATCTACATCATGGAGTTTTCCATCTTTGAATTTTCCAAATAAATTTTGCCCTTTGGTTTGATTATATCCAGTTCCGAGTGTGTCTTTTGAGACTAGAAAAGTATTGTTGAGGACTTTGAGGGAATCTAGTTTTTGTGTTTTTTTATCCCCAATAAGATGCATTATGTCTCCGGTTATTTGGCTATCTCCATTCCAAAGTATTGGGTTTCCTATTAATTTTGTCAAAGAAATTTTAGAGCTAGAATGAATAGAATCACATTTTCCACTCATATCAGTTTTGTAAAAACGAACATTGTTAAAAGCACGGAGGATTCTATCTCCTTCTTTACCTGTAACCATTAGTTTTTTGCCATGAATATAGACTGAGTCGTTGTCTACAAAATTGACAGCCAATGCTCTTTTGGTTACAAACATAGAGTCTTTGTTCTTGTATAATTCAGCATAATGTCCTCGAACAACACCACGATTGATAGAATCAGTTATTTTTACATTTCGAGTTGCTGATGCAAATTCTTTATTTCGGTCATAATACAAGCTATCTCCTTTTATGACTCGGTCATCATATTTGATGTAGGATTTATCTAAAAAATGAGCTAGATTTTTTTTGGTATCATAAAATCCTTTTTCAGTATAAATGTAATTAGTTTTACTGGTAATTGTAGATGGTCCAAATAAGTAAGAATGCCCTGAATTACTGTAAAAATCTAAATGATTAGACTTGATTTCATAAGTTTTATTGGTAAGTGTTACCGCAGTTAAAAATTGAAATTTTTTCTGTTTTACGTAATATCTTCCCGATTTACTTTTTAAAGTATTGTCTTTGTTGATAATAGTTCCGTCTGTGTTGTAAAATACTTCTTGAATATTTCGATCAAAATTAATAGTATCAGTTGCTAAAGTAGCATCGGGTGAGCTCATTACAGCATTACCGGTTGCAAAGGCTTTTTTTAATTCGCCACTATACTCTGCATAATTACTATTTAAATATAAAGTGTCTCCCTGCACCAATTGAACATTTCCAAAAGCTTTTAAATAATTTTCTTTCTGAAAAAAATAGGCTTTATTGCAGGTTAGGATTACGCCATCATGGCTTACTTTTACATTTCCAGTAAGTAAAAGAGCATCTGGATACTTTAGCTGATCAACATCGGCAAAGTCAGATTGTTCAATATGTATTTTTTTTGGAGCTTGTGCCAAAACAAAGGTTGTACTAAGTAATACCAGGTTATAAATAATGAAATATAAAGATTTCTTCAAGGGTCTTGATTTTTTTGTAAATTTATGAAAAATGAGACAAACCCTTTAAATATTAGGATTTATTTATAACAGTTTGTTAGAGGAATAGGGTGAGGAATTTTTTTAGAAAATAAATAGTTATAAACAAAGAGATTTTCTATTACGTTGTAGTGGTTTTCGACTGGTAAAAAGTCTATGTTCTAGAGGTGTTGTTTGTTGTTTTTTTTTGAAAAATCCTTAAATTTATAGGTTGGTACAATATTGATAAGTGTCAATTGTATATTTTTAATTTTTATGATTTAAAAAAAAATGAACACAAAAAAAATAGTAATGACAGTAGTAGGTATTTTGCTTATAACTGCAGGATGTAAAACTAAAGATGTAAAAATGAGTGTACAAAAGAAAGAAGTTGTTTCCGAAAATAAGGCGGTAGTGTATCAGGTTTTTACTCGATTATTTGGCAATAAAAATACAACTAATAAACCTTGGGGAACCATTGAGGAAAATGGAGTTGGGAAATTTAATGATTTTACAGACAAAGCACTTCAGGAAATAAAAGATCTTGGAGTTACGCATATTTGGTATACAGGAGTTCCGCATCATGCTGTGATACGAGATTATACTGCAATAGGAGTTTCAAATGATGATCCTGAAGTAGTGAAAGGGAGAGCTGGTTCTCCTTATGCTGTTAAAGATTATTATAATGTTAACCCGGATTTAGCAGTAAATCCAGAAAAACGCTTAGAAGAATTTGAGGCTTTGATTAAACGTACTCATAAAGCAAATCTTAAAGTAATTATTGATATAGTTCCTAATCATATTGCCCGTAAGTATGAAGGTAAAACGAATCCAAAAGGTGTAAGAGATTTTGGTGCCGATGATGATGTTACTGTTGAATATAAAAGAGATAATAATTTTTATTACATCCCAAATACTCCATTCCAATTGCCTGATGGTGATAAACCTTTAAATGGTGAACGCAATCCTTTGATTGACGGGAAATTTGATGAGAATCCTGCGAAATGGACAGGGAATGGATCTAGAATGGCAAAGCCTGATAAAAATGACTGGTACGAAACAGTAAAAGTAAATTATGGTATTCGACCAGATGGTTCGAAAGATTTTCCGGAATTACCTACAGGATTTGATAAACTTTCCTATAAAGAACATTTTGACTTTTGGAAAGACAAAAGTGTACCAAGTTCTTGGATCAAATTTAGAGATATTGCTTTGTACTGGACTGCCAAAGGTGTAGATGGTTTTAGATATGATATGGCGGAAATGGTTCCTTATGAGTTTTGGAGTTATATGAATTCGTCAATAAAAAATGCAAATCCGGATGCTTTTCTAATAGCAGAGGTTTACAATCCAAAAGAATATCGCAATTATATTCATTTAGGAAAAATGGATTATTTGTATGATAAAGTAGAAACCTATGATAAATTGAAAGACATTATTCAAGGAAAAACACCTCCAGATGGTTTGTCTTATATTCAAAAAGGATTAGCAGATATTGATGTTCATATGCTGAAGTTTTTAGATAATCATGACGAGCAACGATTGGCAAGTCCAGAATTTGCAGGTTCTGCAGAAAAAGGAAAACCAATGATGGTTGTTTCTGCGATGATAACTTCGGCGCCAATTATGATTTATTTTGGTCAAGAAGTAGGGGAGGCTGGTAATGAAAATGGAGGATTTGGTTCTCATTCTAGGACTTCAATTTTTGATTATGTAGGAGTTCCAAATCATCAAAGGTGGATGAATAATGGCGCTTTTGATGGAGAGAAACTTACACAAAGCGAAAAAGAACTGCGTGATTTTTATAAAAGAGTATTAAGCTTTTCTGCCAAAAGTCCAGCAGTAATGGGGGAGTTTCAAGACCTTCAGGAAGTAAATCGTCAAGCTGGACTTGGATATGATCCTAATCATGTATATTCATTTGTTCGCTGGTCAGATAATCAAAGATTAATTGTACTTACTAATTTTTCTTCTGAAGTTACTAATATTTTTGAATTAAAAATCCCTGTAGATATTATTACTAAATGGAATTTGAAAGATGGTAATTACACCATCAAAGATCAATTATATGGGAGTACTATTCAGTTAATAGTTGTAAATGGCGAGGGAAAATCAAGAATTTCAATTAAACCTTTGGAATCCTTTATCTACCAATTGTAAATAATTAAAAAAGAAGTGATCTGTTTCTCTTTAGCCCCGATACAAGTGAAAATCCTTTTTGTTTTTTCTTTAAAAACAAAAAGATTGTAACGGATAGCGGGTACTATACTTCTTGAAAATTATTGCTGTTAATGCTCCAAAAATAAGAAAGGCTGTTTCATACAATTGATGAAACAGCCTTTCTGTTTATAGTACTTCGAAACTATTATTTCAACTTATTCATTGTATCGGTAAAATCTCCTGAAATGGTTACACCATTGTTTTTGGTAACATTTCCATAAACCGTGATAGAAGAGCCTGAAGCAAATTCTACACGAGCACCACTGTTTAGGATAAGGTTTCCGTAAATTAGAATACTACCATCTATTTTTAGCGTACCATTTACATTAAGAGATAAATAAGGATTGTTGTAATTTCCTTGTGCCATTGAACCTTTCATGGTAAAGACACCTCCGCTATTAATATTTATTCCTTGAGCTACTGAAAGCGAACCACAGAATGTTAAGTTTTGATTTACGTTTATTCCTTGTAGTGAAGCAGCACCTTGATAACTTAAGTTTTCACCTGAATTAACATTTAGCCAATCTCCACCTTTGTATGTTGGAAAACTTGTACAGTTAATTGAAGCCGATAGCTTTTTAATAATTTTTAAACCTCCGGTTCCTGTGGCAACAAAAATATAATCGCCAACACTTTTTACATAATTGGCAGAACCTCCTAAATAAATACTCCCTAATGAAACTAAAGTGTTATTCAAGTTTTTGTAAACGGCTATTCCTGCGGCACCATTTGCACTATATACATAATCACCATTTACCGAAACGGCATTCGTAACTATATCTTCTTGATTTATATTTGTGATTCCTGTAGGTAAAGCCAAGGTTTGTAATAAACTTCCAGTTGAGTTAAAGACTTTCAAACCGCTATATCCATCTGCTACTAGTAAATTTGAGCCTTGAAAATCAATTGTTCTTTTGGCATCTGGAACATCAGTTGATGTAGTAATTGATGAAACTAAAGCCATTGTGTCAGAGTTGTAAATTTTGATGCCTTCAGTACCACTAAGGACAACTACTTTATTAGTGATATAACCCAAAGCTCTTAAATCGGCAATTGATATAGATGTATTTATTTCATTTGTTGAGTTATTGATTTTAGCTAAAACTCCGTTATTTCCAGAAATTGTAAAATAATTTGAATTAGCAATAGCTACACCTGTACCAACATTTCCAGTTAAAGAAACACGCGAATAATCATTGGTTAATAATCCGTTTTGTAAAGGCATTTTTCCAACAAATGCTGAAGAAGTTAATTCTGGATTTGCATCTTTGCTTGTAGCTCCAGAGATATATAGGATACCATTATTGTAAACAACGGTACTAATGTCAGTATTTGGTAATATTGCCTGAACTACTAATTTAGGATTATTTGGTTGTGAAATGTCAATTACGTCAATTCCTCCCAAATAGGTTTCTCCTTGCGTATTGTATGAAACATATGCATAATTATCTTTTACATCTACATGTGTAGCGGTAAGTTTTTTTCCATCATAAGTTGGAGAATTTACTTCTGCCAATAATGACATCGGGAAATTATCCGTTCCTTGTATTGCTGTATTTCTGGAAGTTAATTTTGAGGTTGTTAATGTAATAACACCAGAATTGGAATAATCCATTCGATTTGACAATTCCGTAGTGTTTGAATTTAAGACTACTTTTGATTCATTGCTCGTAGTGGTATCATCTGATTGACAGGCTTGTAATAGAGTAATAATTATTAAAAATAATGCAAAAAGATTCTTTTTCATTTTATATTGTTTTTTGAGTGACAAAATTACAACATGAAATTTCTATAACTTAAAGATTATCAGTGTTTAACTAATTTAAGATTGTTTTTAAAGATGGTATCTGTTAAAATTTTATTTTTCAAGGCATTTTAACATAAAGAAAGCTTTATACGCAAAAAAGATCTCTATGAGAGATCTTTTTTTAATATTTTGAATATTTAATTTTGATAAGCTGAATTAATGTCTAATTAAAGTTACTTTTTGAAAGTAGCTCTGTAATTATCATTTACCTTTTCCCAGTTGACTATATTGAAAAACGCATCTATATAGTTTTTCTTTTTGTATTGATAATCTAGAAAGTAAGCGTGCTCCCAAAGATCAATTCCTAAAATAGGTGTTCCGTGGAATCCTACAACAGGTGCATATGTCATTAATGGATTGTCTTGATTTTGTGTAGTTGTTAATTGGAGTACTCCAGTTTTATCAACTACTAACCATACCCAACCTGATCCAAATTGCTTTATTGCGGTTTCTTTAAATAAAGTTTTAAAATTAGAAAAAGAACCAAAATCCTTATTGATACTTGATGCCAATGTGTCTATTGGCTCGCCTCCTGCTTTTGGTGAAATAGTTTTGAAATATAAACTATGATTATAATATCCTCCTGCATTATTACGTATTATGGGATCATTAATATCTAATGTTTTTAAAAGATCTTCTATAGTAAGGTTTTCAAATTTTGTACCTAAAACGGCTTTGTTAAGATTATTGGTAAAATATAAATAATGTTTACCATAATGAGATTCTAATGTTAAAGCCGATATATCTGGGGCTAAATCTTCATATCCAAAAGCAATTTTTTCCATTTGAAATGAACCTTCTGCGGCTTTGACATCATTTGGATTGCCTATTTTTATTTTTTCTTGTACTGTTGGTAATGGAACTTCTACAACCTCAGTCATTTTTTTTTCATTACAAGAAATTAAGACCAAAATAAAGAGCAAATTTGCTAAGATAAAAGTGTTTTTTTTCATGAAAATAATACTATTACTTTATTAGGGAATGAATTAATTTGATATATTTTTTTTTAGCTTCATCTTGTGTAAGATGGCTAATTTGAATCCAAGCATTTGTTTTGAATGCATTTCTTAAATCAGAATTGTCTGTAACTGTAAAGTTGCTTTTGTCAAATGTCGCCTGTTTGTAAAAGGCATAAAGACGTAATTGTACATCTTGAGGCAAAGATGCTTGTGTCATAAAAGAAGCAATTTCCACTGCTTCTTGAAATCGTTTGTCTAAATCTTCTTCAATCATTAAGCTTTAATTGCAATTATTGTTTTCCCTCCAATTGCTTTTTGATTTAATTCCACATTAATTGGAGTACCTAAAGGTAAAAAAATATCAACTCTTGATCCAAATTTAATAAAACCTGCATCAGTTCCTTGTACAACTTGCATTCCTTCTTGTGCATAATTTACTATACGCTTTGCTAATGCACCAGCAATCTGACGGTACAAAATAGCTCCAAAAGTTTGATTTTCTACAACAATGGTTGTTCTCTCATTTTCTTCACTAGCTTTTGGGTGCCAAGCTACAAGGAATTTACCAGGGTGGTATTTGCTAAACTTTACAAGACCACTTATGGCATATCGTGTAACATGAACATTTATGGGAGACATAAATATTGAAACTTGAATCCTTTTGTCTTTAAAATATTCGCTTTCAAATACCTCTTCTATAACGACTACTTTTCCGTCTACAGGAGCAATAATGTGATTTTCATTGATTTCTACAGTTCTTTTTGGATTTCTAAAAAATTGCAAAATGATAATCAATAATAATAGTGTTACAATTTCAATAGTCATTTTGATCCATTCTGTTTGAATGAAATGATCTGATGCTAAGAAAATTACAGCAGTTACAATTGTACCTAATAAAATACTTTGAGTTCCTTCTTTATGAAACATAATTTAAAATTTGATAAAATAAAAATATAATTGGTGCTACAAAGATAACACTATCTAGTCGATCTAGGATGCCTCCATGTCCAGGCATGATGTTTCCACTGTCTTTTTTTTCTGAAATTCGTTTAAATTTGGATTCTACTAAATCTCCAATAGTTCCAAAAATGCCAACAATAGCAGCAATTATAAGCCAAATGTAAGTATTCTTATCTGGAAGCATTAAAAAATATTTTGAAATAAAATAACTTGCAATTAATGCAAATCCAATACCGCCCAAGAATCCTTCAATGGTTTTTTTAGGAGAAATCCTTTCAAATAATTTATGTTTTCCAATTGATTTTCCAACCAAATAAGCAAAAGTATCATTGGTCCATATTAAAATAAAAATACTAATCAGGATATTTGGATTGTAACCTTTAATTCCAAAAGGTATTTTTGTGATAATAATAAAAGGCAGAACTATATAGCCAATTAAATAGGCGAATTTTGAAAATGAATCTACTTTTAAATTCTTGTTGTCGAATAGAAATACAATACACTTTAAAGAAACAATAAGAGATAAAAATAATACGGCTAAATCAAAACTTCTATTATACCTTAGTATATATATAAAACCATCACTTTTTTCAGCTATTGCAATTTTATAAAAAAAGAAATAGAATAAACAAGCTATTATAATTGGAGCAATCTTGTTTAAGTGTACTAAATTGCAAAATTCACTTACTGCAATTAATAAAAAAACTCCAAATAGTACAAAAAATGTTTCTATAGAGTATTGAATTGATGCTATTAGTAATAAAATATAAATAGCTCCAGATATTGATCTTTTTAGTGTTTCATTCATTTTAAAGATCTTCTAAAAGCAATAGATATAAATTTTTTGCAGAGCTTCCGTACTGAGTGAAATCTTCCTCCTTGGCTTTTTCAAAATATTTGATTGTTGTAATATTGGTTGGGTATTCTGTTAAATATTTTTTTCGAATAGCACTAAGTCCATCACTTTTGCCTTCAACGATTTGGCTAGTTTTTGCCAAAATAACTATATTGGCGGGTAAATCGTTGGGTTTTTTTTGTTTAATTTGATTAGATGAAAATAAAATTGACCCTTCTTCTGCTACTAGATTTTCACAACCTGATAATAAAAATTTAGGATTAATATTTTGACCATAACTAAGTTTGTTTTCATCTAATAATAAAAACAGTTTAGGTTCGTAGCATAAAGCTTCGCATTCAAACCAATCATTTTCTTCAAGTATGTTTTCAAATTGTTCTTTTACTTCATTTAAATTTTCGCAGTATAAAAATTTTCCTCCATTTTTTTTAAAATTATAGATGAATTGTTCATCTAAAGGGGAGTTGATATCTGGATTAGGTCTATTTGAATTATCATTTCCACCTTCATCCGATGAAGGGGAATTAGAACCAAATAATTTTTTAAAAAGATTCATAATTTGTTAGTAATCGTTTTGTGTTACTTGAAAACGTTCAAAGATAAAAAAATCTTAATTCAAAACGTAGTTTTGAATTAAGATTTTAAATATTTGTTAATTTTTAAATTATGAAACTACTTCACCTAAGTTTTTGTCAAAAGTTCTTTTTCCAAATATAGCTTCTAAGTCATCTTTGAAGATTACTTCTTTTTCGATCAAGATATCAGCTAATTGATTTAACTTGTCTTTGTTTTCTTCTAAAATTTCAATTGCTCTTTTGTACTGTCCTTCAATTAATTCTGAAATTTCAGCATCAATTATTTTGGCTGTTTCATCAGAATATGGTTTAGAAAAACTGTATTCACTTTGTCCAGATGAATCATAATAGGTAACATTTCCTATTTTGTCATTCAAACCATAAATAGTTACCATAGCACGTGCTTGACGCGTTACTTTTTCTAAATCACTAAGTGCTCCAGTCGAAATCCTGTCAAAAGTTACTTTCTCAGCTGCTCTTCCACCCATAGTAGCGCACATTTCGTCTAACATTTGATCAGTTCTTACGATCTGTCTTTCTTCTGGAAGATACCAGGCAGCTCCTAAACTTTGTCCACGAGGTACGATAGTTACTTTGATAAGTGGCGCTGCATGTTCAAGCATCCAGCTTACAGTTGCATGACCTGCTTCGTGAATTGCAATTGCTCTTTTCTCTTCAGGAGTGATGATTTTGTTTTTCTTTTCAAGACCACCAATAATTCTATCTACAGCATCAAGGAAATCTTGTTTGTCAACTGCTGTTTTATTGTTACGTGCTGCAATCAAGGCCGCTTCGTTACAAACATTAGCAATATCTGCTCCAGAAAAACCTGGAGTTTGTTTTGCAAGAAAATCAAGGTCAAGATTCTCTACTTTTTTGATTGGAGCTAAGTGAACCTGAAAAATTTCAGCTCTTTCACGAATATCTGGTAAGTCAACAAAAATTTGTCTGTCAAAACGTCCAGCACGCATTAAGGCTTTGTCTAGGACATCAGCTCTATTGGTTGCTGCTAAAACAATTACATTAGAATTAGTTCCAAAACCATCCATTTCAGTTAGTAATTGATTAAGAGTATTCTCTCTTTCGTCATTACCACCAGACATATTGCTTTTACCTCTAGCTCTACCAACAGCGTCAATTTCATCAATGAAAATAATTGCTGGAGATTTTTCTTTGGCTTGTTTAAAAAGATCACGTACACGTGAAGCGCCAACTCCTACGAACATTTCTACAAAATCAGAACCAGATAGAGAGAAGAAAGGTACTTGCGCTTCTCCTGCAACAGCTTTGGCTAATAAGGTTTTTCCTGTTCCTGGAGGTCCTACTAATAATGCTCCTTTGGGAATTTTACCTCCTAAATTAGTATATTTTTCAGGGTTTTTAAGGAATTCTACAATCTCTTGTATTTCTTCTTTAGCACCTTCTAATCCAGCTACGTCTTTAAATGTAGTTTTGATATCTGTTTTTTCATCAAAAAGTTTAGCTTTTGATTTTCCAATATTGAAAATTTGACCGCCTCCACCACCTGGGCCACCTGACATTTTTCTCATAATAAAGATCCAAACACCAATTATTATTATTATAGGTAATAGGCTTATTAATATATCTGTCCAATTGCTTTTTGGTAAAAAATTAAAATCTTTCAATTTGCCTTCAGCAACAGCTTTTTCCAATTTAGTTTGAAAAATTTGATCATTCCCTATGTCGAAAGAATAATGAGGTCCTTTGTTGGGTCTGTCTAATATGTCTTTAGCAACTTTTTTATGTTCAGGATCGCTTAGAGCTTTTTGATTTAAAAAAACTTCAGCTTCACTTTTATTATAAACAATTACCTTGTCAATTTGTCCTTTTTCTAAATAGGAATTAAATTTTGAAGATGTTAATTGAGCTGGCTCTTGAAAGTTTGATCCACCAGTTGCAAAACTTATTCCTAAAAAAATTAATATGATTGCAGTATATACTAACCAAGGACTTACCTTAAAATTATTCGAATTTGGATTATTATCTTTAGCCATTAGAAAATTATTTCTTTAATATTTGTTTTCGATTTTAGTGATCTTAGCATCACCCCAAAGACTTTCTATGTTGTAATATTCACGGATATGTTTTTGAAATACGTGCACTACAATATGAACATAATCCATTAATACCCATTCGGCTACATCAGAACCTTCCACATGCCAAGGTTTGTCTTTTAAATCTTTAGAAACTGTTTTTTGAATTGAATTAACAATAGCATTCACTTGAGTATTTGAGTTACCATTGCATATTACAAAATAGTCACAAACAGCAGTGTCTATTTCTCTTAAATCTAGAATATCTATATCACTTCCTTTTACTTCTTCTATTCCTTTTATGATGTTTGCTAATAGAGCATCATTGTTTATAGTCTTTTTCGCCATTTATTTTTTTATATGAATTTGTAAAGTTACCATTTTTTGTGATTAATTTTGAACCTTAACATAATATTAAATTATGTTTTGCAAAATTAGGACAGATGAAGTTAATCAAACTCGATGCCATAGATTCTACAAATGATTTTCTAAAAGGTTTATCGAACAAACAAGAGGTTCAAAATTTCACAGTAGTTACCGCTGAAACTCAATTGAAAGGGAAGGGGCAAATGGGATCAAAATGGGATTCTGAGTCAGGTAAAAATCTTATAATGAGTGCTTTGGTTAAGGGTTTTTTGTTTGATCATGAAGCTGTTTTTAACCTTAATGTAGTGGTTTCACTAGCTGTAATCAGAGCTTTGAAAAAATATAATATTCCTGAATTAAGTATCAAATGGCCTAACGACATTATGTCAGCCAATAAGAAGATTGGTGGCATATTGATTGAGAATAGTATCAAAGGCGATGGAACTATCACTTCGATTGTTGGATTAGGACTAAATGTTAATCAATTGAATTTTCATAATTTACCAAGAGCTTCTTCGTTAGCCTTAATTTGTAATGCTAATTTTGATAAAGAAGAAATTCTTTTTGCAATAGTTTCAGAGTTGGAAGCAATGATAATAGATTATGATGCAAAATCTTCTTTTTTATGGACGGAATATTCAAATGAATTGTTCAAAACTGGCATTCCAACAGCTTTTTCGGATGAAAATGAAATCAATTTTATGGGAATTATAAAAGGAGTTTCCGCTGTGGGAAAACTTCAAATTCTATTAGAAGACGATAGTATTTGTGAATACAATCTCAAAGAAGTGCAGATGTTGTACTAATAAAAAAGCCTTTTAGCTAAAAACTAAAAGGCTTTGAAATTTTTATAGAAACGTTGTTACAGTTTTGTCATGTTGTTGGCTAAAGTTTCAATGAATTTTGAAATTGGACCTTTTATCATCATTGCCATCATTGTATTGAATTCACCTTCAAAATTTAGTTGTACTGCGCTTGATTGTTCGGAAATAGTATCAATGTTAGCTACTAAAGTAAATGGAAGTTTATCACTTGCAGCGCCCAAAACTACTTTGTTTGGTGCTATTTTATCTTTCATTTTTAATTTAATTTCCGGCATTCCTTTTAATCCAAAAATAAAAGCGTCTTCACCTGTAATTTCAAATTTTGCAATATTATCCGGCATTAATTTTTCGAAGTTTTTTACATCGATTAATAAATTAAATAATTCCTGTGCAGATTTTTCAACGGTAACCTTAGGGCTTTCTAAATTCATAGTTGTATTTTATTTGTATTCTGATTAAGCAGTCTAAAATTATATATTCCAAGTTGATGGACTAACATTCCATTCTCTCAAAGTTTGCTCTTCTTTTTCGGTTATATAACTTTTTGCAACTGCCAAATTCAATAAATTTTGATAATTACTCAGTGTGTATAAATCGATTTCAGCATTTTTGAAGTTTTGGTCTGCCACATCAAATCCGTAAGTGAATATAGCTGCCATACCTTTTATAACTGCTCCTGCTTCCCGTAAGCCATCAACGGCAAGTAGGCTACTGTTTCCAGTACTGATTAAATCTTCTATAATTACTACGCTTTGTCCTTTTTGTAAAAAACCTTCTACTTGATTTTGACGGCCATGTTTTTTGGGTTCTGGTCGAACATATACAAAAGGTAATCCCATGCTCTCGGCAACTAGCATTCCGATGCCTATTGCTCCAGTGGCTACACCTGCAATTACATCTGGTTTTCCAAATTGTTTTTCGATGTTTTTAGAAAATTCGTCTCTAACATAATTTCGTATGGCTGGAAACGAGAGGATTAAACGATTATCGCAATATATTGGCGATTTCCATCCAGAAGCCCATGTAAAAGGATTTCCTGGATTCAATTTAATTGCATTTATTTGCAAAAGCAATTCGGCTGTTTTTTCGGCTGTATCTTTATTAAAAATCATAATACAAATGTATAAAGTTTTTGTTAACGACAAACCACTTTTTTTGACAAATCAAATCTCTAAGGAGACCGATTTTCAACTTTTTTTGCTGGACAGTATTGATGTAGAGCAACTTATAGTGAAAATATTTCAAAATAAAATTAATAAAGCGTATTTGTATCATCCAGATGAGAGCTTAATTATGAAAACTTTGAAAGCCAAAATTCCAGTAAATAAAGCTGGCGGAGGTTTAGTCTATAATAAAAATAGAGAGGTTTTGTTTATTTTTAGAAATGGAAAATGGGATTTGCCTAAAGGAGGGACTAATAAAGGTGAAGATATTGAAAACACCGCTATGCGGGAAGTAGAAGAAGAAACAGGCGTAGATGGATTGAAAATTATTGAAAAACTTCAAAAAACCTACCATGTTTTTAAACGTAATGGAAAATACAAATTAAAAATTACACATTGGTTTGAAATGGAAACTGATTTCGAAGGAACACCAATTGGTCAAATTGAAGAAGGTATCGAAAAAGTTGCATGGCTGAATCCAGAGCAAATCAAAGAAGCATTGAAAAACTCGTATGAAAATATAAAATTATTGTTCGAAGAGCAATAAGGTAGTTGTTTAAAACTTTTTGGGCGTGCCACCAGTAAAAAAAGGGGCTAATCTGTATTGCGTAGATTAGCCCCTTTTTTTACTGCTGTCAGGCTATCCGCACCGCTTTGGCGGTTTGCTTCTATCCTTCACGCAGACCTAACAATCTTTTTGTGAGTGAATACATTTTAGGTTTTTAATGCCATTTTAATTTTTTTCTTTCTAGCCAATAATCAGTTGATTGAACGCGAAAAGATTGAAGTTGTTTGATTTCTTCTTCGGATAATTCAAAATTATTTAGTTTCCAATTTTCTTCCAATTGATAACTGTCAGATGCTCCACTTAAAACCATAAAGGGTTCAATTGTTTGAATGCAAAAACGCAAGGCAACAGCGTCAACTCCAATTTCATATTTGGCAGCCAGTTGCTCTAATACATTATATAACTTGAGATAATGCGGATAATTGGGATTGGGTAAAAGTCTGCCGTTAGCAAGCCCTTCTTTAATGATAATTCGATTGCCCTTCTTTTTTATAAGATCCAAAATTGTTGCTAAACTTTGTTCTAAGATGTTATAAGTAACTTGAAAAACATCAAAAAGTGGTTGGTTATCAACAGCAATTTCTAATGCTTTTCTCAAGACATCCACTTGATTATCGCCTGAAGTTGTGACTCCAATTCGAATATGATATTGCTTTTTGATTTGAGCTAGTTTTTGTAAAACAGCTTCATTTTCTAACACTCCAGTATCAAAAGTAGCAGAGTGAATCTGTAATGTAGAAAGATTTGGAAGTAATTCTTTGGAAACCTCCCATTGCTGTATCAATTGTTCAATACTATGGTCTTTTACTTCGTGAATACTCGCATTTGGATCAAAATTAGCGGTATAAACATACCCCCATTTAGTAGCTACTTCTATTGTTTGATCCTTTTTAGTTTTTATCCAGTCAGCAAGTAATTCTTCGGCTAAGCCATAACCTGGAGCAGTATCATAATAGCGGATTCCTTTTTTGTAAGCTGTTTCTAAAACTTCAATTCCTTTGGCTTTGAAAATTTCTAAGTCAAAAATTTCTCTTACATTTTGTTGGATGTTAATATATAATGGACGACCTATGGCTGCAGTGCCTAATCCTACTGAAAAATTGTTCATTTCTTTAATTTTATTCAAATATATTTAAAATATAAGCTTTACTAAAAAGAACTTTTGATTTGTTTTGGTGGTTTGATTCTAACAAGGCAAGTGCTTTTAGAAAGTGTTTAATCAATTTTAAATTGAATTCTTGAAAAGTTAAAAAGAGCATGTCTTAGACCTTTCAACTGAAATTTATCACTGCAAACTTTTTTACTACCTTTGCAAAATGAATAAGAAACACCATTCCAACAATATATTACTAAATTTAGGCATCGAAAGCTTAAACGAAATGCAAGAAGTTGCACAAGATGTTATTTTAAATGATAATAATGTTTTATTGCTTTCTCCAACGGGTTCTGGAAAAACACTAGCTTTTTTACTTCCTATTTTCGAAATGTTACAACCTGAAATTCTATCGGTTCAATGTTTAATTCTTGTGCCATCACGTGAACTAGGATTGCAAATTGAACAAGTCTGGAAAAAAATGGGAACTGATTATAAAGTGAATGTATGTTACGGAGGACATTCTATTGATACCGAAATTAAAAATTTGAGTAACCCTCCAGCAGTTTTAATAGGAACACCAGGGCGAATTGCGGATCATATAGATCGAGGAACTTTTCGATTGGATAAAATTCAAACGTTAATTCTGGATGAGTTTGATAAATCTTTGCAACTAGGTTTCCATGAACAAATGTCTTTTATAATTGGAAAACTTAGCAAACTCAACAAACGTGTTTTGGTTTCGGCGACTTCTGATATTGAGATTCCAAAATATACAAGAGTAGTCAATCCTACGATTTTAGATTTTATCCCAACAGAAGAAGAACAAGTAAGTAATTTGTCGACCAGAATGGTTATTTCTAAATCTAAAGACAAAATTGAAAGTTTGTTCAATTTAATTTGTTCATTGAAATCACAGTCGGCGATTGTTTTTTGTAATCATCGCGATGCTGCAGAACGAATTAGTGATACTTTAAATGAAAAAGGAATTTATGCGACCTATTATCATGGGGGTATGGATCAAGAAGAACGAGAAAGAGCATTAATTCAGTTTCGTAATGGAAGTGTAAGCTATTTGATTACTACTGATTTGGCAGCACGCGGATTAGATATTCCCGAAATGAAACACGTAATTCATTATCATTTACCACTAAAAGAAGATGAATTTACTCACAGGAACGGTCGTACTGCTCGTATGCAAGCTTCGGGAACTGCTTATCTTATTGTAAATGAAAGTGAAAAAAAACTGGATTATGTGGATTATGGCATGGCAATTTTAAATGTAGAAAATGTTACAAATTTGCCTAAACCACCCGAATTTCAAACGATTTACATTAGTGGAGGTAAGAAAAACAAATTAAATAAAATAGACATAGTTGGTTTCTTTTCTCAAAAAGGAAAACTAGAAAAAGGAGATTTGGGTTTGATAGAAGTGAAGGATTTTATCTCTTTTGCAGCAGTAAAATTCAATAAAGTTAGAGATTTATTACATGCTATTAAAGATGAAAAAATGAAAGGGAAAAAGTTTAAGATTGAAGTTGCCAGAAAGGTTATTAAAAAAGAGGAAGAGTAGGTTTCAGATATTAGATTATGTTTGTAATTAATTTAATAACTTAAGAAAACATAGTAGTAAATTTTTAAAATAAGATCTAAGGTTCGTAAATATTATGTTGTTGTTTTAAATTACAAACAAAATAATTGATTTTATGTTAATAAAAAAAAGGATTGATAAAGGAGTTGTTTTTTTTTATTATTATGTTTGCTGACAAATACTTACCTAATAGAGTATATTATTAAACCCCAAATAAATTATGAAAAAAGTTATTGCAATTGCTATTTTATTTATTAGTTCTGTTGGTTTTAGCCAAATTAAAGTTGTTGAAACTGTGCCTGTTGAGAAATTAGGTAGAGTAAATAATGCTTTTTATGTTCAAAAAATTGGAGATGATTTTACCTTTTTCTATACTACAGTTCAAAGTGATGAAGAGGAAGCAGCTCTAAAGAATTTTACATTTAAAAATGTAGATAATGCCTACCAAAGCTTTTACGGTATTATTTCAAAAGGGTTTACAGCAAGTCCTTTGAATGATGTGAAATTAGAATTACCTAACAATTTTGTTTGGTTGCATTATATTGTAAGTTCAGATAAAACAACTGTACAATTTATGGTAACAAATAAAATAGCTAGTACTACTAATGTTTCTGAGCCATTATCAAAAGAACAAATTGAAAAATTATTTCAAAAAAGCTAGTCTTAGTTTCTAAGATTGTAGTCATAAAAAAACGTCTTGAGAAATCAAGACGTTTTTTTTATGGAAATAAATTAAAGCTATATTTTCTTAACGTATTGTGTAATAATTACAATTTGTTGTCCATCGACTTTTCCTTCTATGTATTCGGCATTTTCGTGGTCTAAACGTATGTTACGAACAGAAGTTCCTTGTTTGGCTACCATACTCGAACCTTTTACTTTTAAATCTTTGATTAACACTACTGAATCCCCATGAGTTAAAATGACACCATTTACATCGCGATGTACGATTTTGTTTTCATCTTCTTCACCTTCGCCTGTGGCTTGAGCCCATGCTAAAGTATCTTCGTCAAAATACATTTGTTCTAACAATTCTTGTGGCCAGCCATTGCTGCGTAAACGGCTCAACATTCTCCAAGCTACAACTTGCACCGGAATATGTTCGCTCCACATACTATCATTAAGGGATCTCCAGTGGTTTAAATCTTCATGACCAGGATTTTCTATTTGGTCTATACAAGTAGAGCAAGCGTAGATACTTTCATCTAATCCACCTTTTTGAGTAGGTAATACTTGGTATTCTTTTAAATTTTCGGTTGCAGCACATAATTCACATTGTGAACCACTGCGTTTATTTAATTCTCTTTCAAAGCTCATTGTTGATGTTGTTTTTTTGCGAAAGTAGCACTATATATGCATTTTTCTATGTTTATTTGGTATGCTATTTTTTAACACGTACTGCTTCAGGAACTAATAATTGATATTCTCCGTTATTGCGCAAAACATCTCTTACGATACTAGAACTTATAAAAGAAGTTTTTGCAGCTGTTAATAAAAACACAGTTTCAATTTTAGACATCCTTCTATTTGTGTGGGCAATTGCTTTTTCGAATTCGAAATCGGCAGGATTACGAAGACCTCTCAAAATAAAATCGGCTTTGATTTTTTTGCATAAATCAATAGTCAATCCTTCATAAGTAATAACAGAAACCTTTGGTTCATCTTTGAATGTTTCTTCAATAAAGCGCTTTCTGTCTTCAAGCGAAAACATATATTTTTTTTCAGCATTGATTCCAATCGCGATTACAATTTCATCAAACAAGGAAATTCCTCTTCTAATAATATCTTCGTGACCTAATGTGATAGGATCAAACGATCCTGGGAATATGGCTTTTTTCATTTCTAATTTAATTTAGTTGTTTTTCAATTCTTGAATCTGGGATAATCCAAAGCATTGCCACTGCAATATAAAGTAAACCAGAAATCCAAGGAGACAAAAAAGCTAATGGAATAGCCAAAAGATATGCTATAGTTGATATTTTACCTTTGAAGTCGTTTTCAACTGCACGATGCAAAATCGAATCTTTACCTTCTAGTTTTATAATTTTATTTTGAAGCATATTATAAGCTATAGAGCATATCAGCAGGATAAAACCATATATACTCATTGGTACAGCTGCAAAATGATGTTCACCAATCCAACTTGTAGCAAATGGAATTAAGGACAGCCAAAAGAGTAAAAAAAGATTGCCCCACAAAATTGAGCCATTCACTTTTTTAACTACCTGAAACATGTGATGATGATTGTTCCAATAAATTCCTACGTAAATAAAACTCAAAACATAGCTCAGGAAAACTGGAATTAAATGTGTTAAGGATTCAAAAGTGTCTTCTTCAGGCGCTTTTATTTCCAAAACCATAATGGTAATGATAATTGCTAATACGCCATCACTAAAGGCTTCAATTCTTGTTTTGTTCATTTTTTATTTGATTTTTATTTCCTTAAAACCTCTATAATTTCTCCTTCTTTATAGAGGTTTGCAATTTCAGATTTGGAATAATGAATTGTTCTTTTTGAATAGTTTTCTGGTTTATCAATGTCTTTTATTTCATACGGTAAATAAGCATCATAATCATTGTGGGTTGTATAAATACTATCTTTTGTTACCTGATCTATTCTCATACTCGAATAATATCCATTTGAAAATTTTAAATGATAAATATCTCCTTTTGCTGGTGTTTTTATTAAAATTGCGGATTCATCTTTTGATTCGATGTAATTATTTATAAAAAATGTAATGGCTAAAACCAAAAGTATACAGCCAGAATACATCCAAATTGGATTATTGAGTTTTTCGTTTTTTAATTGTAATTGACTATTTTTATCTAAATCGTCATAATCAAAAATAGTACTACAATTTGAACATTCGATGTTGACATATTTTCCAATAGGAAAAAGAGGTATTAATGTGAGATGAGTATATCTTCTATAAATGCTAAAATTCAAACTATTTTTTGATTCACATTTTGGACATTTTGAATCCAAAATTTGACCATTCTTTATATTTGAATCTTGAACTCCTATTAATACCATCATAAATTAGCCATTTGTTTTTTACTAAGTTAAAGCCAACTCAATCGCATTAGTAAATAAATCAGTTAATGTAATTCCAGCTGCTTTAGCTTGTTGTGGAATTAAACTTTCTGTTGTTAATCCTGGAATAGTATTCATTTCTAGCATGTGTGGTTCGCCGTCTACAAAGATGAATTCACTTCTAGAGAAACCTTTCATTTTCAAAACTTCATAAGCACGTTTTGCCGCTTCACTAACTTTTTGAGTCATTTCTTCAGAAATTCTGGCAGGAGTGATTTCCTGAGATTTTCCTTGGTATTTAGCTTCATAATCGAAGAAATCATTTTCAGAAACAATTTCGGTAATTGGTAAAACAATTACTTTTCCTTGGTAATTGATAACCCCTACTGAAACTTCAATTCCGTCAAGGAAACTTTCAATGATGATTTCATTGTCTTCTTTGTAAGCTACTTCAATAGCAATAGGTAATTCAGCTTCAGTTTTTACTTTTGAAATTCCAAAACTAGAACCAGATTTATTTGGTTTTACAAAGCAAGGTAAACCAAGTGTTTTTACGATTTCGGCAGTATTAATTTTGTCACCTTTGTTCAAATAATATGAATTTGCAGTTTTGATTCCGTATGGTTTTAAAACTGAAAGCATATCCCGTTTGTTGAATGTTAATGCGGCTTGGTAATAGTCACATGAAGATTGTGGAATACCAATTAGTTCGAAATAGGCTTGCATTAAACCATCTTCACCTGGTGTTCCATGAATAGCATTGAAAACACAGTCGAAAGTGATTTTAGTTCCATTTACATTGGTTGAAAAATCATTTTTGTCAATTGGAAATTCATTGTCTTTGTCATCAACATATACCCATTTTTCTTTGAAAATGTGGATTCTAAATCCGTTATATTTAGTTTTGTCTAAGAATTGATAAACTACGTTTCCGCTGATTAAGGATATTTTGTATTCGCTGGAATAACCGCCCATGATGATGGCAATATTTTTCATTTTATATGTTTAATTGGTTAACTGTTTAATCGATTAACCGATTAAACGTAGTACTAAACAAAATTATCATTTTTTTTGAAACGAAATAGCTTTATCTTTGCGGGAAATAAAAAATATTTATGAGCTTAAAAAAATATCTTACGAGTCGCGTATTTTTTGGACAAGTGCTTTTGGCATTTGCTATTATTGCAGTTTTAGGTTATTTATTCATGCATTGGTTGACTTTTACGACCGATCATGGGCATGAAATTTCAGTTCCGGATTTAAGAAAATTGACGGAAGAACAAGTAGAAGATAAACTTGACGCCTTGGATCTGGATTATGAATTGTTGGATAGTGTTGATTATAGAGACGATTTTCCAAAATACAGTGTAGTAGAGCAGGACCCGATGCCAGGCACGAAAGTAAAAGTTGGTAGAAAAGTATATATAAAAATTAACTCATCTGGATTTTCATCAGTACGAATTCCAGATTTAATTGAAAAAACATATCGTGAGGCTGTGCCAACACTAAAAGCTTTAGGACTTGAAGCTGGCACAATTACGTATGTCCCAAACCTAGGAAAGGATATGGTTTTGGAAATGCGATATAAAGGAAGAAATGTAAAAGCGGGAGACCGTGTTTTGAAAGCTTCAAAAATTGATTTGGTTTTGGGAGATGGAAAAGAGAGTTATCAGGAAGAACCAGTGGACAGTACAGCTGTTCCAGCAACAGAAACAGAAGCACCAAATGAACAATAATATTGAGCCAATAGAAGACTTAGACGAAGAGTTATTTGAACATTACAGGTTTGAAGTGCCCAAAGGGCAAACAATTTTACGAATAGATAAATATTTGATGGGTTTGATTCCAAACGCTACAAGGAATAAAATTCAGAATGCTGCTACCGAGGGAAATATTTTTGTAAATGATGCTACAGTAAAGTCTAATTATAAAGTTAAAGCTTTTGATGTGGTGCGTGTAATGTTATCGCATCCGCCATTTGAAAATAGAGTAGATCCAGAGGATATTCCACTAGATATTGTTTATGAAGATGAGGCACTTTTATTAATTAACAAACCGCCAGGTTTAGTTGTTCATCCAGGTCATGGGAATTATACAGGAACTTTGGTAAATGCGCTTGCCTTTCATTTTGAGAATTTACCAATGAACAGTAGCGAACGTCCTGGATTAGTTCATAGAATTGATAAGGATACTTCTGGATTATTGGTTATTGCCAAAACGGAAGCTGCAATGACTCATTTGGCAAAACAATTTGAAGCTAAAACATCAGAAAGAGAATATATTGCTCTAGTTTGGGGTAATGTTACCGAAGATTCTGGGACTATTGAAGGGAACTTAGCTAGACACTTGAAAGATCGTATGCAAATGGCAGTTTTTGCTGATCCGGAAATTGGTAAACCAGCAATAACACATTATAAAGTTCTGGAACGTTTTGGGTATGTTACATTGATTTCATGCCGATTAGAAACAGGAAGAACACACCAGATTCGTGCGCATTTGAAACATATTGGTCATCCACTTTTTAATGATGAACGCTATGGTGGTCACTTGATTTTGAAAGGAACTACTTTTACAAAATACAAACAGTTTATAGAGAATTGTTTCAAAGCATTGCCACGTCAAGCGCTTCATGCCAAAACACTTGGTTTTGTTCATCCAAATACAAATGAACTGATGCGTTTTGATACTGAATTACCTCAGGATTTTCAAGATTGTATTGAGAAATGGAGAGGATATTCTAAATCGCACCAAGTGGATGAGGAAGAGTAGTTATTAGCTATTAGTTGTTAGGCTTTTTCTAGCTAAATGATATAAATAAAAAGAGGTGTTAAGAAAAATCTTAACGCCTCTTTTTTTTGTGTTTTCTATATGAATTTAAAAACTAAAAACCATCAACTAAGAACTATACTTCTGTTTCCGGAGTTGGATTTGAAGTATCCGAAGGATTATAATCTATTGAAGTGTGACCTGGTTTTTTAACGCGCGGTTTTTGTTTTTTCATTTGTTCTCCAATAATGTTTGAAGCTGAAAAACTAGTAACCATACTGTTTAACATATCACTTGCTGCTTGTGGAGAATTGGGTAATAAAATTAAGTTCGAATTGGTATCTGCACCAATGGCTTGCAAAGTATCGTAATGTTGTGTAATTACAATCAAAGCTGATGCTTCTTGCGAATTAATTCCCACTTGGTTTAATACTTCGACACTTTCTACTAATCCTTTTGCGATTTCTCTTCTTTGGTCGGCAATACCTTGACCTTGAAGTTTTTTACTTTCGGCTTCAGCCTTTGCTTTTGCAACAATTCTAATACGTTGTGCTTCCGATTCAAACATGGCTGCTGTTTTTTCTCTTTCAGCAGCATTAATTCTGTTCATAGCATTTTTTACCTGAATATCCGGGTCAATATCGGTAACCAAAGTATTGATGATATCATACCCATACGCCATCATTGCTTCGTTTAATTCTCTTTTTACCGCAATTGCAATATCATCTTTTCTTGCAAAAACATCGTCCAAAATAAGTTTTGGAACTTCAGCACGAACTACGTCAAAAACATAAGCAGTAATTTGGTCATGTGGGTATTCTAGTTTGTAGAATGCCTCGTAAGCGTGTTCAGGAATTACTTTAAATTGAACTGAAATTTTCATTTTCACAAACACATTGTCTTTAGTTTGAGTTTCAATAATAACATCAAGTTGTTGAATTCTAAAGTTTACACGCCCAGCAATTCTGTCAATGATTGGAAATTTAAGTTGTAATCCAGAGTTTCGGATACTCAAAAACTTACCGAAACGTTCTACAACAACCGCAGTTTGTTGTTTTACTGTAAAAAAGGAAGAAAAGAGAATAATTAGCCCAAAGACTAAAAGAAAAATCATAAATGGTGCCATGAGTTTTTTGTTGTTTAAGTTAAAACTATTATACGTACTGATAGGATTAAAGTTACATGTTTTGGTAAAATTAAACTTATTCTTTAATCCTAAATATGCTGTTTGATAACTCCTTTCGAACCTGTTGGGCTTGGCTGTAATTCTAAAACCGAATTCGGAGCAAGATTAGGTTCTATTCGATGTGAAACAAACAGGATGGTAATATTAGTTTCCCTTTTTATTGTGTTGATAAGTTGAATTACCAATGCTACATTATGGTCGTCTAAACCTTCAATTGGTTCATCTAGAATTAATAACGGAGGATGTTTGAGAACCGCACGGGTAATAAGCGCTACTCTTTGTTGGCCAATCGAAAGTCTGTTGAAAATTTTGTTTTTCAATGGTGTCATTTCAATTAAATCAAGCCATTGAGAAACAATTTTTCGCTGCAAGGTTGTTGGTTGTCTGTACAACCCAATGGAATCGAAGAAACCAGAAAGAATCATTTCTTCCAAAGTTGTATTTCTATTGAACAAATCAGTCATGGATGTTGAGAAAGACCCAATTTTCTTTTTGATTTCCCAAATGCTTTCCCCACTGCCTTTTTTTCTTCCAAAGAGTTCAATGTCCTGTCCATAACCTTTGGTGTTATCACCCGAAATTAATGATAAAAGTGTGCTTTTTCCAGAACCATTCGGACCTATAAGCTGCCAAAATTCACCTTGTTTAATAGTCCAGGAAAGCGAATCGATAATTGATCTTTCGTCATAAGAAACAGATATCTTATTCATTTTTATAAGAATACCATCTTTAAAAACTTCTTTGTGAATAGGTATTTTGTATTCATTATTTTCAAGTGAATGATCTTCAGTTATTTTTATATCGTTCAATTCAAATGAATTGTTTTCTATTTGTGCTTTATTAGAAATAAAAGGAAGCAAATCGGCCGTTCGATTCACCAATTGAATAATTCGAACCGAATTTGATATGGTTTCGATTGCTGTTGCTAATTCTAATCGGGATTTTTGGTCAAGATGATCCATTGGATTATCCAGAATGATATAGTCAGGATTTTGTTTGAGACAATATTTTAAAAACTCTTTTTTTCGTTCTCCAGATGAAAAGGTACGTAGGTTTCGGTGAGCTTCAACTGTAGCTTCGATTGAATCGTGTTTGAATTCTTCCTCTATTAATTTTTGAATGGATATATCAGAAAATAAGATTCCTTTTTGAGTATTGAAATCTGATAATTTTCCTTGAATTTTTCCTGATAATAAAGTATCTATGAAGTTTTTTTTATCAACCTGATTGGATAAAAGAATGTCCCAATGTTTCATTTTGTGCGTATTGAAAATAAAATATCTAATTTGGTGAAATTAGCCATAATAATGCAAATTTGAAAAGGATTTACCCAATAAAAAAAGCCTCAACAAATGAGGCTTTAATGGTTTTAATCAAGTTTATTAAATTTCTTTATCCACAGTTTCTGGCTCTTCTATTTTTTCTGTTTCTTCAATTTGAGCTACAGGTTCTTCAAGTTCATTTGTTTCTTCTTCGTTTTCATTGTTTTTATTTTTAGAAAACCATCCTTTTACTTTATTTTTGAAAGCACCAAAGAAACCTAAAAGTGCCAATATAATTACTTTGGCAAATTTAGCAAAGATTGCAAAGAATCCAACTTTAGCCAAAACCTTTCCAGCAACAAGACCTCCAATTGTCCAGGCTGCTACTTCATCTACAGATGAGTCAAAATCGTCATATTTATATCCATCATTAAATTGAACAATATCAAGCACTTTATTAATATCTTTTTGGACAAGAGGCAAATCATTTTCGGTTGCAATAGCGTTCAATACCAAAACTCCTTTTCTACCTAGGACTCTAACATTATAGTTTAGTGTATTTATAGGGTCTTTACCAAATTTTATTTCTTTTGCCCAGTGCAGAATTTTTCTGTCTTTATCATAAAATGGTTTTGCTGCCCAACCTACAATATTAACAGGTTCATAACCTGCTTTTTGTCTTTCCTTGTTTTCTTCGACAGTTTCTTTTTGCATTTCGGTTAGCAAATCATCATAATTAATATCATCTGCGTCATCGTCTTCTACGTGACCAATCTCATCGTATTGGATGTTAAAAACATATCCATTTTGACTAAGTATACCTTGATTTTCAGGTAAAAGTAAACCCAGAGTCAAATTGTCATCTTTTGGATTACCCCATAAATCGACTAAGACTCTTTCTGCTTGAACTGGATTTAGATATTTAAAACCTTTTGGAACATTTATTTTTCCAACTCCGTTTTTTAAATTAATGGTTCCATGCTCGTATTTAAACGATTTCTCGATAGAGTCCATTTTTTTTACTGAAGCTTCATCTTGAGAATACATAAAATAAGTGATGAGGCAAGAAATAATTGTCAAAGTAATTTTCTTCATTTTCTATATTTGGTTAATGATTGGTAAAAAAACATGTAGTTAAAAAGACTACATGTTTTCAAATATAAGTTTTTTTTTAATAAATACTATTTTTTATTAAGAAGGTATTTTACCAATGTATTAAATGATGTAGAGAGAATTTAATTTATTTCAAAGGAAAATTGGATTCAAAAGTTTTGAAACGAGAATCCAAATTTTGAATTAATTGTTTTTTTACTGCTTTATCCTGAATAAAACTATAGTTGATACTGTTGTAAACAAATTGCTTGATATCAGTATAAGAAATAGTCGGATATCTTTTGGCTAGTAAAACATATTGCTCAGTCATATTGGTTCGTAATATTCCGGCATCGTCTGTGCTAATGACAATAGGTACTCCAAATTCTTTATATAATAGAATAGGATGGCGATTTTCTTTTACTTTCAAAATGAATTCATTACTCGTCAGATTGATTTCAACAGGAATATCATTCTTAGCCATGTAACGCAATAAATCATAGCTTTTATCTTCGTAAGCGATATCAACTCCGTGCCCAATTCTATTGGCACCTGCGGTATAAACAGCAGCGTT
The DNA here is from genome assembly GCF_002813295.1 of Flavobacterium sp. 5. NCBI lineage: Bacteria > Pseudomonadati > Bacteroidota > Flavobacteriia > Flavobacteriales > Flavobacteriaceae > Flavobacterium > Flavobacterium sp. 5. The sequence continues at coordinate 3,637,189 of NZ_PHUE01000001.1, forward strand.
GATATGCCAGGACAATTCTTCTGGGCGAACTAATCCTAAGGTGAGTTCTCCTGCATGCAACGTATATTTTACTTTTGGAAATCGGCTGTGACAATACTTGAACATCAGCATGTGTAACTCATAATCTTTCATCGATGTTTCACCATCTTCGGGAGAAACTATGTTTACGCCCGCCATCAAAGGACTACTATCTGCAGAGATAAATGCTACAACCAAATTTTTGAATAAATCTACTGGTTCCATAAAGCGTAAAACAAAATTCTGGTAGCGCATCGTGAATTGTTTATCATCGATTTTTAATTCATTGTGCATTTTGCCAACAAAATTGGTATTGAAATCGGTGGCGTATTTTTTAGCATCATTTTTAATGAAAATAGTATACAAAGAATCCAAGGATTGCATGACAGCTTTCTCATTTTTATTGGCAACCATTTTTCGTAATTGCGTATTGAATTTGGCTAAATCGTTTGTTTGTATAGCGCAAGGAATAGTTGATAATTGAGTTTCGATGTAGCTTACATTTTCTTTTATAGCTCTATTTTTTAGTTCTAATAAACCTGCTTCAAAATTTCCGTTCGTGGCGGGCTCAAACTTCATGAAAGATTCAAAAAACTGTTTATCCGAAGGGTAATCGACATAGTTAAAATCCTTAACTGACCATTTATGCATTACTTTTTGTTTGTAAGCTTCCAATTCTCCATTCTTTTGTAAAGTCGAGAATAATACCCAGTCTGTTCCTGTTTGTTTTTCTTTACTAACAGTCATGGTTTGAGTATTCAGATAGAAATCTTGAGCGATCGCATGAGCTAATAAAGGTTCGGCATAAATAGAACCTGAATAGTGATGATGCAAATCACCACCTTTAGGCATTTGTGCAAAAAAAGCAGTTAGAGCTGCTTCGTTATTTCTAATTTTCTCGAAATATTGCTCTGTTGATTGTGAAAATCCAACGTTGAATAGGATACAAAAAAGGAAGGTGTGAAATAATTTCATGTTCTATATTTCCTTGCAAATATAACAAAAATTTGGAAATTTGTTTGAGTATTATGGTTAATTGATTTTTAGTAACTGTTTTACTGTTGATTTTCAGTGTAATCCAAATCGACATGAAAGGTTTCTTTTAATTTCCATAGCGCCAATAACGAACCTATTGATAATATAGATCCGACAATCATTCCTGCTTTGAGAATATCTCCTTCAAAAATGCGATCTCTGAAAAAACTATATATTAAAATAATCAACGGAAGCGAACCTCGAACAAAATTTGGAACTGTTGTAGTTACAGTTGCTCTGATATTGGTTCCAAATTGTTCTGCTGCAATGGTTACAAATAAAACCCAATAACCTACAGAGATTCCCATCGTAAAACAAAGGAGGTAGAAAGTAGAAGCAGATATTCCGAAGGCATTCAAGTAAACAAAAACCATAATCAGATTGAAGACCAAGAACAAACACATGATTTTTTTTCGGCTTTTTAACCATTGGCTGAATAATCCGCTGGCAATATCTCCAAAAACTAAACCGGCGTAACAAAAGGCAATTGCTTTTCCTGCTACTATGGTTTCGGCATGTTCTACACCAAGTGCTTTTGCAAATTCGGGTGAAAAAGTAATTAGAACGCCCACTAAAAACCAAAGTGGAACTCCAATCAAAATGCATTGTAAGTATTTATAAAATCGTTTAGAGCTGGTAAACAAAGACAAAAAATCTCCTTTCTTTTCATCACTTTGCAGTACTTGTTTAAACATTCCAGACTCATGAATACTGATTCTTAAAAACAATAATAAAATTCCAAGTCCACCTCCTGCGTAGTAACACAAGCGCCAGTCCTGAAAAATTTGATATACTAAATAAGCTGCGACCGCACCAGAAACCCCAACCGATGCAACTATCATGGTTCCGTAGCCACGTTTTTCTTTTGGTAAAGATTCGGCAACAAGAGTAATTCCAGCTCCTAATTCTCCTGCAAGTCCAATACCCGCAATCAATCGCCAAAACGCATATCCATCAACGGTAGTAACCATTCCATTGGCAATATTTGCTACAGAATAGAGTAGGATAGAACCAAATAAAACGGAGATTCGTCCCTTTTTGTCTCCTAAAATCCCCCACAAAATCCCTCCGAAAAGCATCCCAAACATTTGCATACTAATGAGATATTCGCCTTGGTTTCGAACTGCATCGCCTGTTATTCCTAAGTCATTGAGACTGTCTGTACGAACAATTCCAAAAAGTAATAAATCATAAATATCTACAAAATAACCTAGTGCAGCTACAATTACTGCAGCATTGAGAATGGATTTAGGATTTTTTATAAGCGATTGAGGAGAGTTAGTCATTTGGTTTTGGTCTTTTGGTTTTTCTGGAAATCAAAAATACACAAAAATAAATACCGTCAATTTTAATTTTCTATGGTGCTATTAAACAATTCAATTTATTGTTTCTGAATTCTAGATTTCAATTTGTATTTTTGAAACAAATAATTGCTATCCATGAAAATTGTATTATCGCCTGCCAAGTCATTAAATTTCGAACAAGAATTACCAACTTCTCAATATACATCATCTTCTTTTTTGAAAGAATCAAGACAAGTTCATAAAGTTTTAAAACAACAATCGCCAAAATCTTTATCAGAGTTAATGTCTATTTCGGATAAATTGGCTGATTTGAATTGGAAACGCAATCAGGATTGGAAAACGCCTTTTACACCTGAAAATGCTCGCCCAGCAGTTTATGCTTTTGATGGAGATGTTTATACAGGATTGGATGCTTATTCTATTCCAATTGAAAAAATGGAAGAGCTTCAAGATAAATTACGAATTTTATCGGGGCTTTATGGATATTTAAAACCATTGGATTTAATTCAGCCATATCGTCTGGAAATGGGAACTAAATTACCTATTGGCGAAAGCAAAAATTTATATGAATTCTGGAAAAAAAACTTGACAAATTCATTGAATAAAGAACTGAAAAAAGACGAGTTGTTTATCAATTTGGCTAGTAATGAATATTTCTCTGCAGTTGATGTGAAAGGGTTGAAAGTACCAGTAATTACTCCAGAATTTAAGGATTACAAAGATGGGAATTTAAAAATCATTAGCTTTTTTGCAAAGAAGGCAAGAGGATTGATGGTTCGTTATATTTTGGATACCAATGCGCAAACGCTTGATGATTTAAAAGGCTTTAATTATGAAGGTTACCAATTTGATGGAAATTTATCCAAAGGCAATAATTTGGTTTTCACGAGATAGATTTAAACAGGCCAAATAAAATGTAAAAAGAATAGGCAGGAGTTAATTCAATTTCCTGCCTATTTTCTGATTATGCTTTTTCGTTATATTTTGGGTTATAATCTACCATCCATTCAATACCATATTTGTCTCTAAACATTCCAAAATAGGTACCCCACGGACTATCACTAATTGGTACTTCAATAGTTCCGCCTGCTGAAAGTCCGCTGAATAATTTGTCGGCTTCTTCACGGCTTTCTGCATTAATAACTATTTTGGACCTGTTTTCATTTTCATTTACGCGTCCCATTCTCTCAGGAACATCATTTGCCATCAAAATATTTTTGCCGATAGGCAAAGCAATATGCATTATTTTATTAGCTTCATTTTCTGATATTGGATTGTCAGGGCCTGAGATGTCTTTGAAACGAATAATCGTTTCAAATTCTCCGCCAAATGCTGATTTGTAAAAGTTGAATGCTTCTTCGGCATTTCCGTTGAAGTTAATGTGTGGATTGATAAGTGCCATACTATTGTTTTTAATGTTAATTTAAATTTGAATTAATTTTGTGATAAGAAATATAGGAAGCTGTCAAAATACCTAAAAAGATCAAAGGAAAAAAGGATTGAAAGTCCATTCCATCAATAGCAAAATGACTAATGCTTGCAAAAATAAAATCAAAGGCAAAACCCGCATAAGCCCATTCTTTAATACGCTTTGGTACTTGTGGGAGGATGAGTGATAATGCACCCAAAACTTTAAAAACAACTAATGCGTTTCCAAAATATTCAGGATAACCCAAATGCCGTATGCCTTCTTTAGCCATTTCTGTTTGTGAAGTGAATGCAGGAATTAATCCTTCCATTATAAAGATTAGCCCAGTTGTTATCCAAAAAATGATTTTCTGTTTTTTCATACTGTTATTTTTTTATTGTTGCGGAAATTTTGACATATCTATAAAGAAAATTTCCCAAGTATGTCCATCAAAATCTTCTATAGTTCGTTGTTGCATAAACCCATAATCTTTCATTTCAGTTGGTTCTATTCCACCAGCTTTTAGACCATCAGCCATCATTTTATTTACAGCTTCTATATTCTCCATCGATAGTGAAAAAAGACCAGCGATATTCGTTTTGGTATCGGCAATTGGTTTAGTTGTAAATAAAGAAAATTTTTCATGTGATAAGAGCATTACAAAAATACTTTCACTCCAAACCATGCATTTTCCTGTTTCGTCAGAGAATTGTGGGTTGTTAGTAAACCCTAATGCAGTATAAAATTCCATTGACTTTGCAAGGTCACTTACTGCTAAATTGATGAAAATTTGTTTATTCATTTTGTTTGTTTTTTAATTGTTAGTAGTTGATTCTCTTGTATAATTCAGCAACCAATGATTGCCATATTTATCTGTTAAGTCGCCAAAAATCGCGCCCCAAAATGTATTTTCTAATGGATGATCGGACTGACCACCAACTATTAAAGCTTCATATAAATTTTTAATTTCTATTTCGCTCTCACAATCAACCATTAAAGATAAATTATTCCCTTTAATGATTCCGGTTTTTGGAACCATATCTGTTGCCATTATTACAACTTTTCCATTGGTTAAGGTTGAGTGTAATATGAAGTCTTTCATTGTTTTCGGCATTTGGTCAGCCATTGGAGATTCACCAATAGTTTGAAAATACAATTCGCCACCTAAACATTCTTTATAAAAATGCATCGCCTCTTTACAATTACCGTTGAAAGTTAAATAGGAAATGATATTTTTCATGCTATGCGTTTTTTAGTGTCTCGATATCAAACTTTTTCATTTGCATAAAAGCCTCCATTACTCTTTGTGATTTAGCAGGGTTGGTCATTAATTCTCCTAAAATAGTGGGAACGATTTGCCAGGACATTCCAAACTTATCTTTCAGCCAACCACAATTACTTTCTTCGCCACCCTCGGTAAGTTTGTTCCAGTAGTAATCTATTTCTTCTTGTGTTTCACAATCCACTACAATTGATATTGCTTCGTTGAATTTAAAATTTGGTCCACCGTTCAATCCCATAAATTTATTTCCGTTTAATTCAAAGTTTACAACCATAGGTGTGCAAACTTTTATTGATGAATTTTTAAAAATACTGCAATAAAATGTTGCTGCTGCTTCGGCTTGTCCATTAAACCATAAACAAGGATAAATCTGATTTTTCATTTTCTTTTGTTTTAAATTGTTTTCTGAAATTTGTTGAACTAATTCTGTGCTTTGAAAATGTATCTTAAAATGTTTTTTTATATTAATACTTTTTTAAATGCATAACATATTGAACAATACAAAGATGTAACAACAACGTAAAAAATAAGTTGTGTATAAAAGACAAAAAAAAGGTCATTTGCGACAAAATGTTTTTTAATTTAGTAATATGAAAAATGTTGCAATTTTAGTACCCGAAAATTCAGTAATGCAAGCCATTGCAGATCCTCAATATTGTTTTAATGCAGTAAATCAGTTTTTAGCTGTTTCAGGTAAAAAGCCCTTATTTAATGTGGAATTGGTTGGTCTGAAAAAAGAAATCTTTATAAACGAAGGAAAATTTTCTATTCATACTGATGCTTTATTGAAAGATGTAAAAGAAACCGACTTGGTAATTATTCCTGCTTTGTTTGGAGATATGTCTGAGGCTATTAAGTCTAACAAAAAAACTATTTCGTGGATTGTTGACCAATATAATAATGGGGCAGAAGTGGCTTCACTTTGTGTAGGTGCTTTTTTGTTGGCTTCGACAGGTTTGCTTAATGGTAAAAAATGTTCGACACATTGGGGATTTCAAAATGAGTTTAGAGAAATGTTTCCTGAAATCGAAGTTCAAGACGGCAGTATTGTTACCGAAGAAGATAGAATATATTCAAGTGGTGGTGCAAACTCCTATTGGAATTTGTTATTGTATTTGGTTGAAAAATATACGGATCGTGAAACTGCTATTCTTACTTCCAAATATTTTGCAATAGATATTGACCGTGAAAGTCAGTCTGCTTTTGCGATGTTTCAAGGTCAAAAAGGGCATACAGACGAAGCGATAAAAAATGCACAAAATTATATTGAACAAAATATTGGAGAACGAATTACTGTCGAGGAATTGGCTGATACTGTTGCACTAGGTAAAAGAAGCCTTGAACGCAGATTTAAGTTAGCGACCAATAACACAGTTTTGGAATATATTCATCGTGTAAAGATTGAATTTGCCAAACGAAGTTTCGAAAATAGCCGCAAAAACATCAATGAAGTAATGTTTGATGTTGGCTATACTGACACAAAAGCATTTAGGACAACTTTTAAAAAAATCACAGGTCTTTCTCCTGTTGAATACCGAAATAAATACAACAAAATGGCTAAGAGTAATTAAGTTGTTTTATCAATTTGATGGAAACTTATCCAAAGGGAGTCATTTGTTGTTTACGAGATAGATTTTAAGCAGCAGATGACAGAATACTCAGGAAGTTTCTAAGTCTTAATTTATTGCGTTCCTGAAGTAAAATTGGGTATACATTAAATATTGTGTTGAATAGTATTGAAGAGAAAAACATTTCGTATAAACTTAAGATTAATGTTACGATCTGGTATATTAGCACAAAAATGAATCCGAAAAAATGACATAATTCGGATATTGTTATTTCATTAAGGAGTTTATAAATTTCTTGTATGGTTGGTTTTTTTGTTATTTTAATTTTTGTGTTGCAATGTCTGAAGAATGTGTTTTTTACGCAGTATGTAAACAGGTCAAGTTTTAGCAGTTTATAAAATCCTATATTTTTAGTTATTTCAAAATTCTTGGCGGAATAAAAGAAAGAGCAGTTATATTTCCTTATAATCTCTGCAATCCATAGTCCGGGAAGACCACTATAAATAGCAATCATAAGAGAAATTATTTGATATACTAATTGTTGATTCATTTTACTTTTCAGTAAGATTGTTCATGATAGATGTTTTATCCTATTTTTTATAATTTGTTATAAGTATAAAATACCACTCAAGCCATAGCGAACTAGAGAAATAATCTTTAACAAGTTGGTGATTATAGTTTTATTGTAATGCTTTTATAAATTGTTTCATTTCCTGCATTGTTCCCACTGTAATCCTTGTCCATTTTCCTTGTTCGACATAAATTCTTGTACCTTCTATATTGTTGTCTTTTAATTTCTGGAAATAGTCTTTCTTATAATTTGTCAAAGAAAAATAGATGAAGTTTGTATTGGATGGAATGCATTCACAATTTAATTTTTGAAGTTCATCAATAGTATATTTTCTTGCTATTTCATTTTGAGAACTGCAATCCGAAACAAATTTATTGTCTTTCAAAGAGGCAATAGCCGCAAGTTTTGATAATACACTAACACTATTATTTGTGTTTGATTGTAGATTTGCCAAATTGTTAATCAGCGTAGTATCTGCAATTGCATAACCAATTCGAGCTCCTGCTAAACCGTATATTTTGGAAAATGTTTTGGCAACAACAATATTTGGATGAGTACTAATAAGGCCGCTAAGTGATTGTTGTTTTGTGAATTCCAAATAGGCTTCGTCAATTAAAACGATTGCAGTAGGAGGAACATTGTTTACAAAATTAACTAATTCATTCCTTTCACAAATTGTTCCTGTCGGATTGTTTGGATTACAGATATAAACCAATTTGGTGTCTTTATCCACAGCTTTTAGCATAGCCTGCAAATCAATTTTTTTGTCAGCATTGAGAGGAACCTTTATTTTTTTTAAACCCAAACTATCCAAAGTAGCAGTCCAGTATTCATAGCTTGGGTCAGCGATAACATAATTTCCTTTTTGAGATGCAGCAAACTTTGCGACTAAATCCAATATTTCAGTGGAGCCTGCTCCTAATAGAATATTTTCGTCTTTAACATTGTTTTTTACTGCAAGGTTAGAAATTAGTTGAGTTGCAATCTCCCAATTATATCTGTTGCTAAGAGTCAAATTGTCGGCAAATGCTTTTCTGGCTAATGGAGATGGGCCATAAGGATTTTCATTAGATCGTAAAGTAATAAAATTATTTTGAGGCTCTAAATTGTCAAATACGTTTTCTGACACAAGAGGAAGGGGAGAAGCAAAAGAATTCATGTTTGTCATTCCAATACCTGCAATTCCTAATCCTACATTTTTTAACCAAAGACGTCTATTTATTTCCATGTTGAGATTTTAATGATATGACTCTCAATAGACTTATTTGTTACAAAAGCATTTTTAAATTCAACTATAATCCCAATCTTGCTAAACAGATGTTAACTGTAATTCGTTTATTTTCCCATTGTCCAAAGTAACTTATCAACGATTCTATTTCGGCAAATTACACTCAAATTTTCTAAGTCATTAAATTCGTTGTGAATTATATCAGTTAGAGAATTAGTATATTTTAAAGAATTTTCAAAAATAGATTCATTATTATTTTTAAATCCAATGAGTTTATTTTTGTATATAGAATATTTGTTTTCCTTTTGATTTAATGTTTTTCTTGCTAAACTATCCATTGGGATTATTTCCCATGGATTATTTAAAAACAATATTTTTGAAGCCATCGAAGTCATGATTTTTTTATTCGTTATAGTTTCGGATAATTTTTCAGCAAATAAATCAACATTATCAGACTCATTGTTTTTTATCCACAAAGAAGTTTCTGCCAACAATTTATTTACAGTCCCGCTTGGAAAATTTCTAACAACTCTGAATTCAATTAGAAAAGAATAAAAGCTACCAGCATCTTTTTTAATGTATTCTTCGGGTGATATTTTTCCTTTTTTAAAATTTTGAAACTGATTAATATAATTTAAATCAGTTCTGTAGTAAGTAAGGAAATTTCCAATAGCTTGAATTTGTTTTGTCGTCATTATTTTTTACTTAATAAAGGATGTATATTTAATTTTGATTAACGTTCTGTTGTGGATTAAAGAGGTGATTTTTAATAAAGACTAATCTCGCATAAAGACCATTATGCGCGTGTTATATTTTCCATATTCGTTTAGATTTTTGCCATTCGCATTTGAATATTTTTTTTGAAAGTAAAATTATTTCATCTAAATTTTCTTGCAATTCATCTTGTTTTAAATTTAGTACATCTTCAAATCTTAAATTCTTCGAAAGTTTATCAATTAATGCCTCGATTCTATGATGGTTTGCATTATCCGAATCTAAATACAGGAGAACTTTATTTGCCAATTTGTTGACTTTGTGTATCGATGCGACATGAAGATGATAGTCCGTTTTTATGATTTCGCCAATTGCTATTTGGCTGATTTTTCGAGCTTCCTCTAATTTATGATGCATATTCATAACGATTAGATGACAATCAGCATAAGCCACAATCAATTCACTTAAAATTTCTCGTAAATTTTCCATCCAAGCAATTCTAGCACTTGAAATATTATTTGATTTTACTTGACAGAGTGCTATAAAAGCCGCTATTAAAGCTACTAAGATTGGTAAAATATAGGTCAGTAGATTTGATTCATTATTTTGTTCAAATTGAACTCTAATAATTGGAATTTCTGATAGAATCATTTTTAGATTTTTTTAGGTAAAATAGCACATAACATTCTTTCTTTCAAATATAAAGATTTAAAATTATAAACCGCTACCCGTAATTTTTGCTTATTCTAGCTGTTTTTGTACTCCGCCCAGTAAAATCGGGATTCCGAAAAAAAAATAATGCCTACAAAAGATCTTCCGCCTCCGTCAAAAGGTCTTCCGTCGCCATCAAAGATGCTTCCGTGCTCATCAAACGAGCTTCCGCCTCCATCAAGAGGTCTTCCGTGTCCATCAAACAAGCTTCCGCCTCCATCAAAGATGCTTCCGTGTCCATCAAACAAGCTTCCGCCTCCATCAAACAGTCTTCCGTGTTCTAATTATTGTTTACGGAGTGGTTATGGTCACCTTCTGATGGATTTTTGAGAGATAATTGTATACAAACCGAACTTGATTCTAATCGAGGATACTAACAAAGAATCACTATGTTTGTCTTTAGCCCCGATAGTAGTGGAAATCCTTGTTGCCCGGGGTTCGGGCAATAAGATTGTAACGAATAGCGGGAACCCATGCTTCCTGAAAATACCCATTCTTTATGCTCCTAAAAAAGCATACTTAATTTTATAAAAAAAGCCAAATTCATTACGAATTCGGCTTTTCTATATTATGTATTTAAACAACCTGTATTAATGCATAGCATCGGCTGGGTTAATTTTATTTTTTCCTTTTTTGACCAAAAGAATTATGGGAATACAGAATAAAAACATAATTCCTAACCACATAAAAATATCCATATAGGCCAAAACGGTACTTTGTTTCATTACAGAATAATCTATTACTTGGTACGCTTTATCTAAGGCTTCATTACTGGTAAATCCTTTGGACATAAAGCTTTTTTGTAAACCAAGAATACGCTGTTGTACCTGATAATTAGTTGGGTCTAAATGTGAAACTAAATTTACTCTGTGTTCCTGACTCCAACGGGTGATAAATGTGGTAATGATGGCAATACCAAATGATCCTCCCAATTGACGCATCATTCCGGTAAAAGCAGCTCCTTCTCCAATATGTTTTCCTTTTAATGTAGAAAGGGAAAGTGTTGTGATGGGTACAAATAATAATCCCAATCCAATTCCTCTTAAAATTAATGGCCAATATAAATGCTCTACTCCAGTATCTGGAGTCATGTTACCGTACATTAAAAAACAAAAGAAGAAAAAGACTAAAAATCCAACTCCTACCATATAGGTTTGCGGTACTCCTTTTTGAATTAAATTACCAATTATTGGCATCATAAAGGCTGTAGTTATCGAACCTGGAATTAGTAATAATCCCGCATCTGTTGCTGTCCATCCTAAGATAGATTGCGTGTAAATTGGTATAATTAATGTTGAACCATACAACCCGAAACCGAGTATAAAACACATAACGGTTCCGATTCTAAGATTTCCATCTTTTAGAACGCTTAAGTTTACAATTGGATGTTTATAGGTGAGTTCTCTCCAGATAAAAAGTATTAAACCTGCGATGGTTACAACACTCAAACCTGTAATTAAAGGATCATTAAACCAATCGTCTTGTTGTCCGTGTTCTAAAACAAATTGCAATGATCCGATGAAAGAAGCTAATAATACAATTCCCCACCAATCGACCTGATTTGCCTTTAGTTTCTCACCATATTTTGGGCTTCTTACGAAAGAAATGGCCAAAATAGTAGCGATAATTCCCAACGGAATATTGATGTAAAAGATGTAAGGCCAAGAATAATGATCGACCAAATAACCTCCCAATGGCGGACCAAGTGTTGGTCCAACAATTACACCCATTCCGTAGATAGCTTGTGCCATTCCACGTTTTGCAATAGGATAACTCTCAGTGATGATGGTTTGTGCTGTTACTAATAAGGCTCCACCTCCCATACCTTGTACGAATCGAAAGGCTACTAATTCCCAAATGTTTGTTGCGTTTCCGCAGAGGAAAGAACACACTGTAAAAAGTATAATCGAGGCTACAAAGTAATTACGTCTTCCAAATTGTTGCGATAACCAACTGGTCATTGGAATTACAATAACATTTGCAATAGCATAAGCGGTAATTACCCAAGCTACATCGGTTAAGGTAGCTCCAAGACTCCCTCGCATATCGGTAAGTGCTACGTTTACGATGGTCGTATCAACGATTTCCAGTAAGGCACAAAGTACCGCTGTAATCGTGATAAGAATTCGTCTATAGCCGTATTCGACTAAATCGTCGTCTGCTGCTTGTACTGTTTTTGTCATTTTTAATAAATTATAAAATGCGTTTTATTTTTCTCACCATATAAGGCATATAAGTTCATTTAAGAGTTAGCTTATGTGAACTTATATGTCTTATACGGTTGATTTTTTATTTGTTTTGCAGTACTCCAAAAAAATCTTTCTGATTACTTAGTCAAAACTAATCTAAAGTCTGATGTATTACTTCAAATGCACATCAACATCAGCATTCATTCCTGGACGTAATAATTTTATTTTTTCAGGATCATTCGTTGCGTCTAAACTAATTTTTACTGGTAATCTTTGAATTGTTTTTACAAAGTTTCCTGTAGCATTATCAGGTGGTAATAAAGAGAAACGAGAACCTGTAGCCGGAGAAAATGAAGTTAAAGTAGCTTGAAAATCATAGTCAGGGTATGCATCTACTTTTATAGTTACTTTTTGTCCGATAACCATTTTGTTTAATTGTGTTTCTTTAAAATTAGCAACAACCCACGCTTCATTATTGTTGATGATGTAAAATAAAGATTGTCCAGCTTGTACTAATTGTCCTGGTTGAATATCAATTTTAGAAACTTGTCCATCAATAGCAGCAGTTACAACAGTATATGTCAAGTTTAACTCAGCAGATTCCAGTAATGCTTTTGCTCTTTTAATGTTTGCTGCAGCTACTAGAGTTTGTTTATCAGAAACTCTTGATTTTGCTTCGATAGCCGATTTTTGATAAGAGCTTGCGTTTTGTTGTTGTTGCAAAATACGTACTTGACTTTCGGCTTCTTGTTTGGTAGCTAAAGCTTGTTCGTATTGTTGTTTGGTGATAGAATGTGTTTCGTATAAGTTTTTATAACGTGCATAATCACTGTTTGCTCTTCCTAATCTAATTTTGGCTGTTTCAATATTTCCTCCTGCAGATTGAATATTAGCATTCGAAACTGCAACATTTGCTAAAGCACTTCCAATTTCTTCTTTTGCAGATTCAAAACTTCCTTGAGCTCCTACAAAAGCAGCATTAGCTTCTTCTATTTTCAATTGATAATCTCTTTTGTCTATAGTAAATAAAGTATCTCCTTTTTTTACAAATTGATTATCTTTTACATAAACTTTATTGATATATCCCGAAACTCTTGGGATAATTGGGTTCATGTTTTTCTCTATTTGAGCATCATCCGTTTCTTCATGTTTTTGAGAATGGAGGTATTTTGAAATTCCATATGTTCCACCTGCAAGGATTAAAACAGTTAGGATTATAATGAATTTGGTGTTTGTTTTTTTCTTTTCCATGGTGATGGTTATATTTTAGAAAGGTTGAAGGTTTGAGATAGTTGGCCAGTAGTTGAAAGTAATTCGTAATATCTTTGAATAACATCTACTTTTGAAATAGTTTCGCTAATTTTTGATCTAAGTTGCTCTACATCGGCATCTAGTAAATCATTAGTATCTGCAAGTCCATTTTCGTTTTTGTCTTTTACGATACGATAATTTTCGGTAGATTGTTCGACAGCCTGAGTTAAAACAACACTTTGCTTTAAAGCCAAATCATAATTAGTAATCGCTTGTTGTACTTGAACTCGAATATTATCCTTTAATAATTCTTCGGAAGTTTGAACCTCAAGAGATTTACTTTTTGCAACTTTTACCTCAGTACCATTTTTTAGAATACCACTAAGATCGTATGATACACCAACTCCTAAGAACATGGCATTTTGTACAGTCAAAAGGTGTTGTATGTTCAAAGCCGCATATCCTCCTGTCAAAGCAACGCTTGGATAATAGTTAGATTTGGCCATGTTTAAATTATTTTGAGAAGCCTTTTTCTGAAACTTTATTGCTTCCAAATCTTTACGATTTTCAAATGCTGGTTTTTCGTCTGTAGGAATTTCATCCTTAGGGAAATTAATCAAATCACTTTCATTAACTACTAATTTTGTACCTGTTGGTAATTTCAAAATCGTAACAAGGTAATAATTGAATATTGTCTCATTGTTGATAGCTTCATCAAGTGATAACTGAAGTTTAGAAACCTGAAGTTGTGCTTTTAATAAATCATTACGAGGAATGATTCCATTTTTTTCTAAAGCAATATAATCAGTTACACGTTGTTGTGCGCTTTTTTGATTTTCCTTTATTAATTCAATGGTTCTTTGAGATTTGTACAAATTGGCATAATAGTTTATTACTCGCATTGCCACATCTTCTTTTGTTTTAGAAGCCATTGCATTTTCTGCCTGAAATAAATTATCTTGAAGCTTGATTTCGTTTTGAATTTTAAATCCAGAAAATATTGGTACTTTCAAGCTAGCTTGACCTATAGATATATGACCAGGTACAGGCATTTCACTAGCTGAGTCTCCAGCACTAATGCTTGAACTGATTGTTGGTTCGTTTAAACCAAGAAATTGCCCTGATAGTGTTAAATCAGGATACTGATTGTTTTTTGCCGATTGTAATTCGTGTTTCTTTGTGTCTACTTTGGTGTTCGCCAATGTAACTTCATTACTCTTAGTCCAAGCCAATTGTATCGCTTCTTCTAGCTTTAAATTGGTTTTTTCTTGGGCAGTTATAGATGAAATTCCAATGAAGAAACCTCCAAAAAGTATTAAATAACTAACTTTCATATGTTAAGAGGGCTTTAATGGTTTGTTGAATGTGCATTGTCAAAGTTGTTTTTATATAAGTGTTGTATTCTTCTTCTGTTTTTAGATCTAATAAGTTTTCAAAAAAAGGTTTGTTCATTTGGAAATGAAAAAAAGTTCCTAAAATTGTTGGAGTTATAAGTTCGATGGTGACATCTTTTCTGAAAACTCCTTTGGCCTGACCTTCTTTAATTATAATTTCCAATGATCGTAGGTTCGTCTTTTTTATATCTGAAAAAGATTCTAATTCTAAAACTCTTTTTTTAGAAGCTAATTCAAAATGTAAAATTCTATAAATTCCCTGATTGCAATTAAGTCGATTAACATACAGGTCAATTAGTTTGTACATCTTTTCGACAGGTTCTAATTGTTCGTCTATTAAATCGCTTAAAAGTTCTTTAAGACTGGAGGTTTTATATAAAACCAAAGATTCCAGTAGTTTTTCTTTGCTGCCAAAATAATAAGAAACCATTGCAACATTAATCTTCGCTTCTTTAGAAATATCCCGAATCGAAGTACCATCAAATCCCTTTTCTGCAAATAACTTTTCCGCTACTTGTAGAATTTGAATTTGTTTCTCGTTTAAACTGTTTTCCACCGTTTTTATTTTTAAAGGTACAAAATTAAACACTTGTTTAATTTAAACACTTGTTTAGTTTTGTTTTAACTTTTTTTTAACGTTATTTAGATTGAAGCTTTAATTGTAATTAAAATTACATAAATTAACCTTAAGTCATCTTGTTAGCTGTGTAATTTTCTGATTTTCAATAGATAAATAAATTGTGAATATCTATTTCGAGAATTAGATATTATTTTTTCTTTAAAATCTATCTTTGGCATCCTTAAAAAAATACATATATGAGCACAATTTGGTACGAATGCAAAATTAAATACAGAAAAACTGATGAAGCAACAGGAACGCAAAAGGTTACAACAGAGCCTTATTTGGTAGATGCGTTGTCTTATACAGAAGCAGAGAGTAGAATTACCGAAGAGATGTCTGCTTATATTAGTGAAGAATTTAAAATCACCAATATAAAAACGGCAAATTACGCAGAAATTCACCCTTTCGAAAATACAGACCGCTGGTTTAAATCAAAAGTTTCTTTGATGGCTTATGATGAAGAAAGTGGAAAAGAAAGAAAATCGAATATGTATTTATTAATTCAAGCCAATGATGTAAGAGAAGCTTATGATAATACAGTTCACGTAATGAAAACTACCTTGAGTGAATATTCTATTCCAGCTATTTCAGAATCTCCTATTATGGATGTATTTCCATATTTTTCTGGAGAAGATGAAGAACTAGAGAGTTTGGAGAAGTTTAATGCGCGTAAAAATTCTAAACCAGCAGTTATAAAAGATGCTGATTTTGAAGATTCTATGGAATTTGAAACTGCTTTGGAAGAGGAGGAAATAGAGGCTTAAAATAAATTAAGCAATAAAATAGATGACTTTGTTTGGATAACTAATCTTCTGATTGTCAAATAAAGCACCAAAATGGATTAGAAATAGTGACTCACCAGTAATAAATTGGAGGGTTTTTTTCTTTTAACATTTTGGTGTTTTTTTATTTGTCAGACTATACTATATTTATAAAAAAAATCGGATACATTGAAGTTATAATTATTTAAGCTTGGTTAATGGAAAAGGCAATAAAAGAATTTAGCTATGAAGAACTTCTTAAAAAAGTAGAAGAACAAGATATACTTATAAAAGAATTAAATAATGAAAGGCAGGACATAACTAATTTTGAATATTTTGTAAAAGATTCTCCAGACTTAGTATGTATTGTGGATTCCGATGCCTATTACAAATTTGTTAATGATTCTTTCAGTAAAGTACTTGGATATTCGAGAGAAGAATTAGTATCCATACCTTTTTTTAATTTCATTCACCCAGATGATTTAGATATTACTTCATCTACTTTCAAAAATTTAGCAAAAACTTCTCCAGTAATCGATTTTGAAAACAGGTATATAAAAAAAAATGGCGAGATTGTTATTTTGCAATGGAAAGCCAATTTAAATAGGTCTAATAATTTAGTTTATGCGATTGCCAGAGATATTACAGATATTAGAAAAACTCAGGAGAAACTTTTATCCAGTGAAAGATCACTCAACGAAGCGCAAAAAATTGCAAAATTTGGAAGTTGGGATTTTATTTTAATGACTCAAGAATTAAACTGGTCCAACGAATTATATGAAATTTTCGAATTTGAAAAAATACCAAATGATCCGGAACTTTATAATAAATTCAAATCTTGTTTTTTTCCAAAAGATGCCGAAGAATTAAGTATCAATATTGAAAATACGATTACAAACAGGGTACCTTATGAAATGGAGCATCGTATTCTGTTACCAAATCAAACCATAAAATGGGTATTTTGCACAGGAGTTTCAATAGTAGATAGTAATAATAATGTAGTGGCGCTAAAAGGAGTTGTCCAGGATATTACTCAAAAAAAACAGATAGATGATGCTATAAAAGCCAAAGAAAAAGCGGAAGCTTCTAATAAAGCAAAATCGGATTTCTTAGCAAACATGAGTCATGAAATACGTACTCCGCTTAATGGAATTGTCGGTTTTACGGATTTGTTATTAAAAACAAAATTTGATAAAGATCAATTAGAATATCTATCTACTGTAAATGAATCGGCTAATACGTTAATGGAAATCATTAATAATATTCTTGATTTTTCAAAGATCGAATCGGGCAAGTTAGAATTGATTTCTGAAGAAATTGATGTTTACGAATTATCAAGTCAGATAATAAATTTATTCAAATACGAAGCCAATCATAAAAAAATTGATTTATTACTTCATATTGACGAAAATGTCTCGCAATTTATTGTGGGAGATTCTTTTCGACTGAAGCAAATATTAGTTAATTTATTGAGTAATGCTATGAAGTTTACTTTTTCAGGGCATATCAAATTAAATATAACGCAAGTAGAAAAAGATGAGACAATCTCAAGTATTAAATTTTCGGTAATTGATACAGGAATTGGTATTAAGGTTCAAAATCAAAAGAAAATTTTTCAATCTTTTATTCAAGCAGATAATACAACTACCAGAAAGTACGGAGGAACTGGTTTAGGATTAGCTATTTCAAGTCAATTATTAGCCTTAAAGAACAGTGAACTCAAATTGAGTAGTTCATATGGTATAGGCAGTGAATTCTTTTTCATTATAGACTTTGAAAAAATCGAGCAAAAACAAAATAATTCAGTTGTTGAAACGAGTATTGAAAGAAACAAATCTTCCAAGCCATCAAACTCACTAGATAACTATAAAGTGTTAATTGCCGAAGACAATAAAATAAATATGCTTTTGGCAAAAACATTAGTTCAAAAAATTGTAGCCAATTGTACTATAATTGAAGCCACCAATGGTTATGATGCTGTTGTTTTGGCTGAAATAGAACTACCAGATCTTATTTTAATGGACATACAGATGCCAATTCAAAATGGCTATGATGCTACAGCTGCCATTAGAAAATCAAAAACCACTATGAATATTCCTGTAATCGCTTTAACTGCGGGAGTTTTAAATGGTGAAAAAGAGAAATGTATTAGCCACGGAATGTCGGATTATATTACAAAACCGATAGTGCATACCGATTTAGAAAAAGTACTACATATGTGGTTGAAAAAGTAATCAAAAGGTATTTATCATTTTTCTTATGTTTTAAATAAAATTTCACATTAATAAATCAATTTTCTTTTGACTTTTATAAAGAAAGATTTTTCTGAAAATACATAATTAGTAATTTATTTGACTCTAATTATTTATATGTTAGTATTTTATGTTAATTTTTTTCATATCTTTAATTTTACTTTTTTGTTGCATAGTTTTCTCTATTAATTCAATTTTGCTTTGAGATATAAAATGAGCATTCCTTAAAATTGTTTTAAAAAGTACAATGAAGGTTGCACATTAGATGTTTCAATGGTAAACAATAAATGTCTTCATATGAAAGAAAATTTACCATCTGTTGAAGAATTATTACAAAAAATAAAAAAACAAGAACATACTATTTCGCTATTGCAAAAGAAGATTGACTCTATTGCAAATTTTGAGTTTTTTACCCGAGAAACTTCCGATTTTATTTGTGTTTCGGATTTAAATAGTTATTTCAAAGAATTTAATCTTGTATTCATTAATAAACTAGGATATTCTAAAAGAGAATTACTGGTAAATAGCTATATTCAATATGTTTATCCAGAAGATATTCCTAAAACAAGGAACGCTTTACAAGAACTTTTAAATGGGAATAAAACCGTAATTTTTGAAAATAGAATCCTTTCCAAAAAAGGAGAACTAATAACGGTGCAATGGACTTCAATTATAAATCCTTCTAAAAATTTGGTGTATTCCATAGGAAGAGACATTACTGAAATTAGAAAAGTTCAAGAAAAATTATTCGCAAGCGAAAGTTTACTAAATGATGCTCAGAAAATTGCAAAAATTGGAAGTTGGGAATTCAATCTTCTAAACAATGATTTAATTTGGTCTAACGAACTGTATTGTATTTTCGAAATGGAGAAGAAGCCAAGTAATCATTTATTTGATAATTATTTGAAATATTTTTCTGAAGAGGATAAGGAGATGGTATATAGTAAAATACATGCATGTGTGCAAAATAAAAAACCTTATGAAGTAACTCATAAAATACTATTTCCTGACAATCGAACCAAGTGGATTTATGGAACAGGAATTCCAATATTAAATGATAAAGACGAAGTAGTAGCTTTACGAGGGGTTGTTCAAGATATTACCGAAAAAAAAAGAATAGAAAATGAAATTTTAGCAAAAGAAAAAGAAGTTGCCGTTATTAAAGAGAAAGAGAGAGAACAAGAGAGTAATGCTAAGTTTAGAAACTATGTAGAGAATGCTCCAGATGGAGTTATGGTGGTAAATATGGAGGGATGCTTTATAGAAGTGAATCCGGCTGCTTCTAAGATTACAGGCTATTCCAAAAAGAAATTATTAAAAAAAAAGCTGAGAGATTTAACGCCATCGGATTCTCTAGTAAATATTGAACCTATTTTTTCAACTCTTTTTTTGAAAGGAACTTCAAATGATAGTATACCTTTTATACATCAAGATGGAACTATACGTGACTGGTCAATTGATGCTGTTAAACTTTCGGAAAAGCAAATTTTATTGTTTGTAAAAGATGTGACTGAACGGAAAAAAGCAGAAGTAAAGCTAAAGGAAAGTGAACTTTTTTTAAAAGAAACTCAGGATATTGCTCAAATAGGAACCTATAGTATCAATATGTATACAGGAAAATGGGCACGTACCGATTTGTTGAATACAATTTTTGGAATTGATTCTGATTATGATTTGAACGCAGAATCATTTACCGCTCTAGTTCATCCGGATTGGAAAGAAAATTTAGAACTTTATTTTCAAGATGAAGTGGTTAATAAAAGAAAACCATTTGATAGAGAATATAAAATTATAAGAGTAAACGATAAGGCAGAACGTTGGGTGCATGGAATGGGAAGCTTAAAATGGGACAATGAGAACAAGCCATTAGTTGTTTTAGGAACCATTCGTGACATTACAGAGCACAAATTATTAGAATTGGAATTGATAAAATCTAAAGAAAAAGCCGAAGAAAATGAAAAAGATTTATATGTAAAGTATATTGAATATGAAGAAATAAACGAAAGGTTAAAACAAACTAATAGGGAACTAAAAAAAGCAACAACTCAGGCAGAAGAAGCCAATAGAGCCAAATCGGATTTTTTATCCAATATGAGTCACGAGATTAGAACACCATTAAATGGTATTGTGGGTTTTACCGATTTATTGATGAAAACTAATCTCGAAAAAAACCAATTGGAATATATGTCTACGGTTAATATTTCGGCCAATTCATTAATGGAAATTATTAATGATATTTTAGATTTTTCTAAAATTGAGTCTGGAAAATTGGAATTACACATTGAGGATATTGATCTTTTTCGACTATTACATCAAGTGATAGAATTGTTTAAACACCAAGCCAATTTAAAAAATATTGTTTTAACGCTTGCAATCGGAGAAAACGTTCCACAATTTATTTACGCAGATTCAATACGATTGAAACAAATATTGGTAAATTTAATTAGTAATGCATTAAAATTTACCTCTTTTGGACATATTAGATTAGATGTCGAACATGTAAAAGAGGGTAAAAAAAAGACGGTTATAAAATTTTCTATTAAAGATACAGGTATTGGAATTAAGCATTACAATCAAAAAAAGATTTTTAATTCATTTGTACAAGAGGATAGTGCTACTTCTCGAAAATTTGGAGGAACAGGTTTAGGTTTGGCAATTTCTAATTTGCTGCTTGGACTAATGAAAAGCAGTATGCAGCTAAAAAGTAAATATGGAGATGGAAGTGATTTTTTCTTTTTTATAAAATTTAAAAAAGCAGAGCCTATAAAAGAGAATTTTACTGAGTTAGCAACACATAGAGTAATTAAAAAAATAGAGAAAACAAAAAACCTAGATGCATATCGAATTTTAATTGTAGAAGATAACAAAATAAATATGTTTTTAGCGAAGACTCTAGTGAAAAGAATTATTCCAAATGCTGTTATTTTGGAGGGTAGGGATGGTCAGGAAGGGGTTGAACAATTTGAAGTAAACAAACCTGACTTGATTTTAATGGATATTCAAATGCCTATAAAAAATGGATACGAAGCTACTCTCGAAATCAGAGCTCTTAAAAATGGTGATAAAATACCTATTATTGCTTTGACAGCAGGAATTATGCTTGGGGAGAAAGATAAATGCTTAGAGTTTGGTATGAATGATTATGTTTCAAAACCAATAATAGAAGATGATCTGGATGTGATTATTCATAAATGGTTACCATAGGAATAGTTTTGTGACTATCTAAATAAATAAGCGGTTCTGATTTTGTATAGAATGTGTATAAAAAAAAAGAGCGTCGAATTACTTCAACACTCTTTTCGGGGCATTATAAATTAATTGCATTACAGTTTCTGTGCAGATTTAGCAGTACAACAAGATTTTTTAGATTTGTCGCATGCTTTTTTTTCTTTAGCAGTGCATTCTTTTTTTGTAGATTCTTTTGACTTTGTTTCTTGAGCACTCATATTCATCCCTGCCGAAAAAAGAGCTACTGCTAAAATGGTGATTAGGTTTTTCATTTTTTGATTTTTGATTGTTAATGAGTTTCAAAAGTATTCCTTTTTTTGAATAAGGATTATTAATTAACTTTTTTATAACGTAATGTTGGGAATATATTGAGCTCAATAATAGCAACATTCATAATTAAAAATGAATATCTTTTTTTTGATTAAAAACTGTGCTTTTCTTTAATTATTTTAATTAAATCAGAGCTACTTAGAACACCCGATTGTCTCCATAATTGTTTTCCGTTTTGGAAGAGAATCATTGTTGGGACTCCACGAACTTGATATTGAGAAGCTATTTGTTGATTTTTGTCGACATCAATTTTGATGATTGAAATTTGTTCTCCCAAATTATCTTTTACTTCTTTTAAAATAGGAGCCAATGTTTGACAAGGACCACACCAAGTGGCAAAAAAATCAACCAAAACAGGTTTCTCTGATTGAATAATGTTGTTGAAAGCACTCATTTTTTGGAGTATTTGTTTTTAGGGACGGTGCAGCCATTAGGCCCACAGCCTGAATTAAATATAGCTTGAATAAAGAAAAATAATCCGAAGACAATAAAAAACCATTCGTGTGTATTGTAGGCTTGAGCGAATAAGAATATGGCAAAAGCTAAACGAAAAACCCGCATGGCATTCCAGTTGCTAAATAGTAATTCTTTCATTTTGTAGGTTTATAAAATGGGATTTTCAATTTTATATTTGGGATCGTAGCTAATTTCTTTTTGAAAAGTTTTCAAATTAATTTCAAAATTACTTATTATTAATATTTCAGCAAAATTTGTACTCATATTTACATTCAAAACGCCATCAATTGCAGTAAACTTTTCGGAAACTGCATTGCTACATCCATTACAAGTGATGCCTTCAAATGAATATAAATTTACAATAACTGTATTGTTTTTTTGTATTTCTATCCATAATTCGGTTCCAGCTCTTGGTGTTACTGAATTTTGAGATACTTCTATTTTTAAAAAGTCGAAAGCTGCCTTGAAAAGCATTTCATATTCTTCTCGGCTTCCACCAAATGGAGGATTTGTTTCGAATGTTCGGTTGAATAATAATCCGGCAATTTTTCCTTCTTTAGCTAATAGCTGATGCATTTTCCAAACGTATTTTTGGCGCATTGTGGGAGGCAAAGCACAGAAAAAAGTTTGTTCGAGGATCAAATCATATTCGCCTTTATGTTCAAAAAAATCTCCTAATAGAATATTGATGTTAGGATTATCTTTGAATTTGGTTTTTAGATTTTGAACCAATGTAGGGGCAATATCAATAACGGTAACATTTGTAAAACCTTGTTCTAAAAGATACACTGCTTCATAGGTGTTTCCACAACCGGGAATTAAAATTCGAGTGTTTTTATCTTTTAAAGTATCGATATAACTTTTTATAGGCAGTGATACTGTTCCAAGATCCCAACCTGTTGTATTGGCTTTATATTGATTGTCCCAATAGGTTTGATCCAAAGGATTATCACAAGCTACTACGCAACATTTTAAATTGTCCATACTTATTTTTTCTTTTGAAAGTGTTTATATTTTAACAACTAAGTTTACTGAAATAGTATTGCTTCTTAGGTACTTGCGTGAGTGATAGGAGCTAGCTACCGAAGTAGCGCGGATAGTACGACAGCATCTCAATAAAAGGGCAAATACTCGCAAAGATTAGTTGCCCTTTTATTGGGATGGTGGCACGCCCTGACTATTTAAATTTTACTTTGGCACACAAAATCAGTTCTGGGAACATTAGTTTTTGTAATAGCATTAAATCCGCCTTCAATTTCGCTGAAATTTCGAAACCCTCTTGCTTGCAAAATAGATGCGGCGATCATACTACGATATCCACCTGCACAATGTATGAAAAATGGCTCGTTTGGATCAATGTCTTTCATCCAATCGTTGATGTTTGCCAGTGGTTTACTGTAGGCTTCGGCTACGTGTTCGGCACTGTACTCTGTTTCTTTACGAATGTCGATGATTTTGCTTTCGCCAATTTTTACTTGTTTTTGGAATTCCTCGGCTGTAATTCTATTTACGATGTCAATTTCTTTTTTAGCATTTTTCCAAGCATTAAAACCACCTTCTAAATGACCTACTAAGTTGTCAAAACCTACACGACTTAAGCGGGTTACAGTTTCTTCTTCACGCCCCAGTTCGGTAATTAAAAGAATTGGTTGTTTTACATTGGCAATTAAAGCACCAACCCAAGGAGCAAAATCCCCATCGATTCCTATGTTTATGGATTGTGGAATGAAGCCTTTGGCAAAATCACCGTTTTTTCGGGTATCTAGAATTAAAGCTCCAGTTTCATCAGCAGTTGATTCAAATTTTGTTACTGATAAAGCATTCATCCCATGTTTTAAAACTTCCTGAAAACTGTCATATCCTTTTTTATTCATGGCTACATTCATTCCAAAATAAGCTGGAGGAGGAAGTAAGCCATCGGTTACTTCGGTTATGAATTCGGTTTCGGTCATGTTGGCTCTCAATGCATAATTAGTAGCTTTTTGATTTCCGATGGTCGAAACTGTTTCTTTGCTCATGTTTTTACCACAAGCACTGCCCGCGCCGTGTGCTGGATATACAATAACATCATCGGACAAGGTCATAACTTTGTTTCTTAACGAATGGAAAAGTAATCCTGCCAGTTGTTCCTGAGTCATTGAAGCTGCTTTTTGAGCAAGGTCTGGTCTTCCCACGTCACCAATAAACAGGGTGTCACCAGAGAAAATAGCATGGTCTTTTTTATTTTCATCAATTAACAAATAGGTTGAGCTTTCCATAGTATGGCCGGGTGTATGCAATACTTTTATTTTGATATTTCCTATTTCAAATAATTGATTATCGGTTGCAATAATGGATTCAAACTCGGGTTTTGCAGTTGGACCATAAACGATTGGAGCACCTGTTTCTTTGCTTAAATCAAGATGACCAGAAACAAAATCAGCATGAAAATGAGTTTCAAAAATATATTTCAGTTTCACTCCATCGCGGGTAATTCTGTCTAGATAAGGTTGTGTTTCTCTTAGCGGATCTATTATAGCAGCTTCACCATTGGAAGTGATATAATAGGCTCCTTGCGCTAAACATCCTGTATATATTTGTTCTATTTGCATGATTTTAATTTTAAAAAGAGTTACAAAGTTACTCCTGTTTTATGATACTATATGTGATAAAAATTACTTTGTTAGATGAAAATTTCTTTAATGATAATGTAAATACCCATTATCAAAACAAACCATCCAAAAATTGGCTTGAGTTTGTTGCTATCTATTTTTTTGGATAGGTGAGTGCCAATAAACATTCCTATGAAAGCCATACTTGAAATACTCAGTAAAAAGATATAATCTATTGGTGCACCAATATATAAATCACCTGCAAAACCAATAGCAGAATTAATAAAAATGATTAATAATGAAGTGCCAACAGCTTGTTTCATTGGTAATTTGGCAAAAAACAAAAGAGCAGGAATGATTAAAAATCCACCACCTGCACCTAGAAAACCTGATATAGTTCCAATCACAGCTCCAATTACTGCTAGTTGCCAATAATTAGTACTAATAGCGTGTATTTGAGTTTTGGTTTTACCAATCATAGAAATAGATGCCGATACCATCAGGATTGCAAAAATGATCATGATTAGAAAGTTCTTGGTGACTTGAAAATCATTTATGGTAAAAAGCAAATTAGGAATCTTCAAAAAAATTACTTCTCGAATAATCAAAATTGAAAATACGGAAGGAATGGCAAAATATAATGCCGATTTGATTTTGAGGTTTCCCATTCGATAATGGCTAAAACATCCTGATAAAGCTGTGACTCCTACTATGAATAAGGAATAACTAGTCGCCAGTTTTGGATCAATTTTGAATAAATAGACCAATATAGGAATGGTTAAAATAGATCCTCCACCGCCGATTAACCCTAAAGAGAGTCCTATTATGACCGAAGCCAAGTAACCAAAATATTCCATGTCCTGTTTTTATATTTCAGACAAAGATGCGAAGTGTTTTTTTATATAGATGTAACTTTTGTCACATTGGTTTAGGTTTGTCTGAAAGCTAAAATTTGCCTACTGTTAGCCGAATACGATTAACTATAGAATTTCAATCTGATTGCGGTGCAAAACGACCAAACCTCGCTGTTCCATTTTTTTGAGTAGCCTCGATATAACTTCTCTGGAAGTATTCAAATCAGATCCGATTTCTTGATGTGATAGTTTTAATTCTTTGCAGCCACAAGCTTCAACTTGGCGTTTTAGATAAAATTCCAACCGCTCATCCATTGCTCTAAAAGCAATACTGTCAATTACCTCTAGTACTTCTTCTAAGCGATTGCGATACGAGCCTACAACAAATTCGTACCAACTGCGATGTTCCATCATCCATTTGTCCATCATTGCTAATGGAAGCATGATTATCTCAGCATCTTCAACTACTTTTGCCATGATTTGGCTTTTTTCATTCTTGATGGCGCAAACCATAGATAAGGCACAGGCTTGTCCAGGTTGTAAGTAATACATGAAAAATTCGCCACCATCACTGTCTTCACGATAGACTTTGATTGTTCCTTTTACTAATAGTATGGTGTTTTTAATATATTGTCCAGTGCGCATGATCACTTCTCCTGCACTAATATTTTTTATTATTTCATTTGCTTTGATGTCTTGTATCAATTCATTTGAAAAGGAAGGAAATGTTTTTTTTAATAGCTCTGGCATTTTGTTTTTTATTTAGAAATTAATTGGAATTCAGGAGTGTAAAAATACTAAAAATAGAACTTATTTATAATTGAAATGACGTCTGATATGATGTTGAAATATATTCGATATTACGAAAACGTTTTCTTTAAATTATTGTATAATTCACAAAAAAGGGGTGTATTGTTTGAGGAAAATCTCGTATTTTTACGAAAAAATATATATTATGAATTTGACACAAGAAGAATGGGTTTCTCAAATGGAAGCCGATGAGAATGCAGTCCTGTTAGATGTAAGAACCGAAGATGAATGCGATCAAGGCATAATAGAAGGTTCTATTAATATTGATATTCATAAAGGTCAGGAGTTTGTTGATACTATTGCTGCATTAGATAAAAGTAAAAATTATTATGTGTATTGCCGCTCTGGAATGAGAAGTGCAAAAGCATGTGAAATTATGAACGAGCTGGGTATAGACAATGCCTATAACTTACTCGGTGGAATTATAGAATGGGAAGGTGATATAGTTTAACATCACAAAAAAGAGGCCAACGCCTCTTTTTAAAATTTAATAGAAATAACCAAAATAACCAAGAATGAATACAATACCTCAAGAATTTCAAATTACATCTTTGCTTAACCAAGACACTTATTTGGTAAACGGCGAATTAAAAAAATGGACAGGAAAAACAACACCAGTATATTCAACTATTTCTTCAACTGAAAAATATGAACCAACTTTATTAGGTTCTATTCCATTTATGGGAGAAGCAGAGGCACTAGAGGTAGCAGAATCTGCTAAAGCAGCCTTTAATAATGGACAAGGATTATGGCCAACAATGAAAGTTGTTGATCGTATCAAATGCATGGAAAAGTTTGTTGTTAAAATGAAAGAAACCCGTACCGAAGTAGTGAAACTTTTGATGTGGGAAATCGGTAAGACATTAGGCGATTCTGAAAAAGAATTTGACAGAACGGTAGAATACATTGAAGATACTATCGAAAGTTATAAAGAACTACATGGCCGTAGCGCACATTTTTCTAAAGTACAAGGAATTAATGCCATGGTACGTAGGGGACCAATTGGAGTTGTATTGTGTCTTGGACCTTATAATTATCCATTGAACGAAACCTTTACATTGCTTATTCCAGCTTTGATTATGGGTAACCCAGTGATTTTCAAGCCTGCTAAACATGGTGTATTATTAATTTCGCCATTATTGGAAGCTTTTAGAAGCAGTTTTCCAAAAGGAGTAATTAGCATTGTTTATGGTAGAGGTCGCGAGATTGCTTCACCAATAATGAAATCAGGTAAAGTAGATATTTTGGCTTTGATTGGAAACAGTAAATCAGCTATTGCTTTACAAGATCAGCACCCAAACAAAAACAGATTGCGTTTGGTATTAGGATTAGAAGCTAAAAATCCAGCAATTATATTACCAGATGCTGATTTGGATTTGGCTATTCAAGAATGTATAGCAGGAACTTTGTCTTTTAATGGGCAACGTTGTACTGCTTTGAAACTTTTATATGTGCATGAATCAATTGCCGAAGAGTTTAATAAACGTTTTGCAGCCAAAGTTGATTCTTTAGTATTCGGTAATCCATGGGAAAAAGGAGTTTCATTAACACCACTTCCAGAGGCAGAAAAGCCAGGGTATATTCAGGAATTAATTGACGATGCTACCAGTAAAGGAGCAAAAGTGATTAATGCTAAAGGAGGAGAGCATAGCGATAATTTTATATTTCCTGCGGTTTTATATCCAGTAAAAAAAGACATGCGTGTGTATCAGGAAGAACAATTTGGTCCAGTAGTACCAGTGTTGACTTTCAAAGATATTCAAGAGCCATTGAATGATATGGCTGAGTCAAATTATGGACAACAAGTAAGTTTGTTTGGTAAAAACATCAAAACTCTCGCTCCACTTATCGATACTTTGGTAAACTTGGTTTGTAGAGTAAACTTGAACAGTTCTTGCCAGAGAGGACCAGATGTTTTCCCTTTCACAGGAAGAAAAGATTCTGCTTTTGGAACATTGAGTATTCATGATGCTTTGCGTTCATTCTCAATCAGAACTTTTGTTGCTTCAAAAGACAATGCCTATAACAATGAAATAGTACAAGAATTGTTAAACAGTAAAGAATCAAATTTCATCAATACCGATTATATTCTATAATCATTTTTTGAACTTTTTTAAAAGAGGCGATCTAGTTTTAGATAGCCTCTTTTTTGTATTAATACAGTATTGAATTTATTTTATCTTTTATGATTTTGTGACAAATAAAGGTATTATACCTACCTATGCTATTTTTGTTTAATCCTAGCGATGATGAATCGATGAAGCTGTAGAGTGGTTTAATGGGTTGTTTTTTAGTAATGTACTGGTGTTGTGCTGCTAAATTCCTTATCTTTGTTAGAGTAGTTTTTTAGTTTATTTCTAAAAATAATAATAACTACTGATTAGAATGATTAAAGGAATTTAATCTGTGACAAGTTTTACTTCAAAATATTTATTAGTATCAAAAAGAAAGCAAAAATAGTCGCCAAAAATTTCCACGGGTATTTACATCGCGAGCCTTATTATGTGCATCCCAAATTAAAATTCATTCCTAATATAATTGTTAATAGCATCTCTCTTTTTATTGCTATTGCATTAATAAGTGCCATTTTGTATTTATTATGTAGCTATTTGATAAAGGCTTTTTATAATTTATAATTATTTAAAATTCAGTATTTTAAATAATATTTGAAAGGTTGTATTTGGCTTTTTCCATGAAAAAAGTATATTTATTTTGTTACAAAAAACTTTATTTTTAGACTTACTTGTTATTATTAACCAGTAATTATCAAAAAATAAAATCAGCATGATAAAAAACTTCCTTACACAGGTATCAGTTGCTCTTTTTTTTCTTGCTCAAAGTAGTTTTGCACAAGAGCTTTATATGCCAAGAAATATAAAAGAGGCTTATACCAAAGAAACCCGTTCAATGGATGGCAAACCAGGTAAAAAGTATTGGCAAAACCACGGTGCATATACAATGGATATTACCGTAAATCCTACCAACAAAACAGTTAGTGGAATCGAAACTATTGTTTATGAAAACAATAGTAATGATACTTTGAAAAATATGGTAATCCGTTTTGTTAATAATTTGCATAAACCCTCTTCACCAAGGAGTGGGACGGTTAGTACAGATTTTTTATCTGATGGATTAACAATTACTTCTCTCAAAATAAACGGAATTGTTTATAATGAAGATGCCAGAAAATGGGGTACAGTTGGGAATGTGAAAATGAAAAGCCCAATACTTCCTAAATCTAAGGCTACTTTAGAAATTGAGTGGAATTATCCATTATCTAAAGAGAGCGGAAGAGAAGGACAAATAGATGAATCGACTTTTTATGTAGCATATAGCTATCCTAGAGTATCTGTATTCGATGATTATAATAAATGGGACAGATTGCCTCACACGGATCGTCAAGAGTTTTATAATGACTTTAATGACTATGTTTATTCGGTTAAGGCTCCTAAGAATTATGTAGTGTACGGAACAGGTGATTTGTTAAATCCTGATGCCGTTTTAAATCCTGAGTTTTCGGCTCGTTTAAAGAAATCGTATACTTCAGATGATATTACGCATATTGCTAATGAGCAGGAAATGAAAGAAGGACGAGTTACCCTTCAAAATGATTGGAATACTTGGAAATTTCAAGCAAATAATATTACCGATGTGTGTTTTGGTTTAAGTAATCATTATTTGTGGGATGCAGGTAGTGTGATCGTAGATTCGAAAACCAAACGTCGCACCAGTACACAAGCTGCTTATGATGTAAAAGGAACAGATTTTATCAACTCTGTTAAAAACAATAATTATGCATTGGCATGGTTTTCTAACAATTGGCCAGGAGTTCCATACCCATTTTCAAAAATGACCGCTTTTCAGGGATTTGCAGATATGGAGTATCCTATGATGGTTAATGATTCTCAAATGGGAGATCCGGTTTTTGCTCAATTGGTACAAGATCATGAAATTGCTCATACTTATTTTCCTTTTTATATGGGGATAAATGAAACTAGATATGCTTTTATGGACGAAGGTTGGGCTACTACTTTTGAATATCTTATTGGTATAGCCGAACACGGAAAAGAAGCTGCTGATAAATTTTATAAAGAATTCAGGGTTGAGCATTACATTAATGACGCTTCAACCGAAGAAGATCAACCGATAATTTCAATGTCGACGCAGGTTTCAGATGCGGGTTATGGTAATAACTCTTATGGAAAAGCTTCCCTATCTTATATTGCTTTGAAGGATTTACTTGGAGATGATCAATTCAAAAAATCACTTCATTTTTATATGGATACCTGGAACGGAAAACATCCTATCCCGTGGGACTTTTTTAATTGTATGAATAGCAGTTCAGGCAAAAATTTAAATTGGTTTTTCAATAATTGGTTTTTCACGAATAATTATATTGATTTGGCTATTGATAAAGTAGAACAATCCAAAGGCACTATTTCGATTAAAAATGTAGGAGGTTTTGCGATTCCTTTTGATGTTGTTGTCGTTTACAAAGATGATTCAAAAGCGGTTCTACACCAAAAACCATCCATTTGGGAAACGAATCAAAAAAGTACTGTGATTTCTTTTAAAGTTGATAAAATAATAAAATCGATTTCTGTTGATAATGGTATATTTATGGATGCTACTCTGTTAAATAATATATGGAATAATCAATAAAATTGCTTTTTATTTGATATTTACTAATTTTTGTATTTTATTTTGGTTTTTATTCAAAGTTTGTTCGTTTTCATGATAAATATCAGTTTTAGTGCTATAACGTTTTCTTAAATTTGATGTATAATTTAATAGCACAGATCATGAAAGCAAATTTTAAATTTTTAGCACTATTAACTTTACTAATTACAACAGGAACAAAGAGTATAGCTCAGGAAATAAGCTGGTATGCTCCTGAATATTCTAATTCATTACAAAATCCATTTGTAGGAAATCAAAAGGCAACAGATGGAGGGGGAGAAATATTCAATCAGATGTGTGTGCTGTGTCACGGTGTAAAAGGACAAGGAAACGGGGAAGCGGGGCGTACACTGCAGCCACATCCTGCTAATTTTACTGCTCTGAATGTAAAGAATCAAACAGATGGTGCTATTTTTTGGAAAATAACCAATGGCAATGCACCTATGGCTACTTACTTTGAAATTTTAACAGATGATCAACGATGGAAGTTGGTCAACTATATACGAGAATTAGAAAAAAAATAATTTTGAATTAGTAACCGAATAATTTTTTTTTAAAGAAAACCGTTACGACTTATTAATTTAAGTAGCAGCGGTTTTTTTTTATTTGCATGTACTAGTAGATGAAAAATAATTTTAGATAGCCACACTAAAGAGTTTTTACGGAATTGAAGTATGTGATTTATGAAAAAATACAACAAATTTAGCTGTAATCAATAAAATAATAACATTAGTTTCTTTCGATAATGATGTATTTATAGATGTTAGTTCGTTAAAAGTTTTGATTTATAATTTATTTAAATGTGTTTTAATTGAATATTTGACAAATATGATGTAGTATATTGTTTTTTGTTTGATGATAATGTAATTTTGCACGAAATATCAGATTTTATTTTTTGTGTTAGCAAAAGCCATAATTCCGGTATCCCTTTGAAATTTAAATAGATAATAAATCATATATAAGAATTAGAAAAAATAGTTTTGAATTAGTACCTGAAAATATTTTTTTAAGAAAAAACCGCTACTACTTATCATGTAAGGAGTAACGGTTTTTTTGTGAATAAAATCTATTTATAGCTTTTAATAAAATTAGAATTTCATATTTTTAATGTGATTCCAATTTAATTAAATGGTTTGGTTGTTAAATTTAGTTTTTTTACCAAATCTGAACTCTTAAAGTCTTTGGTTGCCACATTTTGCTTCCTTCTTTGATGTTAAATGCTTTGTAGAATTCTGGTGTATTTGCTAATGGTCCATTAACTCTAAATTGTGGAGGTGAATGTACGTCTGTCATTATTTGTTGTGATAAAGATTCCTTAGTTGCATTTACCATCCAAGCATATCCATAAGCCAAAAAATAACGTTTTTCAGGTGTCAGACCACTAACAATCTCTTTGGTTTTGTATTGTTTCGTTTTTTTAAATGCTTCAAAACCCATAATAACACCACCTAAATCGGCAATATTTTCTCCTTGATTTGAATCTCCGTTAACATGTTTGCCGCCTTCAATTTCAAATTTATTAAATTGCTCTACAATTAATTTGGTTTTGGCTTTGAACTTGGTATAATCTTCCTTTGTCCACCAATTGTTTAAGTTTCCTTTATCATCATATTGGCTTCCTATGTCGTCAAATCCATGAGTAATTTCATGTCCGAATGTTGAACCACCAATGATTCCATAAAGAATAGCATCATCCGGCATTCTTCCTTCAAAACCTGGGACTATAATATTGCAAGCAGGTACACAAATTTCGTTATTGACAGGGTTGTAATAAGCATTATACGTTTGAGGATATAAAAGCCATTCTGTTCTATCAACAGGTTTCCCAAACTTATTAATCATATAAGTATAATTCCATCGATTAACAGATTTTATATTGTTGATATATGCTGTTTTATCGATAATAATCGAACTTAAATCCTTCCACTTGTCAGGATATCCAACCTTCATTACTATTTTATTTAATTTATTTAGAGCTTTTCCCTTTGTGGTTTCACTCATCCAATCTAACTTTTTGATACGTTCTGCATACACATCGCGGACATTATTTCCTATTTCAAGAAGTTTTTCTTTGGTACCTTTTGGCAAATATTCATCGATATATACTTGTCCAATTAATTCACCTAATCCTTCGTCTGTTTGTCTTACGATTCTTTTCCAGCGTGGTTTTTGTTTTTTAATTCCATTCATCACAGTGCTAAAGAAATAGAAATTTTGACGCTCAATATCTTTATTCAAATAAGCTGCATACGAATTGAATAAATCCCATTTTAGATACGTTTTCCATTCGTCAATTGTGTAACTTTTTAGTGCAGCATTTAATCCTTTATAAAATTCCGGTTGACCAACAATTACAGTATCGGCATTTTTAATATTTAAATTGGTAAACATTATTTTCCAATCAATGTCTGGAGTAAGTTTATTCAGTTGGGTAACTGACATTTTATTATAGTTCTTATTTGGATCCCGAAGATCTTCCAGTTTTCTGGAATTCTTTGCTAATTCAGTTTCCAATTTCATTACGATTGTAGCATTTTCAGAAGAAATATTTTTATTTTCTCCACATAATTCAAATATTTTAGCAATATGTTTTACATATTCCTTTCTAATATTTTTGGTTTCAGCATCAGTATCAAAATAATAACTACGCTGTCCTAGTCCTAATCCACCTTGATTAATAAACAAAGCATTTTTTGAACTTATTTTGTCATCTTGACTTACACCAAAACTAAAGGCAGGTGTTGTACCAGTAGTTTGAAAATAAGCAATTGTTTGCAATAAACTTGATACGTCTTTTATATTGTCAATCTTAGAAATTTCATTTTTAAGAGGTGTAATTCCAAGTTTATCAATAGTGATTGAATCCATTCCTGAAGCATAGAAATCACCAATTTTTTGTTTATTACTCCCTTTGTCAGCATTAGATTCGGCAGATTTTAGGCAGATAGTTTTAATTTGATTATTAATCGTATCCTGAATTATTCTGACAATTCCATTACTTTTTTCAGAAGAAGGTATAGGATTCTTTTTGAACCAACCTCCATTAGCGTAATTAAAAAAATCATCTGATGGATTGACAGTTGTATCCCTATTGGTAAGTAATGGGTCAACAAATGCAGTGTCTTTTTTATTACAACTAGCTATGCTTAATGTAATTATTGAAAAAAGGGTAATTTTGGTAATTATTTTCATGTACAATAGATTTAGTAAAGAATTAGTATTAAATTAAAGAAAAAATGTTACAATAGATACTGATTTTGTTTGTAATATTTTTACATATAAGTTTTAAATTATTGAATGGAAGTACATACTAGTTTGGAATTCTTGACATTGTATTTAAAATAGTAATATAAAAAAGCAACCCTGAAAATCAATTATTTTCAAGGTTGCTTTTTTAGTAAAAAATTAAAAATTCTTATTTAGCTTTAAATCTTAGCAATTTTTTTATCCTTTAAGCGAAGCCATATCAATTACAAAACGGTAGCGAACATCACTTTTCAGCATTCTTTCATACGCTTCATTAATGTCCTGCATTTTGATTAATTCAATTTCCGAAACAATATTGTGTTCACCACAAAAGTCAAGCATTTCCTGAGTTTCGGCAATACCACCAATCAAAGATCCTGCTACTGATTTTCTTCCCATAATCATCGGAACAGTGTTCAAAAATGGATCTAACGGTCCTAAATACCCAACTAAAACCAAAGTTCCATTCGTATTCAAAGTCCCAACATATGGATTCACATCATGGATGTAAGGAACCGTATCTATAATCAAATCAAATTTTCCATTTACAGAATTCATTTGATTATCATCTGTCGAGATAATTACAGCATCTGCACCCAAATCGAAAGCATCTTTTTCTTTACCAGGGCTTCTTGAAAAAAGTGTTACTTCGGCACCTAATCCTTTAGCCAGCTTGATACCCATGTGACCCAATCCGCCTAGACCAACAACAGCTACTTTACTTCCTTTCCCTACTTTCCAATGGCGAAGAGGAGACCAAGTCGTGATTCCTGCACATAATAAAGGTGCTGTAGCAGCCAAATCAAGATTGCCAGGCACTTTTAAAACGAAGTGCTCATCAACCACAATTTTTTCTGAATAACCGCCAAGAGTCATCCCGCCCAAATGTTTGTCAGGAGCATTGTAAGTTCCGACCCAACCATTCGAACAATATTGCTCTAAATCTTGCTTGCAATTATCGCAAGTGTGGCAAGAATCTACTAAACATCCAACGGCAGCAAAATCACCTACTTTTAGTTTGGTAACTTCACTTCCTATGCTGGTCACTTTTCCAACAATTTCATGACCTGGTACGGCTGGATAAGTGGTGAAACCCCAATCATTTCTTGCGGTGTGCAAATCGGAGTGGCAAACACCACAATACAAAATGTCAATTTCAATATCTTTTACAGTCAGACTTCTGCGTTGTATTCCCATTTGTTCCAAAGGAGCATCAGCGGATTCCGTACCGTATGCTTTTACATTCGTTGTTCCCATATTTAAAATTTTAAATTAGTTTTTTAAAGTGTATTTTTAAAGATAGTATTGTTCTTAATTGGTGGGCAGGTTTTGTGAATTTTATCAGAATCATTGTAATTAAAACGGAGCACATTTTGAGGATGTATGTTCCATATAATGAGTTGTATAACACTTAACGTAAATATACCACATAAAAATCAATTCTTTTATCTGTATTGAGTTAACTTATTGTTTTTTAATGTTTTGAACTGATTTTATAAAGATCTTTTAATTTAAAAACCGATATTCATTTGGTGTATATCCAGTCGATTTTTTGAACATTCGGTTAAAGTGTTGCGGATATTTAAAACCCAATTCAAAAGCAATTTGACTAACGGTTTTTTCAACATCAAAAATTCGTTCTTTAGCAAGGTCAACTATTTTTAATTGAATGTGTTCCTGAGCCGTTTTTCCAGTTTCTTTTTTGATTAAATCACCAAAATAATTAGCAGAAAGATGCAAACAATCGGCAAAATAACTAACTGAAGGAAGTCCCAAATTATTAGGGTTTTCAGACTTAAAATAGTCGCTAAGCAAATGCTCAAATCGTGATACAACACCAGTATTCAAATTTTCCCTCGTTATAAACTGCCTGTCATAAAAACGCACACAGTAATTCAGTAGTAATTCAATACTGTTGATAATGATGCCTTTACTATGCTTGTCTATGGTTTGTTCCAGTTCGAATTTAATTTTATCAAACAACTCTTTTATAATCTGACGTTCTTTTTCAGACAAATGCAAAGCTTCGGTTATTTCATAAGAAAAGAAAGAATACGTATCCATTCGTTTATTCAATTCGCTCCCTTTTAGTAAATCAGGATGGAAAAGCAGTCCTAAACCAGTCGGTTTGTAATTAGCATCATTGTTTATTTCCATGACTTGCCCAGGTCCAATAAAAACAAGCGTTCCTTCTTCATAATCATACGTATTTCGACCGTATTTTATCTCTCCGCAATCTCCTTCTTTTAAGTAAATACTATAAAAAGCCAAGTTCATTCGAACATTATTCGGAAGTTGTTTGCTAGTAGTATTATCAAAAACACTAACCAAAGGATGAATCGTTTCGATCCCCTTTAAAGCATTGTATTCTGATATTTTGTCAATTTTTAGAATAGTGTTCATCGCCTTTTCTTTACATTTATACTACAAATATACAGTGCATATAATTAGATTGTTAGTCCAAAGACTCAAATCAGTAATAATGGTACTAACATCCGTAATCCATATACAAAGTGGGCTCTTTTATTGGGGGAAATTTGCATCATTATAATTTTGTAATACTAAAAATCTATAAAATGGAAACACGTAAACTAGGAAACAGTGGGCTGGAAGTATCTGCTTTGGGAATGGGATGTATGGGATTGAGTTTTGGTTATGGACCCGCTACAGATAAATTACAAGGAATAAAATTAATCAGAGAAGCCCACGAACAAGGCGTTACTTTTTTTGATACAGCCGAAGCGTATGGCATAGCAAACGAAGAATTAGTTGGCGAAGCCTTAGCTCCCTTTAGAAAAGAAGTTGTCATTGCTACCAAATTCGGATTTAAAGAAGGAAACTCGACTTTGGGTATGGACAGTCGCCCAGAACGCATAAGAGCGGTTGCTGAAGAATCGTTAAGACGATTAAAAACAGATGTTATTGATTTGTTTTATCAACATCGGGTAGATCCAAATGTGCCAATAGAAGATGTTGCAGGTACTGTAAAAGAATTGATTCAAGAGGGAAAAGTAAAACACTTCGGACTTTCGGAAGCGGGAGTAGAGTCTATTCGTAGAGCGCACGCTATACAACCCGTAACGGCTTTGCAAAGTGAATATTCTATTTGGTGGAGAGAACCAGAATTAAAAACACTGCCAACTCTGGAAGAATTAGGAATTGGTTTTGTGCCTTTTAGTCCGTTAGGAAGAGGGTTTTTGACAGGTGCTATCACTGAGAATACACAATTTGATTCAACCGATTTCAGAAACTCATTGCCTCGTTTTAATGACGAAAACAGAAAAGCCAATCAAAAATTAGTGGATTTACTAGCGGTAATCGCTTCACAAAAAAAGGCAACTCCGGCACAAATTGCATTAGGTTGGCTGTTGGCACAAAAACCGTGGATTGTTCCTATTCCCGGAACCACAAAATCACACCGATTGACCGAAAATATTGGAGGTGCTTCTGTTGAATTATCCATAAGTGATATTCAGGAAATCGATGAAGCTTTTGCAAAAACCAATGTGAAAGGAGACCGATATCCAGCACATATACAAAGCAGTATCGAAAAATAAAAGAGGGATCAATTATTAAAAAATAAAAATTAACCACATAGAGACATAGAAAAAAAAGAATTGGATAGCCAAATTCTTCGGATCACATAGCTATGTTTGTCTTCAATAAAGTGAAATGCCTTTAGAAATTGATTAAATCTATGTTTCTATGTGGTTAAAAAACAAACGAACTATTAATAGATTAAAAAATATAAAATGGATTTAGAAAACATCATTTTTCCTAAGGGAGAAAAATTATCAAACGATTGGTTTACAGGAAATGCATTTTTGACACCGCTTCTAGGGAGCGATGCGAATAATGAGTACTCGATAGGAAGTGTTTATTTTGAAAAAGGAGCAAGAACCAATTGGCACACGCACCCCAAAGGACAAGTGCTGATTGTAACTTCTGGAAAAGGTTTTTATCAGGAAAAAGGGAAGCCTGCACGAGTAATAACCAAAGGCGATGTTGTAAATATTCCAGAAGATTTAGAACATTGGCACGGCGCTTCGGCAGAGACCGAAATGATACACATTGCCATTACCAATTGCAAAAACAATGTTTTTGTAGATTGGTTAAAACCTGTCAATACAGAAGAATACGCTGAAGCAAACAGCTAAAATCAAAAGTATTCAATTGCGAAAGCGATCGAAATAATTACCTGCCAAAAATCTCTAAATACAATAAAGTGTTTGGATATTTTTTTTTAGGAGCAGAAAATCCGTTTTCAAAAAAGCCTTTAGTCCCGCTGTACACTATATCTTTTTATCCCGAAAAAAAATCGGGATAAAAAGGATGCCGTTTCCATCGGGGCTAGACTAGAAGTTCAGTTTTTTAGAAGAAATTGGAATAATCATACTTTCTGTCTTCTATTCAAAAAACTAATTCTTTTAAATTATAGAATAGCTTTATTGGAGCTTAGCACCTCCTTATTCTTCTTCAACAACATTTTAATAGGACAAAAAAATTGAATCTTAAAATAAATTCAAAAATCCGATATTTTTTATAAAAATTAAATACTGATAATCAGTTGTTTACTATTTATGTTAAAATATTAACGTTTTTTCAAAGCAACCTTATTTGTTATTTGCCCTCTTCATATTATATAAACAATATAAATATTAGTATGAAAAATTTTAGATTAAAATCAGTTTTAGTAGCCTTATTTGTGTTAACTTCTTTGGTTTCATGTAATAATGATGATGATGAGTCACCAGTTACAGAAACTGCAAAAATTGCTTTCGTAACAGAAGTAAAAGGTCCTGCAACGGGAAAAGTAAATGTAGAATTAAGCTATGATGTAACTTTTGTACCTGAGACTGCCTGTGGAGTGTTTAGTAAGTTTTCAGACGTAACTATTGGTTCTGTTAAAGGTTTACAGGTTGAAGTAAAATATCCATCTGATGTTTGTACACAACAAGTTCCTGCTCCTAAAACTGTAGTTTACAAATTCAAACCTACAACTAAAGGAACTTATGAAATTAAATTCAAAAAATCTGCAACAGTATTCATAACACAAACTGTTGTGATCTCAGAATAGATTTTTTAAACGGCTTAAAAGAGGCATTTAAGTTGTGAATTTATTTAATAAAACACCAATCTAAGATTGGTGTTTTTTGTTTTTAGGAATAGTTAATTACTAGTTTTATTGGTGTTTTCTACCAATACTATTGGTACTTCGTACCTGTCTTGTTGGTGCTTCGTACCTCTACTATTGGTACTTCGTACCTGTTTTGTTGGTGCTTCGTACCTGTCTTTTTGGTGCTTAGTACCAATACTATTGGTGATTATCACCTGTTTTATTGGTACTTCATACCTTTACTATTGGTACTTAGTACCAATACTATTGGTGTTTAGTACCTGCCTTGATGGTGTTTAACACCTGTTTTTGATGAATTATCTTGATACAAGTTAAATAAGGTTTAGGCATTTTATCACGTTTCGATATCATGGATCGTTAAATCAAAGCTGTTTTTCTGAATTACAACTAACCATCTAGTTTGTCAATTCTGACGAAGGAGGACACGAGGATTTATCCGAATTGGCGAAGCAATCTCCATTAGAAACTCGATAATAAATGTAAAATCTTTACAGGATAGTATTACTAAGATATCCTGTTTTGGCGCGAGCGTTTCGCTCGTAACCATTCCAATTTGATAAGCGATCTCATACTTTGTTTTCACGAGCGTGACGCTCGCGCTCGCGGGGGACTGCAATCGTGATTCAAGAAACACTTTGATGATTGGTAAAAAAAATGTTTTTAAAACATTTACGGTAAAAGTCGGGAGACTTTTGACAGATTTACATTTTTTAAGAACATTTAAAAAAAAGCGCAAAGTCATGAGACTCTGCGAAGCAATTGTTATTTAAAGGAACACTTCGGAGAGCGGGGGACCTATTACATAATTGTTAAGTTTTGTTGTATTATTACACTGAATAGTAGTTAGTTAAAAATGGTTCTTAATCTCTGAAATTTTACAGCTGGCTGTGAAAGACCCATCAGTTCGTATAGGTGTGAATTGATTTTGATTGTAGGCACGAGCTAGAAGCACGCGCTAGC
This sequence comes from Flavobacterium sp. 5, assembly GCF_002813295.1. Classification (NCBI taxonomy): domain Bacteria; kingdom Pseudomonadati; phylum Bacteroidota; class Flavobacteriia; order Flavobacteriales; family Flavobacteriaceae; genus Flavobacterium; species Flavobacterium sp. 5. The sequence goes on from NZ_PHUE01000001.1 coordinate 3,677,789, forward strand.
GGGGGATCATGAATGTACTAGATTGCAAATTTTTGTTGTTTTTCAAATAATTCCATTCCTGGAACATCAGAATATCTTTCATTTAATCTACTTCTTAAACCAAATAATCTTTTTTCAGCTGAATCTACAATTTGGGAAAAAAGACAAATTTGAACTTTACCCATTTCTACTTGATTTGCATTTACAACTTTTTGAATAGGCTGTATTTTATTATCAAAACTATCTCCAACAACAAAAGCATTAATATATGGATTTTCTATTAACGTTCCACAATTCATAAACTCTTCAACATAATCTACAGCCTGATTTCTTTCATTTTTTGATAATTTGAAACCACCTTTTTTCAACTCAATAATTAAAATTTTGTTGATTGATGATAATCCATTTTCATTATCAAATGCAACTGTTCCTGTTATTGAAAAAGTAGAGTTTGACATTACAACAATATCAGGTCTTTTTTTATGGTTATTAAATACGTTTTTGTCAATTTTTTTTCCAAAAACTTTTTCAATAGAAGTTTGTAATTGACTGTTTGAAGAATATTCTGGAGAATCAAATTCTGGTCCAAAAATCCAACGTGCACTCGCCACTAAAGGATGAAGTACATGTAATTCGTCCACAGTATTGTCATTTGATAATTTTCTAATAGCTTCAATCACAGTTATTCTTTTATCTATTTCATCTAAAACAGTTAAAGCATCTTTTATACTCCAATTGTCTAAAATTTTATTTAAACCTATAATATCTTCTGAAGTTAGCAATGAAAGTTTTTGTAATAATTGTGTTCCACTTCTAGTTTTTTCTAAACTAATTACTGTTTCAACCGCTAATGCAATTGATTCTTGTCTCGCAGTTGGATTTGATATTGAAATATTTTGAATTACTTCATTAAATTCATATTTTGCTAAAGGACTCAGTTCATTATATTCTTTTATATAATCTTGTTTTATTTGTTTTGTTGTTTCTTCAATATTTTCTTGGGCTATTTTAGAAAACATTGATTGAATACAAATGTCAATTTTTTCAAACAATATATCTAAAATGTCATTTCTTTTGAAACCTGTCCAATCTTCTAATATAAAATCTCCTAGATCATCAGATTGAATAACAACAGAATATCTTTTTGCAAGTTTGGTTCTCCCATCTAAAACCATATATTTTCCTATAATCCAAGATGGTTCACCAACTAATCTTCCTCCTTGCCAAAAAGCGATGCCTTGATAAAGAGTTGATTTTCTTGCTTTTTTAGAATCAATTAAATGTACGTTTAATGAAATATTTTTAACTTTAATAGTTTCTGTGAAAATTAAGCCACTATGATCTTCGAGTTCGATTGTTTTTCTATTTATAGAAACAATAAATTTTGGATCATGAAGAAATCTTGCTGATATAATTTCTAATATATTTTCAGCTTTAGGTAAGTTTTTTTCAACTATTACTTCTAATCTTGTTCCGTGTTTTTTGGTCTTTATAAAGTTTTCTTCTTTAATAAGAAAAGGTTCGCTTTCACTTTTTGTCGTAACTATGAAATTTGATTCTACACCATTTTTAGATGTTATTACATTGTATTCATTATTAAAACAAAGCATTCCATGTCTGCCAACACCATTTCTTCCATATGCAAATCTTTGAAGATTTATATCTTTTGGAAATTCTACTTTTTTACCTTGATGTTTTAGTCTATTATAACCTAACTTCATCCATCTTGAATAAAATTCGTCTTTAGTAAGTCCAATCCCATTGTCTTCAATAACAATTTTTTGACCTTTCCCTTCAGGAATAAAAATTTCAACTTCGGTTGCACCTGCATCCCATGCGTTAGCTACAATTTCAGTTAAAGCAATTTCAGCAGAACTCCCTAGATTTCCTAATGTTCTTATTAGATAATCTTCCTCAAAAAGTGAACCTTGGATATATTCTTTTTTGCTATTCATTTGGTCTTATTTCTACGATTTTTTGTATCATGTTGCACAAAGTTCTGACTTTATACTTTGTAAATTACTAAAATAGTAATAAATTCCTCAAAGGAAAGAAGAAGTTATTATTTGAACTGTTTGAAATCTAATCTTTTAAAATTGATTTTACTTTTTGTATGGGCATTTTGTAACACATCTATTGTATTATCTATATATCTTCTAGGACTTCCAGAGACACTACAATAAAATGATTTGATATGAGTTATGATGTTTTCAAGTTTTTCCTCATCTTTTAAGTTATCATAATCTCTTTGAGTTAATATAAACCAATCAAGGTTAATATGCATAATTTTTCCAGATTTAAGACTTATTTTATCTTCGAAAATTAAATTCTGTACGAGTATTGAATGGTCGGCCGACGACTTATTAATATACAGATAATCATTGATTGAGGAATGAGCAACGACGCCCAAATAATTTACATCTTCTTCAATTAAATACGCATCGATTATTGGTTGTCCAAAATAAATTTGTTCAGTTTTATTTAAACTAATTTCTCCGTGTGCAAAACCACCCTTCATAGCAATTTTATGCCGAATAGAGTTTGCAAATATCCCTCTGAGTGCTACTAAAAAATACTCAAAATTTTCAAAAGAATCGTTTTTTGAGAAAATTACTATTGAATCTGAAAAGCTCACGACATATACATCTGCATCATAAAACCGCTCACTGTTTTTAAGTGAAAGTCTATTTTCAACTGTCTCTTTGAGTTTTGAAATTTTAGAAAGTTCCTCATAGATTTCAGCATGAGATTTTCTCATAACTTTGTCTTTGAAGCCTAATATATCAAGAAAAGCAACGAATCTTGGATCGGTCGTTTTCCACTTATTAGGTGTATTTATTATTATTTTTTCGGGCATTTTAAATAATTTCTGATAACTAGTTTATAATTGTTATAATCTACCCAAATTTAGGTGTATATGCAAAGGTTTATTTACTATTATTCTTTTTTCAAAAATATACAAATTTAATTACAAATTCATCAGTAGACAATAAATAACGTGGCATAAGTAATCTGAAAAATAAAATATAAAAAAGTGCCATAAAACCTAAGTCTTACAGCACTTTCACCCCAAATTAAATAACTAAACCTATTCTTTTATAACATCACCTTCTTTAATTTCTTCGCTGGCAATTTTTACCAATTTATCATTCAGATTCAAATCACCGAATATTTCGATTTTATTCTCGATTTCTCTTCCTTTTTTAACTTCAACTCGGGTTGCTTTATGGTTCACGACTTTAATAACAAAAGTGCCTTCGGCAGATTCTACCAACGCTGTTTTTGTGATTACATAAGTGCTGTCTTTCGCGTTAAGCGGTAAAATCACTTCGGCAACCATTCCAGGCAATAAATTTCCTTTAGTGTTGTGAACATCCATTTCTACACGTTCCGAACGCAGTTTCAAATCCAAAGCACCAGACATTCTCTGAATCGTAGCTTTGAAAGTATCAGGCAATGATTTTACATTAAAACTCATTTCGTCCCCTTTGTGTAAATACCCCGTGTACAGCTCTGGAATAGAAACCGCCAAACGCAATTTATCCTGTTGCTGAATCGTAACTAAAGGTGCACTAGATGTTGGGCCAACAAACGTTCCTAAATTGACATTTCGAGCCGCAACAACGCCATCAAAAGGAGCGCGAATCTCCAAATATCCTCTCATAATCGAAACTTCTTTGTGCGCTGCAATTGCCGCTTGGTATTGAGCATAATCAGAGTTTTTCTTTCCGCTTGCCATTTCCAAATCGTTTTTAGAAATCGTTCCTTCTACTTTGCTCGTTTCGTACAAACGGTTGTAGGTACTTTTGCTAGTTTGATAAATCGCTTCCATCGATTTTAATCTCGATTCGGCAGCAGCCAATTGTGAACTTATCTCGGGAGCTTCCAAAACAATCAAAAGTTGTCCTTTTTTTACTTCGGTTCCAATATCAACTTTTAAAACTTTGACAAAACTGCTTACTTTGGCATATAAATCCACTTGTTGAAAACCAGTTAATTCAGCTGGCAAACGCAATTCGGTCGTTAGTTTTTCTTTGGCTAAAAGAAAAGTCTCTGTTTTAGGTTCAAGTTCCGCCGTAGGTGCTTCTTCCTTTTTAGAATTACAGCTATTTAGAAATAGCAAGGCTGCAAATAATAGCGCGGTCGATTGTATAATTTTATTATTTTTCATTTTTTGGATTTAATGATGAGATATAATGGATGCTTTCTTCGTCTTCTGGATCTAAAGAAACAGATTGTGTTGTGGTATGTTCTTGTGCCCAAGCAAAAATCAGAGGCAAGATTAACAACACCGCAAAAGTCGAGAATAATAATCCCCCGATTACTGCTCTTCCTAATGGTGAAACCTGATCGCCGCCTTCTCCGTGACCAATTGCCATTGGTAACATTCCCGCAATCATCGCAACCGAAGTCATGATAATCGGACGAAGACGTAAGGCTGCTGCTTCACGAGCTGATTCTAATGCGTTGCCATTTATTTTTCGTAATTGCTCGGCATTGGTAACCAATAAAACGGCATTAGCTATCGAAACCCCAACCGACATAATGATTCCCATATACGATTGTAAATTTAAGGTAGAACCTGTAATCGTAAGCATCAATAAAGAACCTAAAACTACTGCTGGAACTGTCGTTAAAATCACTAACGAAACTTTGAATGATTGGAAATTAGCGGCCAACATTAAGAAGATTACAAAGATGGCAACTAACAATCCAACTTGTAAACTGCTTAATGTTTCGCTCAATACAGTACTCATTCCAATAGGCGAAATGAATAACCCCCGCGGTAATTCGCCTAAAGAACTTATCGTCGTTGCTACATCTTTTGTTGCCGTCCCCAAGTCGGTTTCATGGATGTTTGCAGTAACCGTAATGTATGGCATTGCCCCTAAATTATCATTTTCACCACTTACATATCCAGGTGTAATTTTTGCGACATCGCTTAAAACCGGACGAAGTGAATTCTTTAATACCGGAATTTCACCGATATCCGTTTTGCTTTTCATTTGATTCAAAGGCACCTGAACCTGAACATTCACAGATAAACCTGATTTTTCATCAATCCAGGTATTTTTCTCCGTATATCTCGATGATGAGGTTGAAGCAATTAATGAACGCGAAATATCATTCATATCGACACCTAGTTCAGCAGCACGAGTACGGTCAATATCAATATTCATGGCTGGATAATGAATTGGCTGTCCGATCTGAACATCTCTGAAATAAGAGAATTTATTCAGTTTTTCTACAAGCTGATTGGCATACAATTCATTTCGTTTCTTGTCTTTTCCTGCAATTCGAATTTCAATTGGAGTAGGTGAGCCCTGACTCAAAACTTTATCGGTCAATTCAATAGGTTCAAAAGAAATTTTTACATCAGGAAGAATCTTTTTAATTCTCGCTCTAAGGTCATCTTTAAAATCATCCATATTGGCTTCATAATCTTTCAAACTCACCTGAAAAACAGCTTCATGAGAACCTGCCATGAACAAATAAATAGGATTGATAGAGAACAATGACGGATGCGAACCTACATATACAGAAGAAATTCCGATGTGTTCTTTGCCAACCATTTTCTGTAATTCTTTCAATACCAAAATGGCTTTTTCTTCAGTACGTTCGATACGGGTTCCATCAGGAGCGCGCATTCTCAGCTGAAACTGACTTGAATTTACTTTAGGAAAAACATCTTTTCCGATGGTTGTAAGAAAGACTACAGCCAAAAGTGTAATTCCAATTAGATACGTCAGACCTGCTGCTTTTTTGAAAGGAAACAAACGATCTAAGGTTTTCATAAATCGAATTCGGAATCGTTCGAAACCACTTAGTTTTCCATCAGAATTAAAGTCGTCTCTTTCAACCATATGTTTTTTCTGAGTGATTAACTCTTTCTCTGATTCTGGCGTTAATCCACAGTCGTTAAATTCGGCTTCATCATCCGTAATATTCGGTGCGTGTTCGTGTTTTGGATGGTCTTTCATCAACCAGTTTGCCATGACTGGTACAAATGTCTGCGAAAGCAAAAATGAAATGACCATCGAAAACCCAATCGCTAATGCCAAAGGCAAAAACAACGCTCCCGGAATTCCTACCATCGTAAATGCAGGTGCAAATACGGCAAGAATACACAGCAGAATTAATAATTTTGGTAACGCAATTTCTTTACAGGCATCCCAAATAGCGAGTGCCTTGGGTTTTCCCATATCGAGATGCTGGTGAATATTTTCGATCGTTACGGTACTTTCATCCACCAAAATTCCAATTGCCAAAGCCAATCCGCTTAACGACATTAAGTTGATAGTTTGTCCGAATAATTTCAAAAACAATACTCCCGAAATAATTGAAATCGGAATCGTAAGAATTACAATCAAAGCCGCACGTTTGTCTCCAAGGAAAAGTAAAACCATTAAACCAGTCAAAACTGCACCAATAATTCCCTCAGTAATTAAACTTTTAACAGAATTGATTACATAAACCGATTGGTCAAATTCGTATGATAATTTTACATCTTCGGGCAGCGTACTTTGGATTTTAGGAAGTTCAGATTTTAATTTCTGAACTACATCCCAAGTCGAAGCATCTCCCGCTTTGGCAATACTGATATAAACGGAACGTTTTCCGTTTACCAAAGCATATCCATTGGTAACATCGGCACCATCTTTTACAGTAGCAACATCACCTAATTTTAAGTTTTGAACACCACCTTTAAACAACGGAATTTCCTCAAAATCCTTAATATCTCTAATGGTATTGTTAGTAGGAGTAAGATAATTGATATTTCCAATTCTAACATTTCCAGAAGGAGCTGTTTGGTTGTTTACACGAATGGCTTCAACAACTTGGTCTGGTGTCATATTGTGCGAACGCAGTAAATCTGGATTTACGTTAACCTCGACTGTTCTTGGGCTTCCGCCAAAAGGAGCCGGCGATAATAAACCTGGAATTGATGTAAAGGAAGCACGAACATAGACGTTAGCCAAATCTTGTAATTCATTATTAGAACGTATTTTACTGCTCAAAACCAATTGCCCGATTGGCAAAGAAGAAGCATCAAAACGAATGATAAACGGCGGTTGTGTCCCTGGAGGAAATGCCGCCTGAATTCTGTTCGATAAGGCACTTAATTCGGCAGCAGCCTGAGCCATATTTGTGTTTTCGTAATAGGTTAATTTCATAATCATTAACCCTTGAATATTCTTGGTTTCCACCGATTTTATACCATTGGAAAAAGGTAAAATATTCACGTAATTTTTGGCAAAATAAGCCTCCATCTGATCAGGAGTATAACCTCCAAAAGGATGTGCGATGTAGATTACCGGCAAATTCATTTTCGGAAGAATATCTACCTTAATGTCCTTGATGGCGCCAATTCCGAAGAAAAATAAACCCGCAACTAATACTAATATCGAGATGGGTTTGCGGAGTGCAAAACGTATTAAATTCATTAGGATCTATAATTAAAATTCATTTGTAAATAAGTCAAAATTGCCCGTGGCCGCTACTTTTAGCAAATAGGATTGCCACACATTATTGTTGATAATGTCACGATCAATTTCGGCACGGTTCAGCGTAAACATGGTTTGTGTTAAATCGGTCAGATCGGTCAAACCATTTTTGTACAAAGTCGATTTTTGCAGATACGCTTTTTGCGCAGCATTAACCTGAATTGGCGCTTCGGCATAGTTTTCTAACGTGATTTTTATTTTATCATCTGCCAATGCCAGCTGCGATTTTAACTCTCTGTCGGCCTGATTGTATTCTTCTTTCAAAGCTTCCGTAACAAATTTTTGAGCTTTTACTTGTTTACTCATTCTAAAAGGAGTGGTCAGATTCCAGCTGATTCCAATTCCAACCAAATAATTAGAGCGGTCTGGATTTACGCCATCCCAATAATTTCTGCTAAAAGAGTTTTGGTCGATTGCATAACCAGTCTCAAAACCAGAAGCCCGGGTTTGTAAAACTCCAAACGCACTCATTGTTGGATAGTAAAAACGTTTGTATAATTTAGTCTGCTGATTGCTGTAATCAATCTTTGTTTTGTACAATTGTAATAAAGGATGCAGGCTGTCAGAAGCCTTTTCGTCAAATGCTAATTGTTTTGGAATCTGATTTACAAAAAGCGTATCGGCAATGAAATTTTGTGGTGCAACACCCATTAAATCGACCAATTTGTTGTTTTGTTCTTTGACGAAATTTCTAGCCAGATTCAAAGCGATTTTAGCTTTCGAAACTTCGGCGGTTGCCAATGTAGAATCGACTCCTGCCAACAATCCGTTTTTAACTCGGGCAACAGCTGTCTTTTTGAAAACTTCGGCACGAGTTAGATTTTTTTGTTGTGAAATTAATAACCTTTGGCTTGCCAATAAATTCAAATAAGCTGATGAAATTTTGATTTGCTGTTGAAATTTTTCCTGATTCAAATCTTTTTCTTTCGCCTGAACATCGACTTTCGCCAAATTAATTTTTTCCTGTGTTTTTCCAAAAGTGAAAAAATCCCAGTTCATATTGACCAGATACAAAGCACCAAAAGCGGCGTTCCAGTTTTGCTCTGGCAGTGCTGGTCCGGAAGAAGCAGTTCCTAAACCATTGAAACCATATAAAGCACCATTTTGCCCATTGATAGTTCCATAATCTTGTTGTGCCGATAAATTTAGATTAGGTAAATAATCGCGACGAGTTTGTTGAAGGGTTTCTCGCGAAGCACTTGCGTAATTGCTTTTTGCTTTTACAGAACCATAGTTTTCCAGACCCGTTTGTATCGCTTCTTTCAAAGACAAGGTTTGTGAAAAGCCAGTGGTAGCAAAAATCAAGAAAAATAATAAAGTAATTTTTTTGAAATACATAAAACTCAGATATTGAAATTATGCCCCAAAATTATTTCTCTTAAGCGGATATAAGCCTCCTTAAATGATGTACTGCAATGATAAATGACCAATTCAATTGGTCATTTATTGGGAATAATAATTAAAAAATAGTGGTTAATTTGTAAACTATTTTAGTATTAAAGATGAACAAAAAGTTTAATGATATAATGGAAAATAAATGGTGGCAGGAAATTGCTGTCGTCGGTTTTTCATTTACGATTTATACCTTAAAAAATGATTGGATGTTAATTAGTTCTTTCATTTCGATTTTGATGGGTATTTTTTTCTATTGCATTTTATACATGCACGCCCAGTTCAATCGTTTTTTTATATTACCTATATTATTCAAAGGACAAAGGCCTCTAAGTTATATCTTTTTGACACTTTTAGGAGTGTTGGTGTTTTCGGTAATTCTATATGAAATTACGGAGTTGAATATGTTTAGCAAATGTCATTTGTATCAAAACTCACATCAAAGAAGTTATGTTTATCAATTAGCCAGCGTTTTGGGGACATTGGTTTGTATTTTGAGTCCGATTATTGTTTTTAAATTCTACAGAATCAATAAAAAACAAACTGATGAGACTTTGCTTTTCAACCAAATGCAGTTGAATTCGCTAAAAGGACAATTGAATCCTCATTTTTTATTCAATACTTTTAATACTCTTTACGGAATTAGTCTTGAATTTCCAGAAAGAACGCCCGATTTGATTATGAAAGTGTCGCAATTAATGCGTTACCAACTCGAAAGTAATAACAAACAATGTGTCTCTCTGGAAGATGAATTGGAATTTATAAATAGTTATATTCAACTGGAAAAAGAGCGTGTTGGCTATCGTTGTGAAATCACTTATGATAGTAAAATAGACAATGAGAATGCTTATAAAATTTCTCCAATGTTATTGATTGCTTTTATAGAAAATGCTTTTAAACATGGGACTTGCGCTATCGAAAAATGTTTTGTCCGTATCATTATAACAGTCGAAAATGGATTACTGCATTTGCATGTAGTGAATTCTATTCCGAAGAAAACGGATGTTGTTTCGACAAAAATTGGTTTAAAAAATACGATTGAACGTTTGAATCTAATTTACGGAAAAGAGTATCAATTAGATATTAAAGACGATAAAAATACTTATATTGTAGATTTAAAACTGCAACTTAAAAAGTTTGTATAATGAAGGAACCCAAAAAATGCATTATTGTTGACGACGAACCGGCAGCGCATTATGTTTTGGCGAATTATATCAAACAAAATCCACAATTAGAATTGGTTTTTCAAGGTTATAATGGCATTGAAGCAATGGATTATCTTCGGGAAAACAAAGTAGATCTGATGTTTTTAGATATCAATATGCCCGAAATTTCAGGAATGGAATTGCTAAAAATTCTTCCAATTCACCCCAAAACGATTTTAACGACAGCTTATTCTGAATTTGCTTTGGAAAGTTATGATTATGGTGTGATTGATTATCTTTTGAAACCGATTTATTTTCCACGCTTTTTGAAGGCTATCGAGCGTTTTTTTTCTACAGAAATTATAAAAGCCGAACCCGAAGAAGCAGCTGTCAATTCCATAAGTGTAAAAATTGATGGGTATTTGATAGACATCGAATTAGATCAGCTTTTATATGCGCAAAGTTTTGGTAATTATGTGAAGTTACATACTATCAAAAGAACGTATTTAGCATCAATAACCACAACAGAATTAGAGAAATGCCTGCCCGAAAAAAACTTTATGCGAATTCATAAATCGTACATCGTTGCAATCGATAAAATTGACGATTCGGATAAGGATTTTGTTGTTATCAAAAAAGAAAAATTACCAATTGGAATTACTTACAAAAGAGAATTATCCGACCGATTGAAAAAATAAAAATTAGAAATAAACGTGCTTACTAACTCAATTATTTCAAAATGAAGCCTGCTTGGATTATTCTTTGCAGGTTTTTTTGTTATTTTTTAGTTTGATCAGATCAATTGAGAATAGAATAATAAATTGAAATTTGATAATTCTTTTGATGAATTCTATAATTTGCAATAGCTATAAAATCAGAACTTTATAAAATTATAAACTGCAAAATACTAATAGTTTAAAATATAAAGTTATGGGAGATTATAAAGATTTAAAAGACAGTTCTGCTGTTCAAAAAATAAAAGATTTAGCAGAAAACATAAAAACGTGTATGTTTTGTACATACGATAATAGCGGAAAACTGAATTCAAGACCAATGTCTGCGCAAAAAATTGATGATGAAGGGAATCTTTGGTTTTTATCTGATAAAACCAGTGAAAAGAATCATGAAATTATAGCAAATTCAAAGGTTGAGCTTTTTTTCTCGGCACCTCATGACCAATTTTTGACATTGCATGGTCATGCGGCTATTTTATATGACCGAGAAATTATAAAAGATTTATTTACTCCAATTGTAAAAGTGTGGATGCCTGAGGGCGAAGACGATCCAAATCTAAGTGTTATAAAAGTCGTTCCTAATGAAGGATATTATTGGAATAATAAACATGGAAAAGTAATTGCAGCAGCCAAAATGACTGTAGCATTTATTATAGGAAAAACTATGGACGACGGTATTGAAGGAAATTTGAATTTGTAGAATTCAATAAAAAAGGCAGCTATTTTTTTAAACAGTTGCCTTTTTACATTCTTAGAAATTAGCTTTACCGATTTATTTTATACCTAACTCTTTTAGGAATTGATCAACGTCTTTTGAGTTCCAACCCATGGCTGTTATTATGGCTTTTGCTTTTTTTGCATTTTCTATAGCATTCTTTTTATCATCGATTTTATTATATAATCTGGCTAATAAAAGAGTGCTTTCAGCTGAATTATTAATCTCGATTGAATGTTTAGCCCATGAAATAGATGATTTCAAAGCATCTTTATCAGTTATATGTTCAATATAAACTTTGGAAATACTATTGATTGTTGAATAATCATTCCAAGCCAATTTCTCTACAGATTCTGAAGTAATCTGCTGGTAATTTTTCCAGCTTTTTATACCCTCATACATTTGTAAATCATACTTAAAAACTAATGAATCTACTTTTCTTATATGGATATTTTTTGCAATTATTCTGTTTTTGGAGTAGTTGATAGAATCCAGATAATTCATGTTTTGGGTTAATGTTTTTTTGACCACACTTACAATTTTGGCTTCAACTCTTTTTGGCGAAGCTATTTTTGCAAAATCGTTTTGATTATTTAAGATTGTTTCAAATCCTTTTGAATTCAAATCATTAACGCCATAAGCAACAATTTTCCAATTTATTGGAGTTATCAGTTGGTCTTTGGATTGGGTTGCTAAATACCTGGCTGTTACATTATCACTTTTGTCGGAATCAATACTTTTTCTCAAAGCATTTAAGTAGATCAGACAATTTTCTGGATTTCTTACATCCTCATTGACTTTTCTTTCCAAATAAGGTAATTGTTTATCTGGGTTTAGCGCATTTTTGGCTTCAGTAAGAAATTCTTCGGTGGTGAATTCGCCTCCAGTACTGTAAAGATGAGTTTCTTTTTCGTCCAGAAACAGAAAGACTGGGAAGGATTTTATGTTATATTTTTTCATAAACTCTTTTCCTATTGGTGTTTCAGAATCCATCATTACATTAATGAAATTGCTGTTGAAAAATGTAATGACAGTTGGTTCTTTTAAAACGGTATTTTTCATTTTGTTACAATGTGTACACCAAGTGGCATAAACCATAACAAAAATTGTTTTTTTGGACACTTTAGATTGTTCAAGTGCCAGTTTATAATCATTTTGTATAAAATTAATGGATGTTTGTGCTTTTGTTGTTACTGTTACAAACAATAAAATTAAGATAAAGGTATGTTTTATGAAAGTTTTCATTTATGGACTATTTGGAAGTAAAACAGTTGGTTTAAAGTTGCAATTTAATACTTTTTGGTAGCTTTAAAAAAGAGTTCCCTGGATAAATTGCTCTTGAGGGGTATCATTAAACAGAAAGGTGTTAGTTGCAAAAAACTGTTTTTTATTTTCATCAAATAATCTCAAAACTACACTGTCACAAATAAAATGCAAATCGATTGTAGTAAATAATTGACTGGCTTTTAGTAAATTTTCAGGAGTTAATCTTCGGGCAATGGACAGATGTGGACTATCACTTTTTTTCATATCCTGAATTTTAAGTGATTTGTTAAAATGCTTCATGATGTGTTTCAAATCTATTTTAGAATCATTATCGGGAGCTATAAAAAAAGCTCCGTTTGGGAATGAACCAAATTCATTTAGGTGTACTGCGACTGGAGTCAAAGAATTGCATAATTTGATTATTTGATTTTTAATGGATTCAATTGTAGTTTCCGTTGCTTTAAATTCGCAAATGGTAATGTGTCCTACAGAGTTTTTACTATTGTACCAACCTACTTCATTAGCCAATTGCTCTTTCATGGTTTTAATCAAAATGAGATGATCTTCGGGAGGATGAATGACAAGAGAATATAGCTTTTCCATTGGGACTTTTTTAATACGCAAAAGTAAAGATTTTTAATTATTAGAATTGCCAGCTTTTTTCCGAAAATATTATTTAAACAGAAATTTAGGAAAATTCTAGAATTTATTTTTCAAGTTGAATAGTATTCTTATAAAAGTATTGAAGAGTGTTTTTTGACGAGTTTAAAAACCATTTTGTTTGTTTTTATCTCAAATTCCATTTAACTTAGCGTGTCTTTATTTTAAAGGAAAAAATCAATTTATAATAATTTTGTTTCATTATTTATGATATATATTTATAAATAATGCCTATAATTGTATTTTTTACACTTTTTAAAAATAATTAATCTTTAAAACAATTTCTCTTGAAGAATTTTGTACTCTATTTTGTATTCTTAATAACTTTTTCTTTGACCGCTTTTTCACAAGAGTATTCGGTTAAATTTCTCGATATATCAAATGGTTTGTCTAATAATTCGGTAATTACAATTTATCAGGATAGTGATGGTTTTATGTGGTTTGGTACCTATGACGGATTAAATCGTTATGATGGTTATAATTTTAAAGTGTACCGCAATAAGATTAATGATAAAAACTCATTGTCTTTTAATACCATTTATAATATTGAAGGGGATTCTAAAAAAAATATATGGGTTGGTGGTTCAAATGGAGCTTGTGTTTTTGATAAAAAAGAATCTATTTTTCATCCGCTGACTTATGTTTCAAAAAATAATACTACTCAAGTTTTAAAAGACATTATTCATCAGATTAGATCTGTTTCAGAAAATTTGGTGTTGGTAGCTTCACAAAATTATGGTTTGTTAATTTATCAAAATGGATCTTTTACTGGAAAACATATAGATCTTGAGCAATCCAAAACTAAAGGTTTACAATATGGCTATAACGCTGCAGTTCTTGAAAACGACCCCAAAAATGGTCGTTGTTGGGTATATGTAAGAAATGTGGGGATTTGTCAGTATAACTATAATTCAGAAAAATTAAAGATAGTATATCCATTATCAATGGAAGTAAAATGCATGAAACTTTCGGCAGACGACACACTTTGGTTAGGAACTGATGAAGGGTTGTTTTCTTTTAACGCAAAGACAAATTCATTTTCTGAAAATTATTTGTCGGCTAACTGTACCGTTACAGATATTCATTTTGATAAGAAAAAAGAAATGTTGATAACTACAGATGGTTGCGGCATCTATAAAGTGATTGGTCAAACGAAAAAAGCAATTCTTTATAGCTTAGCCAAAGGCAAACAATTTGTAAAAAGTAATTCGATATGGGCTTTGCATGAAGATGTTGCTGGAAATATATGGCTTGGTACTTTACGTGGTGGTATAAGTATGATAAGCAATAGTCCAAAATATTTTAAGAATATAAAAGATAATAATGACAGTGATCCTGCTGGAAATTTTATATTGTCCTTTTGTGAAGACGAAAATAAGAATCTGTGGATAGGAACGGATGGAGCAGGATTGAAGTATTGGAATAAAAAAAGCAATAGCTATACGCTTTATAGTACCTCGGCTTCTTCGCCTCATAAAATCAGCAGTAATTTTATTACAGGTATAATAAAAGATAATGCTAATGAGATTTGGGTATCCACATGGGCAGGAGGGGTAAATCGTATTAATCCTGTAAATAATACAATAACTCATTATTCATGTTATAATCCTTTTACAAAACAGATTGAAAAAAACATATGGTTTGTGTATAAAGATTCCAAGGGAACAATATGGGCAAGTGCTACTAATGAAGGTTGTTTGTATTTTTTTGATAGTGCCAAAAATGCTTTCGTTCTTTTTGATAAAACAATAGATAATTTGCAGTGTCTTGCTGAGATGAGTGATGGTAAACTTTGGGGAGGGAATAACACTTCGTTATTTGCTATCGATAAAAAAACCAAAAAATACGAGAAATTCCCAATTGGCAGTGCGATTAGATGTATTTATGAGGATAAAGATAAAAATCTTTGGTTGGGAACTCAAGAAGGAGGGCTGTTATTGTTTGATAGAAAAACTAATAAATTTAAAAGATTAACTACTGATGATGGCTTGCCTTCAAATACTGTTTTGAGGATGTTGGAAGATAAGGGAGGGAACTTATGGATGAGTACCTATAATGGAATTTGCAGATTTGATAAAAAACGAAAAACATTTAGAAATTTTTCTATAAATGATGGCTTGCAAAGTAATCAGTTTAGTTTTAATGCTGGTTTAAAATTGTCTACTGGAGAATTTCTGTTTGGTGGAATAAATGGGTTTAACTCCTTTTTTCCAGAAGATATAAAAGAATTTAATCAGAAGAACAATTTACATCTGACGGATTTTTATGTAAACAATCAGCCTATAGAGGAAAGTAAAAACGAATTAATTTCGGAATGGGATTCGGGTAAAATTAAAGAAGTAAAATTGCCTTATGATCAAACCACATTATCAATAGAGTTTGTTACATTGGATTATAATAATGCCGACAAAATAAATTATGCATACTATCTAGACGGCTGGGATAATCAATGGAATTATGTAGGTCAGGCCCGAAGAGCAAATTATGCAAGATTGACAGAGGGTAAGTATGTTTTTAAAGTGAAAACTACCAATTTCAGAGGTGGCTGGAATAAAGAGGTAAGTCTTGTTACTGTAATAGTTTCACCACCATGGTACCGTAGCTGGTGGGCTTATACTTTCTATTTATTGGTTGGAGCAGGAATTATTTATGGGTATATCAAATACAATAAAAACAAAGAGAAATTAAAGTATAAAGTAAAGGTAGCCGAATTAGAAAGTGCCAAAGAAAAGGAAATTGCAGAGAAGCAGTCATCAATGTTTACGTATATCTCTCATGAGTTTCGTACGCCTTTATCTTTGATTATAAATCCGTTAAAAAAGGCAATTCAAAAAGGAAATACTGAAAATAGTTCTTCGGTAAGTGATTTGGTAATAGCACATAGAAATGCCAAAAGGCTTTTGAGTTTAGTAGATCAGCTATTGCTTTTTCGTAAAGCTGAAAATGATGCCGATGAACTCAAAATGTCTGTTATAAATGTCAATAATCTTTGCTATGAAATTTACCAGTGTTTTGTAAATCAGGCAAAAGATAAAAATATTGACTATACTTTTCAGATACCAGAAAACAATATTGAAATAATAGGGGATTACGAAAAAATTGAGATATCATTGTTTAATTTGATTTCTAATGCTTTCAAGTTTACTCCCGTTGGTGGAGAAATTGGTCTTAATTTATCTGAATCTGAAACGGATGTAATCATAGAAGTTTTGGATAGTGGGACAGGAATTGCAAAAGATGATTTGGAAACTATTTTTGAGAAATTTAAAAGAGGTAATTCTAAAGTTCCAGTAGGAGGTAGTTCTGGCTTTGGAATTGGACTTTTTATAGTTAGGTATTTTGTCGAAAAACATAAAGGGAAGGTTACTTGCAGTAGCGAAATAGGAAAAGGAAGCTCATTTAAACTGAATTTTTTAAAAGGTCAGGATCATTTTGAAGATTTACATATAAGTATAGTTGCTCCCAAATTGAGTCCATTGGTTGAAGAATTAATGACTGACAATATAGAAGAGATTGTAGAGTTCTCTGCAAATTTAACTTCAGAGACTGAATTGCATAAAGTGATGCTTACCGATAAACGCACACTTTTAATTATAGATGATAATACCGATATCAGAAATTATTTGATTGGACTTTTTTCCGAAACGTATATAATATATAGTGCAGACAATGGTGAAGAAGGTTTAAAACTAACTAAAAAACACATGCCGGATTTGGTCATCAGTGATATTGCAATGGATGTCATGGACGGACTTGAGCTATGTAGAAAAATAAAGGAAAACAGCAGCTTGTCACATATTCCAGTAATATTGTTAACAGCTTCAAAAAATCCAGAAACGCATCTACAAGGGATAAGTGACGGAGCCGATGATTACATAACCAAACCATTTGATGATGATTTGCTCGTTGCACGTGTCGAATCACTATTGAAAAGCCGTAGTAATTTGAGAACATACTTCCTAGATAGTATTACGCTTAAAGAAAACACTCAAAAAGTTCCAGCCGAATATCAGGAGATTCTAAAAAAATGTATTGCAATTATAGAAGCCAATATTCATAAGCGTGATTTTACCATTAAAAATTTTGCTGCCGAGATGGGAATGAGTCATAGAACTCTTTATACTAAAATTAAAATCATTTCGGGACAAACTCTAAATGCATTTATACGTTCTATACGCATAAGAAGAGCCGCAATGTTAATGCTTACCGAAAATATGAATATTGCTCAAGCAAGTGTTGAGGTAGGTTTTGAAGATCCAAAATATTTCAGACAGCAATTCGTTAAACTTTTTGGGATGACACCTTCTGAATACATCAAAAAATATAAAAGCTCTTTTAATTCTGATTTGAATATTATAAAGTAAATTTTAGTACTTACACTTGGGTTTTATATCGGAGACGATATTCTCTTGGAGATATTTCCATTACCTGTCTAAATGATTTTGAAAAGTGAAATGGATCGTAATAACCCAATTGATAAGCAATTTCTTTTATTTTAAGATTACTGAACTGCAAAAGGGAACACGATTTTTGAATTTTTAACTGATTGTAATAATCCATAGGAGTAGAGGATGTTTTTTCTAGAAACAAGGCTCCAAAATAGGAGCTCGAATAGCTTACATGATGTGCTATTTCTTGCAGTGTAATTTTATTTATTAGATTGTTTTTCATAAATATAATACTCATCGGAATTACATCTAAAACTTCTGTATCAGCTGTTTTTATTTTTAGAAATTGATCGGTGTATTTTATGCTTGCTAAAAAATGCTGTAAACAAATACTAGAATACTCAAGATTATCAGGATTAAAACCCATTTCCAGATTCTGATAAATTTCTTCAAATAAGTTCAGCCTGTCAGATGATCTGCTGTCGTTTAGATTTAAAACTTTTCCCGAAACTGCAGTATGTAAAGAGTTTGCTGTTCCTTTAAAATGCAGCCAGTAAATGCTCCAGGGTTTTGAAATTTCCGCTTCATAACTGTGTGCTTTGTGTGCGGGAATTATAAAAGCCTGATCTTTGGTAAGCGAAAATTGTTCATTTTCAATAGTTATAAAGCCTTTTCCATTTTCACAATAAATAAGTATATGCTCGAGTGCGCCTTTTGACCTTTTCCTAAAATGATGTTTTGCATTGGGATAATAGCCAATATGCGTAATGAACAGGTTTTTTGTCAGTTCATTTTCAGACTGAAAGCTGCGAATACTATAAGGAACAACTATTGCTCTTTCTCCTTTAAAACCATCTGCGATCTGATCCATAGTACGGTTATGTGTATTTTTAGAATGAAAAATATTTAAAGATAAATAAAAACATATCAAAACCATGGTAATTTACATATTATGGAGTAATATTATTATAAATGTGATGTTTTAATGTGGTAAAATGTTTTTAGTAAGATATTTTATAGGTTATATGGCATTAAATCATCAAAAATAAATTCAAATAAATACACTTACCCTAAAAAATAGGCTTTATTATTTTTAGTATGGTAATTTTGATATAAAAATCTATGTTTTATACATGTTTTACATAAATATTACATTTCTGGACGTGTAGTATGTAACGATATTTGTATTGATAAATAAATTAAAAAATTAAATATATATGAGTAAGTATAATTCTTCTTACCTGCTTTTTATTGCATTGGTTTCAGCAATGGGTGGTTTGTTATTTGGATATGACTGGGTTGTAATTGGAGGGGCAAAGCCTTTCTATGAAGTTTTTTTTAATATTACTAACTCACCTTCTATGCAGGGCTGGGTAATGGGAAGTGCTATTTTAGGCTGTTTGTTGGGTGTAATGATTTCAGGAAGTTTATCTGATAAGTATGGAAGAAAACCGCTGATGATTGTAGCTTCCATCTTTTTTACTCTTGCAGCTCTTGGTACCGGGATGGTTGATGCGATTGAATGGTTCATATTCTGGAGGGTTATTGGAGGTATCGGTATTGGTATCGCTTCAAATCTTTCACCAATGTATATAGCCGAAATTGCACCAAGCGAATCCAGAGGCAAATTTGTTTCTATAAATCAATTGACGGTTGTTATAGGGATATTGGCAGCCCAAATTGCAAACTGGTTAATTGCTGATCCAATTGCAGAGGGACAGGATATTTTGAATTCATGGAACGGGCAATGGGGTTGGAGATATATGTTTTGGGCAGGAGCTATTCCATCTGTAGCCTTTTTTGTTTTGATACTCATTATACCCGAAAGTCCAAGATGGTTAGCGAATCAGCGGAAATATGATAAAGCAGAATCTATTTTTACTAAAATTGGAGGTCTTTCTTTTGCAAAAGACCAAATAGAAGAAATTAAATCAAGAACTGGAGAAATCAAAGAGGAAGTCAGTTATAAAATGCTTTTTGAAGGCAAGATGCCAAAGATTCTTTTATTAGGGATTGTGATAGCTGTTTTTCAGCAATGGTGTGGTATTAATGTGATTTTTAATTACGCTCAGGAAATCTTTTCAGCAGCAGGTTATGGCGTTTCAGATATCTTGTTTAATATCGTAATTACTGGTTTAACCAATGTAATCTTCACATTTGTAGGAATGTATTTTGTTGACAAATGGGGAAGAAGAACTTTGATGCTTATTGGATCAATGGGGTTGTTTTTTATCTATGCTTTATTAGGTGCTTGCTATTATTTTGAAATTACAGGTCTTGCTGTTTTAGGTCTTGTTATTGCGGCAATTTCCTGCTATGCAATGACATTAGCACCTGTTACCTGGGTAGTCTTGTCTGAAATATTCCCGACAAAAGTACGCGCAATGGCAATGGCTATCTCCACTTTTGCCCTTTGGACTGCTTGTTTTGTACTTACTTACACTTTTCCAATACTCAACAGCAGCCTTGGCTCTTACGGAACATTCTGGCTTTACGGTAGTATCTGCTTAGCTGGATACTTTTTCCTTCGCTATTCTTTGTCGGAAACGAAAGGAAAATCTTTAGAGGAAATAGAAAATGAATTGACAAAATAAAAGCATATAATAAAATGGAAAATATAACAGCAGAAGATTTGCATGCAAAACAATCAGTAAATGAAATAGGTCAGGATGAAAAAATCACGGCTTATTTAATTCAATCAACCGTTAATGAAGAGGGTGTCGTACGTGTTTGGGAAGAAGATATTTTATTACCAACGTACCAAATTGGTGAAGAAGAAAAGAATCCAATATTTCTTGAAAAACGTGTGTATCAAGGAAGTTCAGGAGCTGTTTATCCTTATCCTGTTGTTGAAAAATTGGCTGATGAAAAACACGATAAATCGTATCACGCCCTATTTTTAGAAAACATATACATCAAAATAATGATTCTTCCGGAATTAGGCGGACGCGTTCACATGGCGTATGACAAAGTAAAACAGCGTCATTTTGTGTATTACAATCAGGTAATTAAACCTGCTTTGGTAGGACTTACCGGTCCTTGGATTTCTGGCGGAATAGAGTTCAACTGGCCACAGCATCACCGTCCGAGTACTTTTTTGCCAACAGATTTCAGCATCGAAGAAAATGCAGACGGAAGCAAAACAATTTGGTGTAATGAAGTAGAAAGAATGTTTAGAACTAAAGGAATGCAGGGATTTACACTGCATCCTGATAAAGCCTATATCGAAATTAAAGTAAAAATATACAATCGTACCGCCTTTCCACAAACGTTTCTTTGGTGGGCAAATCCTGCGGTGGTTGTAAACGATGGATATAAATCGGTATTTCCTCCAGATGTAAATGCAGTTTTTGATCATGGAAAAAGAGATGTCTCTAAATTTCCGATTGCGACTGGCGAATATTACAAACAAGACTATTCTGCTGGCGTGGATATTTCGAAATATAAAAATATTCCGGTTCCAACATCATATATGGCGGTGCAGTCTAAATATAATTTTGTGGGAGGTTATGAGGATAATGTTCAGGCAGGATTACTGCATGTGGCCAATCATCATGTGTCTCCTGGAAAAAAGCAATGGACTTGGGGTAATGGAGATTTCGGTCTGGCTTGGGACAGAAATCTAACCGACAAAGACGGTCCGTATATCGAATTAATGACTGGAGTATTTACAGACAATCAGCCTGATTTTTCTTGGCTTCAGGCTTATGAAGAAAAATCATGGGTGCAGTATTTTATGCCTTACGCCGAAGTTGGATATGTTAAAAATGCAACCAAAGATGCGATCATAAATATTGAAGTTGAAGGAAACGAAGCTGATTTAATCTTGTACACAACAGGCCTTTATGAGAATTTAAAAATTGAATTAAAAGACAAAAAAAATAACGTTTTATTTCAGGATGAAATTACAATATCTCCTGTGAATCCGTATAAAAAAAGAGTTTCGATTGGGGATTCTTTATCAGAGGATTTAGTTTTTACGGTTTATACTTCTGACGGAAAAATTTTGGTTCAATACCAAGAAGAAAAGGCCGAAATAAAACCTGTTCCCGATCCTGCAAAAGCGGCGCTGGATCCAAAAGATATTGCTTCGATGGAGCAATTGTATTTAACAGGATTGCATTTAGAGCAATACCGACATGCAACATACAATCCACTGGATTACTATTTTGAAGCTTTAAACAGAGATTCAAGAGATGTAAGATGTAATAATGCTGTTGGTTTGTTAATGTTAAGAAGAGGTCAGTTTGAAAAAGCCGAAACGTATTTCAGAACCGCTGTTGAGGTTTTAACAGAGCGAAATCCAAACCCGATTGATGGTGAATCACTATACAATCTTGGTTATTGCTTAAAATTGCAGGGGAAATTTGACGATGCTTATAATTCTCTTTTCAAATCAACATGGAATGCAGCGTGGCAGGATGCAGCGTTTTATGCTTTGGCGCAAATAGACAGCATAAAAGGGGAATGGACAGAAGCTTTAGAACGCGTAGAATCGTCACTTATCCGTAATTGGCACAATCACAAAGCACGTCAATTGAAAGCTTCTATTTTAAGAAAATTAAATAGAAATCAAGAAGCTTTATCGTGGATTGAGGATTCGATCAAAATTGACCGCTTTAATATGGGATGCCGTTTTGAGAAATATTTGATAACCAAAGACCAAGCCATTCTTGATGAAATGAATACAATAATGCGTCAATGGTCACATGGATATATAGAGTATGCATTGGACTTTGCGGGAGCTGGATTGTATCTGGAAGCGGAACAATTATTGCAGGAGTCTATACAAAGTAATGATGAGGTTTATCCAATGGTGTATTACGCTCTGGGTTATTTTGCTTCTAGAAATGGTGATACTGATAAAGCAATAGAATGGTATAAAAAAGCTGCTGTACAGTCTCCAGAAAAATGTTTCCCAAATCGAATTGAAGAAGTAAATATTTTGCAGGATGCCATTAAATTAAATGCTGAAGATGCAAAAGCACCTTATTATTTGGGGAATTTCTGGTATGCATTCCGTCAATATGAAGATGCTGTAAAATGCTGGGAATTGTCGTTTGACATAGATGAAAAATTCCCTACCTTGTTAAGAAACCTTGCGCTTGCTTATTTCAATAAAACGGATAATAAGGCCAAAGCTCAGGAAATGTTAGAAAAAGCATTTGCATTGGACATAACAGATTCAAGGATTTTTATGGAGCTGGATCAGCTTTATAAAAAAATAGGTAAATCGCCGGAATTTAGATTAAATGTTTTAAATCAATATCCAGATTTAGTCGAAGAGCGTGATGATTTGTGTATTGAAAGAATTACACTTTATAATCAGACAGGAAAGTATGCTATTGCAAAAGAGCTGATTTCTAAACGGAAATTTCACCCTTGGGAAGGCGGAGAAGGAAAAATAACGGGACAATATACTTTGTGCAGAGTCGAATTGGCAAAAAGTGCAATTTCAGAAAACCGTTTTACTGATGCTTTACAATTGCTGAAAGAAACTGAATTTTATCCGCATGATTTAGGTGAAGGAAAATTGAAAAATGCTGAGGAAAATGAGGTTTTTTATTATAAAGGATTGGCTTATAAAGGTCTTGGAGATTTGGTAAATGCAAATGCCAATTTTATTCAGGCAACGCTTGGATCACCTGAACCTGTTCAGGCATTTTTCTATAACGATCAGCAACCAGATAAGATTTTCTATCAGGGATTGGCATGGCGCGAATTAGGTGATGAAGACAAAGCACGAAGCCGTTTTAACAAACTGCTGGCACATGGTGAAAAGTATTTATTCGAAAAGTCCAGAATTGATTATTTTGCGGTATCACTTCCAGATTTGGCGATTTGGGACGATGATTTAAATGTTCGTAATCAAGTACATTGCTATTATGTGATGGCTTTGGGACATAGCGGATTAGGAAACGAAAATGAATCTGAGAAATATTACCAAAAAGTAAAACAGTTAGATAGTAATAAACAGACCTTTCGTAAATAGAAAGTTGTTGTTTACAGTATCATAATTATAAAATTTAATCAAATGAAAATCAAACCTATCATAACAGCTGTTTTGTTATTTCTTTTTCTCACTTCATGGGATTCTGACGACAAGAAGGTAATGAATATAGCCGGCGACTGGACTGTTCAGTTGGACAGCGCCGATATTGGACAGAAAAACGGCTGGCAGAACATGAGTTTTAAACAACTGATAAAATTGCCGGGAACTACTGATGATGCAGGCCTTGGAGTGGCTAATACTTTAAAACCAAGTTTGGAGAAACTTCAAATGAGTCATTTAACCCGAAAGCACAGTTATCTTGGCGCTGCGTGGTACACCCGCGAGATCACAGTTCCGGATAATTGGAAAGGGAAAGAGTTTATACTAAAGCTGGAACGTGTAATCTGGAAAACAAATGTCTGGATTGACGGCAAAGAAGTACAAGGAGAACAAAACAGCCTGATTGCACCGCATTATTTTGATCTTAGTCAATATCTAACAGCCGGAAAAACGCACCGCATAACAATTCGTGTTGATAATCGTAAACTTTTTGATATCAGTGTTGATAATATGGCGCATGCTTATACCAATGAAACACAGATCATCTGGAATGGAATTATTGGTAAAATGGAAATTGAAGCATTTGATGCTATCCATATTACTAATCTTCAGGTGAAGCCTGATATTAATGCTAGTAGTACAAAAGTGAAGGTGACGCTTAACAACAGCACAAAAAATGCAAAAGGAATTTTAAGCATTACGGCAGTAAATAAAAAGACTAAAATTTCGGTAGCAGCACTTCAAAAGGAAATCCAGATAAAAACGGGAGAATCTTTTGTTGAAGTAGACTATAATATGGGCAAAGACGTAAAACTTTGGAGTGAGTTTTCACCTGAATTATATGAATTAACTACCGAATTAAAAGCGGGAAAAAACATATCCAATACTTCTGTAGATTTTGGTATGCGAAACTTTTCCAGAAAAGGTTCTGTTTTGACTATTAATAGACAGCCAGTATTTTTAAGAGGAACATTAGAATGTGATATTTTTCCGCTTACCGGGCATGCTCCGATGGACAAAGAAGGATGGAGAAAAGTTTTTGGAATGGCTAAAAACTGGGGATTAAATCACTTGCGTTTTCATTCCTGGTGTCCGCCTGAAGCAGCATTTGAAGTGGCAGATGAAATGGGATTTTATTTGCAGGTCGAATTGCCAGTCTGGGTACTAAAAATTGGAGAAGATCAAAAAACAACAGACTTTTTATATGCCGAAGCTCAGCGCATGATTAATGAATATGGAAATCATCCATCCTTCTGTATGTGGTCGATGGGGAATGAGTTACAGGGAGATATGACAGTTTTGACAAAGTTGATGAACAGTTTAAGAGTTCAGGATGATAGGCATCTTTATACAACAACTTCTTTTACTTTCGAGAAAGGACATGGAGACTGGCCAGAATCTGATGATGATTTTTTTATTACACAATGGACTAAAAAAGGATGGGTTCGCGGACAAGGCGTTTTTAACAGTGAATCTCCAACGTTCAATAAAGATTATGCAGCTTCTGTTGAAGGGATGACAGTGCCTTTGGTTACCCATGAAATTGGTCAGTATGCTGTTTATCCTAAAATTGATGAAATTGCTAAGTACACTGGCGTTTTGGAACCAATCAATTTCATGTCGGTTAAGGAAGACCTGGAACGTAAAGGCTTAATCAATAAAGCAGCTGATTATACAAAAGCTTCGGGAAAATTGGCTGTACTATTATATAAAGAAGAAATCGAAAGAGCATTAAAAACGGCAGGAATAAGCGGTTTTCAGTTACTTGATCTGCATGATTTTCCTGGACAAGGAACGGCTTTAGTAGGCTTGTTAGATGCTTTTTGGGATAGTAAAGGATTGATTACAGCAGAAGATTTTAGACAGTTTTCAGCTCCTGTTGTGCCTTTAATACGGTTTAATAAAGCAACTTATTTAAACAATGAATCCTTTACGGCTTCTTTGGATGTAAGTAATTATTCTGATGCAGTTTTAAAAGATCAGGAAATAGAATGGAGTATTACTGATTCTAATACCATAGTGGCTTCAGGAAGTTTAAAAACGACAATTAGCATTGGTTATAATCATAAATTATTGGAGTTAAATGAAAGTCTTCAGAAAATTACAGAGGCTACCAAATTGACTATAAATGTATATCTGAAAGGAACTGCATATCATAATCAATGGAATATTTGGGTATATCCGGAAAAACAAACTATTGATTATGGGCAAGTGGTTTATACCAAAAATCTGGATGAAGCATATAAATTGCTTAACGCTGGAAAAAAAGTATTATTAAATCCAGATTGGAAAAAGATAAAAGGCATTGAAGGAAAATTTGTTCCTGTATTTTGGAGTCCGATTCATTTTCCTAAACAGGCGGGTACAATGGGTGTACTTTGTGATCCATCAAACAAAGCACTTGCCGATTTTCCGACAGATATGAATACAGACTGGCAATGGTGGGATTTGAATGTGAATTCAACGACGATGATTACAGATGAAATCGAAGGAGGAAATCCGATTGTAGAAATGGTAGACAATTTTGCAAATAACCGAAGACTGGCATCTCTTTTTGAAGGAAGTGTACAATCGGGGAAACTGGTAATTGCTTCTTTTGATTTAGCAACAGATTTAGATAAACGCCCAGTTGCAAAACAAATGCTGATTTCGATTTTAAAATACATGAACAGTTCTTCGTTTAATCCCGAAGCGATAAAAAATCCTGAAATTTTAAAATCTATATTGGCTGATCAAAAAGAAAAAAGGAAGGAAGGCGCAAAAAGTATCTATTAACATGCCTTATTGTAATAGATCAAAATTTGAGAATGCAAATTCTGTTTTTCAAAATTATACACAAGGAATCTAAAAATTCATAACTACCAAAAACAAATCTGACTACAATAATTTAATTTTTGTAAGAGGATTTGTTTTTTTTATAATCGCTTCAGTATCTCTTTCTGATAGCTAAGGAACTGCAAACCTTTCCAATAAAAAAAGTAATTATCTGACATCGTCATTTTTCGGTATTGCTGGTAAATGATCAAAATTAGTATGCCTTTTTGAAAACTATTTGTGGTTTGTATG
Source organism: Flavobacterium sp. 5 (assembly GCF_002813295.1). Classification (NCBI taxonomy): domain Bacteria; kingdom Pseudomonadati; phylum Bacteroidota; class Flavobacteriia; order Flavobacteriales; family Flavobacteriaceae; genus Flavobacterium; species Flavobacterium sp. 5. The sequence continues at coordinate 3,704,691 of NZ_PHUE01000001.1, forward strand.
TTCAGGAATGATTTGTTTAGGAGTTTTAAATGAACGTAAAAATAATGAATCAGATGAAATACTGATGAAAGCTTATAAAGATAGTGTCAAAAAGTATTGTCAATGTTATTATTAATTTGAGCGAAACATAACGGACATATAAATTGAAATTAAGTGGCTGTTTGTTGAAAAATGAATTAATATCATATGAAACATCTGGAAATTCAAATGTAAATAAAAGAGATATTTTTCAAAATAATAAAAGTATAGTGCCAACAAAATCGATTAATACTTAAATAGGGAAATACATATAATTTGATGTAAATGGATAAAATGTTTACAATGTGTTAAGGATTGTTTTTGAGGATTTAATTGTTTTTGGCTTGAAATAAGCTATTCGTTGATGAATTTCAAACGTTTTAGCTAAAAAACAGATATTTTTCAAAAATTGAATATTGTTTAAAAAAAAGCAATTATTTTTTTATAATTTCTAAAAATTAGTCATAAATAATGGTTAATTACGATTTTGACCTCCTTTTTTTTCCATTTTACCCCTCCTGAAACTTTAGAACTAACCATTACTTTGCACTTATAGTTATTTTAATGGGGTATTATTATCAATTAGATAAATATGTTATTATATAGTTAAGGTATCGATTTCGGAACATTAAAAATGGCACTGTTATTAATAATAAAAAGTTGGTTTGATTAAAATAGGACTAGAAACTGAAATTGGATATCTCAAGGTTTAAAGAATAAAAGAAAATTTAAAGAATATATAATGAAGAAAATTATCGCTTGTTTATTTCTATTAGGAACACAGTTTATTTCTGCGCAACAAAATGAATGGGAAAACCCTCAACAAATTGACCGCAATAAACTACGTCCACATGCTTCTTTTGTAATTTATAATAATGAAGAAAATGCAATCAAAGGAAATCCAACAGAATCATCTTTATATAAAACTTTAAATGGACAATGGAAATTTAACATTGTAAAGAATCCAGCAGCAAGACCTTTGGATTTTTATGCAGTTAGTTTTAATGATAAAGGATGGAGCGATATTGCAGTACCAAGCAATTGGGAAATGAAAGGGTTTGATATTCCTATTTATACCAATATTATTTATCCTTTTCCTAAAAATCCACCTTTTATAGGAGGTGACTATAATCCAGTTGGAAGTTATCGCAAAACGTTTACAGTTCCTGAAAATTGGAATGGTAAAGATGTGATTTTGCATTTTGGGTCAATTACAGGTTATGCAAGAGTTTATGTGAACGGTAAAGAAGTCGGTATGACTAAAGCTAGTAAAACACCAGCCGAATTTGATATCACTTCTGCACTTAATAAAAAAGGAGATAACACACTTGCCGTACAAGTATTCCGTTGGCATGATGGAAGTTATCTGGAAGATCAGGATTTTTGGCGTCTTAGCGGTATAGAGCGTGATGTGTTTTTAGAAGCACAGCCCAATTTATCAGTTTCAGACTATCAGGTTACAGCAGATCTTGATAAATCGTTTATCAATGGTTTATTATCTGTAAAAGTTGATTTTAAAAGAAATAATTCAAAGTCAAAAGCTGATGGTAATTGTACATTAAGATTATTAGATGCTGCAGGTAAAGAGGTTTATACAAGTAATCAAAAGCTTTCGGCTAATTCAAATAATTTGGTTTTTAATACTACTTTGAATAATGTTCAAAAATGGAGTGATGAGACACCAGTTTTGTATCGTTACATTATCAAATGGGAAGGACAAAAAGGAGACAGCGGAGTTATAACTGGTAAAGCAGGTTTCCGTAATGTGATGATTAAAGATGCTCAACTTATGGTTAATGGGAAGCCTATTATGGTAAATGGGGTGAACATTCACGAGCATGATCCAATCAATGGTCACGTTCCAAACAGAGAATTGATGATGAAAGATTTGTCTCTTATGAAACAAAATAATATCAATACTATTAGAATGTGTCATTATCCTCATGATTCTTATTTCTATGAATTGTGTGATGAATTTGGTTTCTATGTAGTAGATGAAGCCAATATAGAAACTCATGGTATGGGTGCCGAAGGGCAAAGTCCGTTTGATAAAAATCTTCATCCGGCTTATTTACCTCTTTGGGAGAAAGCACATTTGGATCGTATTGAGCGTATGCTAGAAACGGATAAAAATCATCCTTCAATTATCTTATGGAGTATGGGGAATGAGTGTGGTAATGGTGCTGTATTTCATGAAGCCTATAAATGGCTTAAACAACGTGATCCTTCACGTCCTGTTATATTTGAGCAAGCTTTGGAAGATGTAAATACAGATATAGTAGCACCAATGTATCCAAGTATTCAATACATGAAAGATTATGCTGCCAGTAACAAGAAAAGACCTTTTATAATGTGTGAATACAGTCATGCTATGGGAAATAGTAATGGTAATTTTCAAGAATACTATGATATAATTGCTTCGAGTCCAAAAATGCAAGGAGGTTGTATCTGGGATTGGGTAGACCAAGGAATGAAAACACAAGATGAAAAAGGAACAGAATTTTTTGCTTATGGTGGAGATCTTGGTGGTAAAGACATGCATAATGATGAGAATTTTTGTGCAAATGGTCTTGTAAGTGCTGATCGTATTCCTCATCCTGGATTAAAAGAAGTGAAGAAAGTATATCAGGATATCGCTTTTGATTATAAAAATGGAAGCTTGACTATAAAAAACAAATACCAGTATTTAAATCTTTCTGAGTTTGATTTCAAATGGGAGTTATTGAAAAATGGTCAAAAAGTACAAGATGGAAGCTTCGCTTTGACAACATCGCCAGGTCAAGAAAATTCGATTCCTATTGATTTGAAAATTACAAATGATTCAGAGTTTTATTTAAGTGTTTATGCATATACTAAAATAGGGACTCCATTGGTACCTACTGGTCATGAAATAGCAAGAGAGCAATTTAAAGTTAATGAGGCAAAGTATTTTGTAAAAAGTACTGTTGCTGAAGGAAAGCTTAAATATACTGAGGAAAATAATGTTCTAACTTTTTCTGCAAAAAGCACAAGCGGAACTTTTGATTTAGGAAAAGGAATACTTAGCAGTTATAAAACAGTAAACGGAGAGGAGCCAATTACAGCATTTCCAATCCCTTTTTTCTGGAGAGCTCCAACAGATAATGACTTTGGTAATCAAGCTCCAAAAAAATTATCAGTTTGGCGTGAAGCACATAAAAATGCTAAAGTTGAAAGCGTAAAAGTTGGAAAAATGACTCCAGAAGGATTACCAATTGTTGCCACTTATTTACTTGAAAGTGTAAAAGTACCTTATACCGTTACTTATTTAATTCAAAATAATGGAAGTATAAAAATTACAGCAAGTATAAATGAAGGAACTCAAGATTTACCTGAAATGCCGCGCTTTGGAATGAGGATGGAATTGGCTTCGGATTATGAAAATTTACAATATTATGGACGTGGACCATGGGAAAATTATTCAGATAGAAATACTGCCAGTTTTATGGGGATCTATGATGATAATGTAAAAAATCAATTTACCTGGAGTTATATCCGCCCACAAGAAAGCGGTTACAAAACTGATGCTCGTTGGATAAAACTAACTAATAAAACTGGAAAAGGGATTAAAGTTACAGGAGATCAGGCATTAAGTTTTAGTGCTATGAATGTTTCTACAGAAAGTATTGATCCAGGATTAACAAAGGATCAGCGTCATACCAACGATGCGCATCCAGAGAACAAAATTTATTTTCATGTAGATCTTGCACAACGCGGAGTTGGTGGTGATGATAGCTGGGGGAAACTTCCACATGAGCCTTATAGATTGACGGCTAAACAATATTCTTATAGTTATACTATATCAATTGAGTAATTTTTTTTGCCAATTTTAAAAATGTACAAATGACACTTATAAATAACCAGAAACAAAAATAACCTAAAGAAAACTCTATGACAAAAACCAAAAACTTATTTTTTTATTGCAATGAAGTATTGCAAATAACGGTAAAGCAATTAGCAAATAAAATGCTTATGCAACCCACTAATACATTCTTAGATTGATAAAATAATTTAATTAGACTACGTGATGATATTGAAATTGTATCAATGTCAATTTTTAAAAACCAAAAAAAAAATAACCTTAAAATTAAAGAGATGAAAAAAATTAAATTTTTATTTTTTCTTGCCTTTTTTGCAATCCTTTTTACGGGATGTCAAGATAATGAAGATGATTTTCCAAGTTCAGAAAACCCTACGCTTGTTGTTGGAACAACTGAAATTTACGGAGCGCCTAACAGAAAATTTGAAATTAAAGCAGCTTTAGCAGATGATTTAGGATTAAAGAGTGTACGAATTCAAATACCAGAATTAGCACTAGATAAAGTAATCGCATTTGGAACAGATCCTTTGGTTACAACTTATGATTTGAGCTATTTTTTTGAAATTCCTGCTGATAGAGGAACATCAGAAGCTTTCAAAATCAAATTGACAGTAACTGACGTTTCTAATAATTCTATTGATAAAGACATTAATTTGCGATTAGATGGAGAGTTTGATGCTCCCGCTATTACGATGATAACTCCAAAAGAAGGAGCTGTTATTTTGTTGTCAACAAGTAATGAAATGCCAGTTAATTTTACAGTTAATGATGATTCAGGTATTGATTTTGTTCAGGTAAAATGTGCTGCTTTAGGTATCGATGAAATGGTTCAGTTAACAGATTCACCTCAGTCATATACTTTCAACAAAACATATTTATTGCCAGTAACGGCAGCTAATTATGTATTGACAATTACTGCAAGAGATAAATTTGCGATACCAAATACAGGATCATTAAATATTAATGTTGTTGCTACTAACGAATATCCAGCTATTTATTTATGTGACCAACCAAAAGGGACAAATCTAACAACAGATGCTGCGGGTGTTCCTATGTATTTCCATGAGAAAAATGGCCAGGATTTCGAATTTAAATATTATGCGGATTCAGATAATAAAGAAGTTTATTTCTTAGGACAAGAGTCTGATTTTGCACCACATTGTTTTGGATTAGATGCATCAGGAAATTTAAAAGATGATGTAACTGGGGCTCCAATTGTTTTACCAACAAAAGGGTATTATAAAATAAAAGTGAATCCAAATACAATGGCTTATTCAGTAGAAAAATATACGCCATCAAGTAAAGTTTGGGCAGATATTGCTAATGGATTATGGCATGATGACGAAGCGCTTAGAAGACCTTTTGTAAGTGTTTGTGGCGAAGGAGTTAAAGATGCAAACTGGGATACTTGGAATGCATGGACAAATACTGGATTACATTTAGTTAATAATCCAAATAATCCATATCAATTAGTTGGAGAGATTACGTTAACAGGATCAACGGTGAAAATTACTTTCACAGGTCAGTGGTGGAATCCACAATGGAGATTAATTAATAACGGTATTGCAACTATGTCACCAGGAGAAAACGGTAATGGAGCATATCCAGCGGCGGCAGGAGTATATAAAGTTATTGTTGATACTGAGTTGGAGAGAGCCTTTATAACAAAAAAATAGTTTGTTATAGCCTAGTTATAACATTTAATAAATAAAAATATCTGAATATGAAATATAGATTTATATGGTTATTTATAGCCGTGTTGTGCAGTGCAACAACATTTGCGCAGATAACAGTAAAAGGATTGGTAAAGGACAAAAGTTCTTTACCAATTCCAGGAGCAAATATTGCTTTGAAAGGGACAGGGACAGCAATTTCTACCGATTTTGATGGTAGATTCTCTATTGTAGTTCCCAATAAAGATTCCCAACTTGTATTTTCTTTCATGGGTTTTACAAGTAAAACCATAATTGTTGGAGATAGAACTTTTATTGATGTTGTTTTGGACCAAGCAGGTCAAAGCTTAGAGGAAGTGGTAGTCGTTGGATATGGAACAATGAAAAAGAAAGATGTAACTACATCAATATCTTCTGTAAAAGGGAAAGAACTTCAAACCATGACAGTTGGTAATGTTACCGAATCATTGCAAGGAAAAGTAGCAGGCGTACAAGTTACAGGACAAGGAGGTCCAGGAGCTCAGCCAAGAGTATTGATTCGTGGTATTTCTACTCTTAATCTTAGCACAGATCCTCTTTATGTTGTTGATGGTGTCCCAATGGGAACTAGTATCAACTTTTTGAGTAACAATGAGATTGAATCTATGGATGTGCTTAAGGATGCTTCTGCAAGTGCTATTTATGGTTCTCGTGCTTCAAACGGTGTTATCCTTATTACTACCAAAAGAGGTAAAGTTGGAAAACCTAAGTTCAATGTAGATTTGAGTAATGGTTTTCAAATGGTGAATAATCCTTATAATATGGCAGATGCTGAAAGCTATGCAAATATTATGAACAAAGCATATACTAATTCTGGATATTCTGAGTATTTGCCAAATGCAGAACAATACAGAGGCAAAACTACCGATTGGTGGGGTACAGGAATAAAAAAAGGTTCACCAGTGCGTAATGCTTCTATTGGAGTAACAGGAGGTTCTGAAAAAAATACGTATGCGGCAAGTTTGAACTATTATAAATCGGACTCTTTTTACGGAGTTGGAGGATGGGAAAGAATTACAGCAAGAATTGCTAATGATTTCAAGTTTTCAGATAAAGTTTCTGTTGGAATTACTTTAAATCCTCGTTTTGAAACTTGGGGTTCACCAGGGAACTGGGCCGATTTTGATAAAATTGATCCAATTACTCCAATTTATAAACCAGCAGATCAATTGAACGGTACAGAAAATGAATACAGCATCTATGCACGTTCTCCATCGTATGTTTGGAATCCAGTAGCCTCAGTGGCGAGATACGATGATTATACTGATCAGTATAATTTGAACACCAATGCATATTTACAATATGAACCAATCAAAGGTTTGATTTTCCGTACACAAGGATCTATTGAAGTAGGTGATAAAACACAAAGTATTTTTAGACCTGATTTCGTAATTGATGCTGCACACGAAAAAGCAGAAATAAATAGTGTTGAAAGAAAAAACACTACTAATCATGACTGGACATGGCAAACAACAGCTACCTATACCAAAACATTTGCTGATAAACATAATGTATCTTTAATGGTAGGTGCTACAATGGAAGAGTATAATGGGAATGATGTTTGGGGGTATGGAGAAGGTGTTCCAAATAATTCTGATTTGATGAGAGAGGTAAATGCAGCTACTAAAAACCGTAATAGCGCGGGTAATAGCTGGTCTAGTTCTCTACAATCTTATCTTTCACGTCTTTCTTATAATTACGATAGTAAATATTATTTGACAGGTAGTTTCAGACGTGACGGTTCTTCAAAATTTATGCAAAATAACAAATGGGCTAATTTCCCATCTCTATCTGGATCTTGGAGAATTTCTAACGAAGGATTCATGGATAACACAAAATCTGTGATAAATAATCTTAGTTTAAAAGCAGGTTGGGGTAGAGTAGGTAATCAAAATTTACCAGATGCTGTTTATCAGTCAAATATTGGACAAGATTATTATGTTATTGGTGGTGAAGTTGTAGATACTTCTTACCCTTCTTCTATGGCAAACAAAGACATCAAATGGGAAACTGTAGAAGATTTTAACTTTGGTCTTGATTTTGGATTGTTTAAAAACAAATTTTCAGGAACATTAGAGTACTATCAAAAAACAACAAAAGATATGTTGTTTTTGAAACAATTCCCAACCTATAGTGGATTCCCAGGATTTTCAACTATGTGGACAAATGTGGGATCTATGAAATCGAATGGTATTGATTTGATTTTGTCTTATAAAGATAAAAAAGGTAGTTTCTCTTATGGTGCTGATTTTACTTTTACGACTGTTAACGTTGATATGATTTCTTTATCAGCAGATGGCGAAAAATTATATGGATCAAACAATAGAACTTTAACTGTTGAAGGTGATGAACCTGGATATTTTTACGGATATGTAGCTGATGGTCTATTCCAAAATCAGACAGAATTGAATGCTCATACTGATGAGCACGGAACTAAATTACAACAGTATGCTAAAGTTGGTGATATTCGTTTCAAAGACGTAAACGGTGACGGTAAGCTGGATGATAAAGACAGAACGAAAATTGGTTCTCCATGGGCGGATTACACTATGGGATTGAATTTGAATTTTGCATATAAAGGTTTCGATTTGATTGCTAACTTCTATGCAAGTATTGGAAATGACATTGTAAATCAAAATATTTCTGATTTGTACAATGGTGCAAGTTTGACAAACAAAGTTGCAGGACTTGAAGACATGGCTTGGCATGGAGAAGGAACTTCAACTAATGTTCCCCGTTTGTCTAAAAATGACGATAATGAAAACTTTACCAAATTTTCATCATTGTACGTTGAAGACGGATCGTACATGCGTATGAAAAACCTTCAAATTGGATATACATTCCTGAACCAGTTTGGACTTGACAGACTTAGATTGTCTATATCAGGTCAAAATTTATGGACTGTAACTAATTATAAAGGTGTTGATCCTGAAGTTGCAGGAGGAGATCCTGAAAAAGGAGACAGAGTTAAAGGAGCAGGTTTTGGAGGATGGAATTATCCAGTACAGCCAACAATCTTGATGGGGCTTAATGTAGGATTTTAATAAAAAAAAACATGAAAAAAATAATATTATCAGTACTAACTTTTGCTGTATTTGCAGTTTCTTGCGAAGATTTTATAGATAAAGAGCAAAGAGGAAAGCAAACCTTAGAAAACTACTTTCAAACAGCAACAGAATGCGAAAACTATGTAAATGGGTTAACGCGTAGATTGTTGATAACAAGTGACTGGTACACATTGCTGGCACCAAGATTAACAAACGAAACAGCCACAGATGATGCCTGGATGGGTAATACTGGACAGGATAGTGGTGCTTTCAGACCTTGTGCACAGTACATTGTTACGCCTGAAAACATGGGATCGATGAACAGTATCTATACAGCTCATTATTATACTATTCAATCGGCTAATATTGGTTTAGAAAAAATGGCTTTATCACCGCTTTCTACTACGCAGAAAAATCAATATGTAGGTGAATCATTATTTATTCGTGCCTATTGCTATTATGAGTTAGTAAATAACTTTGGAGCAGTTCCATTATATACAACATCTCTTGGTACAGCTGATTTGAAATTAGAGCGTAGTTCTGTAACTGCTGTTTATGCACAAATTGAGGCAGATCTTAAAGAATCTGCAGCAAAATTAGAAGGTATTACAGTTGACAGAAACGGAAGGGTAAACAAATGGGCTGCTTATGCTTTATTAGCTCGTGTATCTTTATTTCAGGAAAAATGGGCAGAAGCAAAACTATATTCAAACAAAGTGATCACGGAAGGACCTTATGCTCTTGAAGCAAATTTCTTAAACATCTGGAATGTGAATAATCACAACGGCGTTGAATCAATTTTGGAGGCTCAATCCTCTTCTGTACAGGATAAGAATTTAGGATCCATGTTACCAACTTTCTCAGGAGCACGAGGCGAAGACAAGAAAAACTTCCCAAGCAATGATGCTAAAGATGTTATTGATGGTTGGGGATGGTGTATGCCAACCAGCGATTTGGAGAACGCTTATATTTCTGAAAATGATGTGGTACGTCGTAGAAGTACAATTACTAAATGGGGCGAAGCTGCTTATGGTGATGAGGTGTTAAACCCAACTCATAAATTTAGTTTGAACGACAATAAATCAGGACGTATCTGCCGTAAATATTATATTCCTATAGCGACTCGCCGTGCTTTGGACAAAAAAGATGGTAAATTACCATTGAATGTGCCATTGATTCGTTTGGCTGAAATGTATTTGACAAGAGCAGAGGCTGCTTATCAGTTAGGTGATGCCGGAGCAGCTTTGGCAGATATTAATATTATCAGAGCCCGTGTGCAACTTGATGCTAAAGTAGGTTTGGCAGGCCCAAATTTATTGAGACAAATCTATAAAGAACGTCGTTTAGAATTGGCTTTCGAAGGATTGCGTCTCTTTGATATCCGTCGTGAGAAAGATCCAAGTACAGGAAGACCAGTTATAGAATCTTTGATGGGAGCAAACGGAACTTTTGTTAAATATAACTTGAGTTCTACTGATCCTTATGAGACTACTAATTTGAAAGAAGCGCAGGACAAAGGAATTAATTTTAACCCTGCTAAAAATTTATTATGGCCAATTCCTCAATTGGAAATCGATTTAAGTGGTGGTTTAATTTCACAAAATTCTGGATATTAATATGAATAGTATTAAAAACTATAAAGTAAGCCTGCTATTCGCAGGCTTGCTTTTAATCAACTCATCGTTAATTAGTTGCTCATCGGATAACAACTCTGATGCTTCGGAACCAGCTACTAGTTCTGCAAAAGATTTAAATGTTAATCTGGATGCGAATCTTCAAACAATGGAAAGCTTTGGAGCTTCTGATGCTTGGCAATGTAATTTCATTGGACAAAATTGGCCTCAAGATAAAAGAAATCATATTGCTGATTTATTATTTAGTAAAGAAGTAGATGCGCAGGGAAATCCAAAAGGAATTGGATTATCGTTATGGCGTTTTAATCTGGGTTCTGGAAGTGCAGAGCAAGGAGAAGCGAGTGATATAGGTGATGAATGGAGACGCACAGAATGTTTTACTGCTGATGGTACTACTTATGACATGAGTAAGCAAGCTGGTCAAGTTTGGTTCATGAAAGCGGCTAAACAGCGTGGTGTAGAAAAATTATTGGCTTTTACCAATAGTGCACCCGTATATTTAACAGGAAATGGTAAAGCTCATGCAAGTATTAAAGAGTTTTATAATCTGAAGGATGGAAAAATGCCAGACTTGGCTGATTTTTGGGTGAATTCTATTGATAAATTGAAAACAGAACACGGCTTAACAATAGATTATATAAGCCCTTTCAATGAGCCTCAATATGAGTGGGACGGAACAGGTCAGGAAGGTTCTCCTGCTACTAATGCTAATATTTACAGTTTTGTAAATACGTTGTCACCAAAATTACAGGCAAAAGGTCTTGAGTCTAAAATTGTGGTTGGCGAAGGAGGTTCATACGAGCCATTATACAAAACTATAAGTGGTTCAGCAAGCAGATCGAATCAGATTGATTATTTCTTTGGATCAAATTCAACCAAAAATATTGCTGGATTGAGTAATGTGAAGAAAACAATATCAGGTCATAGTTATTGGCAGGCTTGGCCATTGAGTACTCTTATTTCTTCAAGACAAGCTGCAGCTTCCAAAATACTGACTGCTCCAGGACTTAGTCTTTGGTCGTCTGAGTATTGTATTCTTGAAAGTCCAGGGACGTCTGAACTTCCAGGTGGAGGTGGACCAGGACGAGATTTAGGAATGAAAACAGCGCTTTGGGTTGCTAGACTTGTAAGCACAGATATTGCTGTAGGTGGTGTTACTTCATGGCAATGGTGGACAGCCATAAGCCGTGGTGATTACAAAGATGGTCTAATTCACGTAGATGATAATGCAAGCAATGGAGCTGGAAATGCCAATTATTGCAAATTTGACGGATATGTAAGAGAGACTAAAATACTTTGGGCTTTAGGGAATTTTTCATTTTTCGTAAAACCTGGGATGGTTAGAGTTCAAATACCTAATGTAGATAATGCTATCGCTACTACAGGTGTAATGTTAACTGCTTATAAAGATGAAATTGCTAAAAAACTGGTAATTGTAGCTGTTAATTTTAGTGAAACTGCAACAATTCGCAAACTGAACCTTTCAGGTGGAACTGTAGTAAATAATAAACTGACACCTTATATCACTTCGGATACTAAAAGCTTGACAAAAGGAACTGATGTAGATGCTGCAAATTTTGAAATACCAGCAAGAGCAGTAGTTACCTATGTTGGGACTTATAAGTAAAAAGTCAAAGGAAAAGAATAAAAATTACCATAATTTATTTCGTTTCAACGAAAGAAGAAATCTTCATGACGTGAGTAAATAGTGAAGATTCTTCTTAGTTGGAATGATAATATTGTGGCTATAAATAGAAAGAATATAAAATGAAAAAGGTATATGTCTCGCTTTTATTGTTAATCAGTTCTATGTCTTTTGCACAGAGAACAGCTACCATAAGTATTGATAATGTTGTACAAACAATGGATGGTTTTGGAGGTTCAGATGCTTGGAGATGCCAATTTGTTGGAAAAAATTGGCCTGACCAAAAAAAGAACGCTATTGCCGATTTATTGTTCAGTAAAGAAATTGATGCTGAAGGAAACCCAAAAGGAATTGGACTCTCAATTTGGAGATTCAATCTTGGGGCTGGGAGTACGGAGCAAGGAGAAAACAGTAAGGTTTCTGATGAATGGAGAAGAAGCGAATGTTTCCTAAATGCTGATGGAACGTATGATTTCTCAAAGCAAGAAGGACAAAGATGGTTTTTACAAGCGGCTAAAAAACGTGGAGTCGAAAAATATTTGATTTTTACAAACAGCCCGCCTGTTTCAATGACAAATAACGGATTGTCTTTTGCAACTCAAAAAAACAAACTGAATCTGAAAGAAGGATCTATTCCGAAATTTGCTGATTTCTTCGTTCAAAGTATTCAGGGATTAGAGAAAAAAGAAGGAATTAAGTTTGATTATGTGAGTCCAATAAATGAACCGCAATGGGAGTGGATGGCAAATAATGGTGATAAAAATAGTCAAGAAGGAACACCTGCTACCAATCAGGAAATTTATGATTTGACAAAAGCGCTTTCTGATAAGCTAAAAGCTCAAAAAATGAGTACCAAAATTGTTATTGGAGAAGCTGGGCAAATTAATTATTTGTATGAAAATGTAAATGGTGAAAACCGAGATAATCAGATAGATTACTTTTTTGGGAATACCAAAACAAATATTGCTAAACTTCCTAATGTAGAAAATACTATTTCTGGACACAGTTATTTTACCACTTGGCCAGTTGACAGACAGGTTTTAAGTCGAAAATTAATTGCTGCCAATGTAAAACAAAAATCAGGTTTAAAATATTGGCAATCTGAATATTGCATTTTGGAAAATCCAGGAGAATCCGAAATCCCTGGAGGTGCTGGTGGCGGAAGAGATTTAGGTATGCAAACTGCTTTATTTATTGCCCGTTTAATACATAATGATATTGCAGTTGCTAATGCAGCTTCATGGCAATGGTGGACATCACTCACTCGTGTAGATTATAAAGACGGTTTGATTTATCTGGATGATGGAAAAAGTAAGGGAGGAACAGCGCCTGATTATGTTAGAAATGATGGAGAATTCCATGATTCAAAAATGCTTTGGGCATTAGGCAATTACTCTTTGTTTGTACGTCCGGGAATGCTTAGAATTGATGTTCCTAATCAAGATGAACTGGGTGCAGCAAATGATGTAATGTTAACGGCCTATAAAGATGCTGAAAATAAAAAACTAGTGATTGTTGCTGTAAACTGTGGAAAATCGGATCAGAAATATAATTTTAATTTAACAAATAAGACATTGAAAAATAGCGAACTAACTCCTTATGTAACTTCTGAAAATTCAAATCTAAAAAGAGCGAACATTCAGAAAATAGATAAGGTATTGATTCCTGCAAGATCAATTGTCACTTTTGTTGGTGAATTACAGTAGTAAAGTCGCAGTTCAGATCTGAGGCGAAATAAAGAATTATAATAGAAAGCTTAGCAACTTAGAACTTAAAAAAATAAATATAGTGTTTACAAAAAAAATCTTGATCCCTGTTTTTTTATTCAGCTGCCTATCTGCATTTAGCCAGATATCGTTTGGAGATTCAAAAAAAATAAATGACAACTGGAAGTTCAATCTTCAGGATACTCCGGAAGCACAAAATACGAGTTACGACGACAGTAAATGGCAATCTGTAAATGTACCTCATGACTGGAGTATAAAAGGGCAGTTAAGCCCAACTTTGGCCGCTTGTACAGGATTTTTACCTGGTGGAATTGCCTGGTACAGAAAATCTATTAATGTACCTCAAAGTAAAAGTGGTGAAAAAGTATATTTATATTTTGAAGGTGTTTACAACAGAAGTGAAGTCTTCATTAACGGACATTCATTAGGTAAACGTCCAAACGGATATATTTCTTTTGCTTACGATGCAACACAGTATGTGAAATATGGAGCAGAAAATACGATTTCAGTTCGTGTAGATCATAGCCAAAGTGCTGATTCAAGATGGTACACAGGTTCTGGAATTTATAGAAACGTTTGGCTAGTATATTCAAACCCAGTTCATATTGCACAATGGGGAGTTTATGCTTATCCAGAAGTAAATAAAGGAAACGGAACTTTGAATGTTGAAGTTGAAGTTGAAAACAATTCTAAAGCAAAATCAGCTCTTACCGTTATAAATGAATTGATTTCAAAAGATGGAAAATCAGTAGCAAAAGCAACAAGTAAAATTGATGTGGCAGGAAACCAAAACGGAAAAATTGCTGCTAAAATGAATATTAAAAACCCTGAATTATGGGATTTAGAACATCCAAATTTATATCAGCTTAAAACTACAGTATTAAAAGACGGCAAAGAAATTGACAAAACTGTTACACAAACCGGTTTCAGAAACTTCACATTCGATCCTAATAATGGTTTTGCCCTTAACGGAAAATGGATGAAAATGAAAGGGGTTTGTTTACACCACGATGCAGGAGTTTTAGGTTCTGCAGTTCCAAGAGAAGTTTGGAAAACCAGACTAAAAACGCTTAAAGAAATTGGAGTAAATGCAATCCGTACGAGTCATAATCCACAAGCTCCTGACTTTTATGAGCTTTGCGATGAATTAGGATTATTGGTATTGAATGAAGCATATGACGAATGGGAATTTCCAAAACGTAAATGGTTAGAAGGATGGAATTACGGAACGCCAGGATTTGAAGGGTCATTTGATATTTTTGCCAATTGGGGAGAAAAAGATTTGGAAGATTTTGTACGTCGTGACAGAAATCACCTTTCAGTATTTGCATGGAGTATTGGTAATGAAGTAGATTATCCAAATGATCCGTATTCTCACCCTGTTTTAGACAAAGGAAAAGACGGCTTTGGTCAGGCAACTTATGGAGGCTACAAAAAAGATGCACCGGATGCAATGCGTCTTGGGGCAATTGCAAAACGTTTAGTAGCAGCTGTTAAAAAGTACGACAAATCTCGTCCAACAACAGCTGGACTTGCTGGAGTTGCAATGTCTAACGAAACAGAATACCCAGGGTCATTAGATATTACAGGATATAATTATACAGAAAGCAAGTATCAGTCTGATCATGAAAAATACCCAAACAGAGTAATTTTTGGAAGTGAAAATGTTCATGATATGGGTCCTTGGCTGGCTGTAAAAAATAACAAACATATTTTCGGACAATTTTTATGGACTGGAATTGATTATTTAGGGGAATCAGGAAGATGGCCTTCAAGAGGTTTCTATTCAGGATTGGTTGATTTCGCTGGTGTTATTAAACCACGAGGGTATTTCCGTCAGTCATTATGGTCAGATAAGCCAATGGCATATCTTGGAACTTATCCATTAAAAAATGAAAAAGAGGTTTCTAAAGATGCATGGTCGATCTGGAATTACGATCAAGGTCAAAAAATCCGTGTAGTTTGTTATACCAATGCAGCCAAAGCACGTTTGGAATTGAATGGAAAAGTGGTTGGAGAAACAAAAGTGTACGACGAGAAAACTGGAATCATTTATTGGGATATTCCTTTTGCTTCAGGAAAACTGGAAGCAATTGGTTTGGATGCAAATGATAAAGAGGTGAGCCGTTATGCTATCAGTTCAACTCAGCAGCCAGTCGAATTGACAATTGCAGATAAAAATATCACTATTGCAAAAGTCAAGGGTGTTGCAAAAATCATGGTTCAGGTAAAAGATCAAAACGGTCTTCCGGTAATGCTTTCAGATAATGAAGTTACTTGTACGATAAATGGTGCTGGAACATTATTAGGATTGGAAGCTGGAAACAACAGCGACATGACTGATTATACAGATAATGTTCAGAGAGTTTTTAACGGACACATTGCCGCTTATATTCAGGCAAACGGAAATTCGACAGAACCAATTAAAGTTACTTTTACAAGTCAATGGTTAAAGCCTGTAGAAGTTACTATAAATGTAAAATAAATGCTGTTTTTTCAAACAGATGTAAGAATAAAACGAGTTAACCTATCAGCAATTGAGTTGATAGGTTAATTTATTTTTATATAAAAAAAATTTCATTATATTTAAAGTGTAAAAACAACACATATAATTATCAAAATGAAAATAAAAAATATATTTGCTCTGATAATAGGAGCTGCATTAGTATCAGTTAGTTCAAATGCACAGACAAAAAATTTCGCTAAAGAGGAATTTAAACAATGGGCACAAACACCTCCAATGGGTTGGAATAGCTGGGATTGTTATGGTTCGACAGTAGAAGAGCATGAAGTAAAAGCCAACGCCGATTATATGGCTAAAAACCTTAAAAGTCTGGGTTGGGAATATATAGTTGTAGATATCAGATGGTTTGTCGAAAATGACAAAGCAGGAGGGTATAATCAAACCGATCCTCGTTATGTAATGGATCAATACGGAAGATATCTGCCGGCTTTGAACCGTTTCCCATCTGCAAAAGATGGACAGGGATTTAAACCTTTAGCAGATTATATCCATAAAAAAGGATTGAAATTCGGAATCCATATCATGCGCGGAATTCCTAAAAAAGCAGTCGAAGACAAAATGCCAATAAAAGGCGCAAACGGAATCACTGCTGACCAAATTTATTCTACAGCTTTGCAATGCGAGTGGCTAAAAGATAATTATACTGTCTTGGCTGACAAACCCGGTGCTCAGGAATATTATAATTCTATATTTGAACTTTATGCACAATGGGGTGTAGATTTTATCAAAATTGATGATTTATCAAGACCCTATCATGAAGGTGAAATCAACTTGATTAGAAATGCAATTGATAAATGTGGCCGCAAAATTGTTTTGAGTACCTCACCTGGAGAAACGCCAATTACTGCAGCACCTCACGTAACTGAACATGCTAATATGTGGAGAATGGTTGATGATGTTTGGGATACTTGGCCACACGTTACACACTTGATGGATGTTGCCCAAAAATGGTATCCATATATTGCCCCTGGAACATGGCCTGACTGCGATATGATTCCGTTGGGAAGAATATCGTTAAGAGGAGAACGTGGTGAAGACAGAATGTCCCGCTTAACAAAAGACGAGCAATACACACTGATAACATTCTTTAATATTTTCAAATCACCTTTGTTTTTTGGTGGAGATTTACCAAGTAATGACGCATTTACTTTGTCTCTATTAACGAACAAAGAAGTTGTAAAAATGCACAACGAAAGTACTGCTGTAAAACAGCTTTTCCAAAAAGATGGAAAAGTCGCCATTACTTCAAAGAATGCCAAAGACGGAAGTACTTATTTGGCATTGTTTAATATTTCAGATGCAAATTCAGAAAAAGTAACTGTAAAGCTTTCAGACTTAAATCTAGCAGGAACAGTTGAGTTAACAAACTTATGGACAGGTGAAAAATCGATTCTTTCGTCAAGTGAAATTACAACAGAACTAAAACCTCACAGTTCGATTTTGTATAAGATAAAAAGCAAAAAATAATGAAAAAAATAACTTTTAGCCTGGCATTATTTTTAATGCTCTTCAATTTTTCACATGCCCAAAATGCAAAAGGAACTCCGCCAGTTATTGCAGATAAAGACTTAACGGCTTATCTCTTTGTGTACTTCACAGGAAATAGTGTTGAGGAAGAAGCAGTGCGTTATGCAATAAGCTCGGATGGGTATCATTATTATCATTTAAATGACAATAAACCTGTCATAGATAGTAAAATTATTAGTTCTACAGGTGGCGTTCGTGATCCGCATATTTTACGTGGAGCCGATGGCAAAACATTTTATATGGTTTTGACCGACATGACTTCATCCAAAGGTTGGGATAGTAATCGTGCAATGATTTTACTAAAAAGTACTGATCTTGTAAAATGGGAAAGTAATGTTGTAAACATTCAGACTGCATTTCCAGGAAATGAAAATTTAAAAAGAGTTTGGGCACCTCAGACAATTTTCGATGCAAAAGCAGGAAAGTACATGATTTACTTCAGTATGCAGCATGCTGGAGGTCCTGATAAAATTTATTATGCCTATGCGAATAAAGATTTTACAGCTTTGGAGAGTGCTCCAAAATTATTATTTGTGCCTAAGTCAGAGAGAGCCTGCATTGATGGTGATATTATAGAAAAAGACGGCGTTTACCATCTTTTTTATAAAACGGAAACTGAAAAAGCAGGAATTAAAGTGGCAACAACACCCGATTTGACTTCTGGAAATTGGACAGAAAACGATAATTATCTGCAACAGACAAAAGATGGAGTAGAAGGTTCAAGTGTTTTTAAACTAAACAATTCTGATGATTATATTTTAATGTATGATGTATATACAAAAGGGAAATATCAGTTTACAAAAACCAAAGACTTAGAAAATTTCACTGTTATTGACAACGATATTTCAATGGATTTTAATCCCCGTCACGGAACTATTTTGCCTATAACCCGTTCAGAATTAAAAAGAATTACCGCTAAATGGGGAATGCCAGCAAAGTATCCAAAAGTGAACAATAACCCGGTTTTAGAAGGATATTACGCTGATCCAGATATTCTGTATTCTAACAAAACTAAGAAATACTATATCTACCCAACAAGTGATGGATTTGATGGCTGGTCTGGTTATTATTTCAAAACTTTTTCTTCTGATAATTTAGTGGATTGGAAAGATGAAGGCATTATTATAGACCTTAAAAAAGACGTTACTTGGGCAAATAGAAACGCTTGGGCTCCTTGCATTGTTGAGAAAAAGATTAAAGGAAAATACAAATACTTCTATTATTTTACTGCTGCTCAAAAAATTGGTGTTGCTGTTTCCGATAATCCAACAGGACCGTTTAAAGATAGAGGAAAAGCTATTGTAAGCACAAGACCTGAGGGAATAACAAACGGTCAGGAAATTGATCCGGATGTTTTTACAGATCCAAAAACTGGGAAAAGTTATTTGTATTGGGGAAATATGTATATGGGTGTTGCCGAATTAAATCCTGATATGGTTTCTCTAAAACCTGGAAGCACAAAAGTGATTGCTGTAAATGATTCTTTCCGAGAAGGAACTTATGTAATTTACAGAAACGGAAAATATTATTTCTTTTGGAGCGAAGACGATACCAGAAGTCCAAATTACAAAGTGCGATATGCTATTTCAGATTCACCAGTTGGTCCACTTGTAATGCCAAAAAATAATACAGTTCTTCAAGGAATCAAGGAGCAGGGAATTTATGCAACTGGACACAATTCTGTATTGCAAATTCCAAATAAAGACGAATGGTACATCACATACCACAGATTCTCTTATCCTACAGGAATAAAAATGGGTGATGCTGGCGGTTTCCACCGTGAAGTTTGTATTGACAAATTAGAGTTTGATAAAGACGGTTACATAATACAAGTAACTCCAACTCTTGAAGGGATAACACCAATTGTAAATACAAAAAGATAATGAGGTTTAGTCATTTTTTTTTCGCATCTAAAACAATAAGGACTATGATTAAGAAGATAAAACTAGTAACATTATTATCGTTCATTTTAGTAACAATGAGCTATGCTAATGGTAAATCGTCTATCGATACTAATAAGATTGTAAGTAAACAACTTTTTGATTTTGATTGGAAATTTTCTTTAAGTAATGCTTCTGATTATAGCTCGTTAAATTTTGATGATAGTAATTGGAGAAAATTAAATCTGCCTCACGATTGGAGCATCGAAGGAAAATCAGAAAAGGCAAATCCTAGCGAAGGTGATGGAGGATTTTATCCAATGGGAATTGGATGGTATAGAAAAACATTCTCTGTGCCTGCGAATTGGGATAAACAAAAAGTTGCCATTTATTTTGAAGGAGTATACATGAATGCTGAAGTTTTTATAAACGGAAAATCAGTAGGAATGCAGCCATATGGTTATACTTCTTTTGAATATGATTTGACACCTTATCTGAAATTTGGACAGCAAAATACAATTGCAGTTAAAGTAGATAATTCACAACAAAAAAATTGCAGATGGTATAGTGGATCAGGTATTTACCGCCATGTTTGGTTAAAGGTTAGAAATCCAATTCATATAAAAACATGGGGAGTGGCTATTAGTACACCAGAGGTAAAAAACAATAAAGCAAAAGTTCTAATTAAGACTATTGTAAAAAATGAAACGGCTATTACTCAAACGGTTTCATTGTCTTCAAATATTCTTGATAAGAAAGGAAAAAAAGCAGCTTTTACTTCTAGTACAATAACGCTGCAACCCAACGAGGAGAAAGAAGTTTCGCAAAACAATATCGTTGAGAATCCTAAGTTATGGTCACCAGAGACGCCAAATTTGTATCAGGTGAATTTAGTGGTAAGCAAAGACGCTAAGGAGATCGATGGGATTACAAAAGATTTCGGAATTAGAACAATTGAATTTAGCGTTGATAACGGTTTTGTATTAAATAACAAAAAAGTGTTGTTAAATGGAGGTTGTGTACATCATGATAATGGTGCTTTAGGTGCTGCTGCCTATGATCGTGCGGAAGAAAGGAAAGTAGAATTATTGAAGAAAGCAGGTTTTAATGCTGTAAGAACATCTCATAATCCGCCTTCGGAAGCATTCTTAGATGCTTGTGATCGTTTAGGAATGTTAGTTATAGATGAGGCTTTTGATGGATGGAGAGAAAAGAAAACGACTTTCGATTATGCCAGTATTTTTGATAAATGGTGGAAACACGATGTAGAATCCATGGTGTTGAGAGATCGAAATCATCCTTCAATTATCTTTTGGAGTATAGGAAATGAGATTATTGAGAGAACAAAACCTGAAGCAGTTGAAACGGCAAAAATGTTAGCAAATGCTATTCATGCAATAGATTCAACACGTCCCGTAACCTCGGCAATGACGACTTGGAATGAGGGTTGGGAGATTTTCGATCCTTTAATGGCAGCTCACGATGTGGCAGGTTATAATTATGAATTAAAACGTGCTGAATCGGATCATATAAGAGTGCCATCTCGAATTATTATGCAAACCGAATCCTATCCTAAAGATGCTTTTGAGAATTGGAATTTAGTTCAAAAACACAGTTACATCATTGGGGATTTTGTTTGGACAGCAATGGATTATCTAGGAGAATCTGGTATTGGACGTTATTTTTATCCCGGTGAACCCAAAGGAGAACATTGGGAATCCAATTTATACCCTTGGCATGGTGCCTATTGTGGTGATGTCGATTTGATTGGATGGAGAAAACCAATCTCTCATTATAGGAGTATGTTGTATAATGACAATGAGAAATTGTATATGGCTGTTCGCGAACCAAATCCCGAAAGTGGAGCAATAGAACTCACTCGATGGGCAGTTTGGCCTACTTGGGAAAGCTGGAATTGGCCAGGTCATGAAGGAAAAAATATTGATGTGGAGGTGTACTCAAAATATGCTAAAGTTAGATTGTATTTAAACGGAAAAGTAATTGGAGAGAAAGAAACTTCCATAAATCAAGAGTTCAAGGCTGCGTTTACGATTCCATATACAAGTGGTGAATTAAAAGCAGTTGGATTAGAAAATGGTAAAGAAGTAGAATCAGTTGTATTAAAAACAGCTAAAAAAGCATCAAATATAAAATTATCTGCCGATAGAAATAAAATAAAAGCCAGCGGTCAAGATTTGTCTTATATCACTGTAGAAATTACTGATGATGAAGGGAATTTAGATCCAAATGCAGAAAATGAAGTTGTATTTAAAGTCTTTGGACCTGCTGAAATCGTGGGGGTTGCAAATGCAAATTTAAAAGATACAGATTTGTATGTTTCGAATACCAGAAAAACTTGGAAAGGCAGGGCAATGCTCATCGTAAAGAGTACTAATGACGCTGGTGATGTTACTATTGAAGCTATTGCTAATGGTTTGAAAAGTGATAAAATTAAAATTGTATCAACTAAATAATAAAATAGTTTGGGATGTTTAAACGTAGAATAATTACTGTAGTTGCTTTCTTTTTGTGTGTAGTATTTCCTGTTTTTTCACAGCATAAAACCATAGAAGCTAAAAACAATATACCTCTAGATTCCATAAGGATGAGTGATCCTTTTGTCCTTGCTGATAAAAAAAGCAATATGTATTACATGACAGGTACGGGTGGATTATTGTGGAAAAGTAAAGACTTAAAATTCTGGTCTGGTCCCTTTGTAATTGCAAAACCAGATCCTCAATCGTGGATGGGGCAAACTCCAATGATTTGGGCTGCAGAAATACATGAGTACAAAGGGAAGTATTATTATTTTGCTACTTTCACTAATGAAAAGACTACTATTGATGATAAAAAAAACAATAGAAGAGCAAGTCATGTACTGGTAAGCAGCAAACCCGATGGACCTTATGTACCGATGAAGGACGAAACTTATTTGCCTGAATCGATGTCTACTCTTGATGCAACTTTGTGGATAGATAAAGACAAGAAACCCTATATGATTTATTGTCATGAATGGGTTCAGAATAATAATGGGACAGTTGAAAAAATCGAACTTAAACCAGATTTTAGCGGAACTACAGGAAAAGCAAAGATTCTTTTCCGTGCTAAAGATTCACCTTGGAGCAAACAAAATGAAAACGGATTTATAGAGCCAAATAAAGTAACTGATGGACCATGGGTTTTTCAAACCAAAACTGGTAAATTAGGTATGTTATGGACCAGTTGGGTGTACAATGTATATACGCAAGGTGTGGCATATTCTGAAAGTGGTACGCTTGATGGACCCTGGATACAAGAAGCTGAGCCAATAACTCCATCTAATTTTGGACACGGTATGATGTTTCGAACTTTTGATGGTAAGTTGCTTATGTCGTTACACAGCCATTATGAGAATAATAAAGGGAAATATATTCGTGTTCCAAAGTTTTTTGAAGTAGATGATTCTGGTGATAAGATCAGGATTGGCAAAATATATGGTCGGTAATGATGAACATACAACTTGTATATTTAAAAAGAAGAATTTAATATTTAAATAAAAGTATTAAATGATTAAAAAAAAGAATTTAATGATTAAATAAAAGCATTAAATAATTAAAAAGAAGAATTAAATACTTAAATAAAAGTATTAAATGTTTAAATAAAAGAATTCAATACTTAAATAAAAGTATTAGATAATTAAAAAGAAGAATTTAATACTTAAATAAAAATATTAAATGTTTAAATAAAAGAATTTAACTATACTATTTATTACATCACAGGTTAGTAATTTCAGTTTGGTTAGCAAAGGCTGTTTCTCTTATAAGGAACAGCCTTTGTATTTCCTATTGTAAATAGAAATCGAAAAACATTCTATATTATAGTCACTTTATTATATTTGTAATCTATATCATTTAGCTATTATTAGTTTGAAAAATTATTTACTTTTTTTTGTATTATTTACGATTAGTTATTCGGGTTATTCATCGAGTACTAGTGATTCTATTTTTGATAAGTTGAATGATGCCTTAAAAAATAAACAGAAATATGTTTTATTAAAAGAGGAACGTATTTTAAATTTTAAAAAAATTAAATCAGAAGATTTAACGAAGGAACAAGAATACAATTACAACAAAACTTTATATACAGAATACCAAAAATTCAAGTCAGATTCTGCAATTTTATATGTCAAAAAAAATCTTGTAATTGCTGCAGCACTTCAAAATGCTGCTTTATCAAATTTAGCCGAATTACAATTGGCTAACTTATATTCTTCATCAGGGAAATACAGGGAATCTGAGGCAATTTTAAAAAGTATCAATAAAAAAACACTCGACAAATCATTACTGCCCAATTACTATATAGTTTACAGGGAATTTTTCGAACACTATAATGCAAATAGTTTCAGCAAAATATACATTGAACAAATAGGAAAATATCGAGATTCTTTGCTTGGTGTATTAAATCCTGCAACATTGAATTTTAAAATCAACCAGATTCAGAAAAATGTTTTTGATAAAAAGTTTGCTGTTGCTCTAAAACAATTATCGATTTTATTGAAATCTACCAAAGAAGAAGATTCTCAGTATGCCATGATTACATACCTTTTTGGGAAAATTTATGAAACTACTCATCAATTAGAATTAAAAAAAAGATATTATGCGCTTTCGGCTACTGCAGATATAAAAAATGCTATAAAAGATAATGCTTCACTTCAGGAATTAGCTTCAGTTTTTTATGAAATAGGAGACGTTGACATGGCTTATAAGCTTACACAATCAGCAATTGAAGATGCACTTTATTGTAATGTTCAGTTTAGAACACTGCTAATGTCTCAGATTTATTCGATTATCAATACCGCTTATTTAGAAAGAGAAGCCCAAAGAAAAACCGAATTGCAATTGTATTTGTTATGCATTAGCTTACTTTCTGGATTCTTGATTGTGGCGATTGTTTATGTGTACAGGCAAATGAAAAAAGTATCCAAAATTCGTGGTGAGCTTTTTGTAACCAGCCAAAAATTAGCCGAATTAAATAAAGATATTACTGAAACAAATAACGAATTACAGGAACGAAATGCACAATTATCTGAATCTAATCATGTTAAAGAAGAATATATTGCACATTTTTTTAGTTTGTGTTCGAGTTATATCAATAAATTAGAAAATTATCGCGTTATTTTAAACAAAAAAGCAGCAGTCAAACAATTTGATGAGATTTACAAAATACTAAAATCAACCACTTTGGTTGAAAAAGAACTACAAGAATTATATGAGAATTTTGATGTGATTTTTCTAAACTTATATCCAACTTTCGTAAAAGACTTTAATGCACTGCTTATTAATGAAGAGCAAATTGTATTGAAACAAGGAGAATTATTAAATACAGAACTTCGCATTTTTGCATTAATCCGCCTCGGGATAACAGATAGTGTGAAAATTGCAGCATTTCTTCGTTACTCTTTAAGCACTATTTATAATTACCGAACCAAAGCTCGAAATAAAGCGGTAGTTTCTCGAAATGATTTTGAAGAAATGGTCATGAAAATTGGATTATTACCTTTAAGAGCTTAATTTTTATTTTAAAAGCACTACTTTTTTTACCTCTTTTTTTTATTTAAATATCTGATTTTTAATATTTTGATTTTTAAATTCACTACTTTTTTTGTTTAGAAATTCAAAGCAGACTATAACGTTTTAGCTTTACATTATTATTAAAAGATGCTTTAGAAGAAGAGTGTCTTTAATTATAAAAATTTAATGCTTTAATAAATTAAGAGGTATGTTTAAAAATGTTAAAACAATTGTTTTTTTACTATTGTTGAGTTCATTCGCTATGAATGCACAAAATAAAGTTCCAGTTTATCTTGATGATAAAAAACCTATTAATGAGCGTGTAGAAGATGCACTTTCTAAAATG